>JBDTLV010000156.1:0-8902 GCA_039934615.1 Tahibacter sp.
ACGCATCGTGCGCGGTGGCTGGCTGGTGAGGCAGGATGCCGAACGGCAACGCTCCGCGAAATGGTGCGATCGAGGAGTCGCAAGCGGGTTGCGTGGCCTCGTGCACCGGGGCATCTGGGGAACAGTGGAATTTGAAGCGCCATCGAACAATGGCCCGAATGGATTTGAGGAAGGGAACGCAGTGAACTCCATCTCATGCGCTGGCTAGTCCGACGAGTCCTCAAGCAGGGCAAAGGTGCCGTCGCCTATGAAGAAGACGTGCACTACGGCGAAGTGCTGTCAATCGGACGCGGCGCCGATCAGGCCATTTTCCTGCCCGATCTGCGCGCAGCCCTCAATCACGCGAAGGTCACCGCGAAGAGCGCGGGTCGCTATTCGGTCGAGTCGCTGATCCTTGCTGGCATTCGCGTCAACGGCCAACTGACTTACGCGATCAATGTGGGCCCCGGCGCGACGATCGAACTGGCCGGCACGAGGATTACCCTGCTCGATCCGCCACGCGACTTCGATGCGGCCGTCGAGGTCAGTGCGCTGGACAAGAGCGAACAAGCCGCGGCGACCGCCAAGCGGTCCAAACCGACCTCACTCAAGCAGACCTGGATCAGCAAACGACGCCCGTCCTGGATCGCGTTCGTCGCGGTACTTGTTCTCGGCCTGATTCTGCCGGCAATTTCGCACTTCAGCCCGGCGATCGGAAAGCTGCTGGCACATTCGCCGCTGCCCTCGACCCTGAGCTGGAATCCCGGACCGCTCGACGCGGCGCATCGCTTTTTCGGTGACGAATGTGCGCGCTGCCACGAACACGCTTTTCTGCAGGTGCGCGACACCGCTTGCGTGTCCTGCCACAAGAGTGTCGCGGCGCACGCCGATCCGGCCAAGTTCAATCTGCCGGCCCTTGGCGAGGCACGTTGCGCAACCTGTCACCAGGATCATCAAGGCCGCAGCGGCATGGTGCGCACTGACCAATCGCTGTGCAGCGATTGCCATCGCGACTTGAAAACGCGCACGGCAGGCAGCAGCACCCTGGATGGAGTCAGTGATTTTGCGAAGCAGCATCCGGATTTCCGCGTGCGCCTGCCAGCGTGGGACAACGCCGGAAAATTCGCACCGCAGCTCACGGCGTTGACCGATTCGCTGAAGGAAAATTCCGGCCTCAAGTTCAACCATCTGAAACACCTGAAGCCCGGTCTCAATACCCCAGGTGGAACACGCAGCCTGGTTTGTTCGAACTGCCACAGCAACGACGCCGGCGGCCTGCGCATGCAACCAATCGCTTTCGAGACGATGTGCCACGACTGCCACCGGCTCGGATTCGACACGCTCGCGCCGGATCGCGAAGTTCCACATGCTAAAATTGCCGAAGTGGTATTTACTCTGGACGAGTTCTACGCCAAGCGTGCGCTCGAGGGGGGCTATGACGACACGTCGGCTCCTGGCTTTGTGCAGCAGCGCCGCCGGCCCGGCGAACCCAGCCTGTCGCGCCAGGAGCAGGTGGAAGCACTCGCCTGGGCGCGGGAGAAATCGCGGCGCATCGCGGACAGCGTCTTCACCGGCCGCGCCTGTGTGACCTGCCACACCATCACCCCGCCTGCCGGCGACGCGAACTGGAAGATCGCACCGGTTCGGGTGGCGGGACAATGGTATGGCGACGCCAAGTTCACGCATGCCAAGCACGGGACCATGACTTGCAAGGATTGTCACGCGGCGGAGACCTCGCCCAGCGCGACCGACCTGCTGATCCCAGGCATTGCGAACTGCAAGCAGTGCCATGCCGGCGAGAATGGCGGCAGCAAAGTGGCCAGCACCTGCATCGATTGTCACGGCTACCATCAATCCACCACCCTCAAGCTGCGCCAGTTGTAGCGCCCCTGCGTTATGATCGGACCGGTTCGGGGAACCAAATACGCGGAACACGCTGCCGCTTCATCGCGGCAACGAACACTCTAAGGAGAGTGCGATGGGGAGATCGCAAACACGCGGGCTGCTGCTGGGCCTCAGTCTGGCTCTGACAGCCTGCAGCGGCGGCAGCAATTCGGGCAGTTCGGTAGGCACTTCGCCTCCCGTCAACCCCGGCCCGTCCGACTCGGGATGCAATGGCTCCTGCGCCACGGCGCAGTCGTTCCTGACCCAGGATGATGTGCGCAAGGTCATCGCGCAGTCGGTCGCGGAAGCGCGCGGCCAGGGCAAGCCAGCCGTCATCACGGTCGTCGATCGGGTTGGCAACGTTCTCGCGAGCTATGCCATGGCCGGCGCACCGGTGACCGTCAAGGTCAGTACCGGACGCGGCGTCGTCGGCGGGCTCGAAGGGCTCGATGTGCCGACCGAGTTCGGCACCATCGCCAAGGCCCTCACGGCGATCTACTTCTCGTCCGAGGGCAATGCGTTCACGTCGCGCACGGCGGGGCAGATTGCACAAGAGCATTTCAATCCCGGCGATCTCACTTCGCCGTCCGGCCCTCTGTTCGGCGTACAGTTTTCTCAATTGCCGTGTTCCGACATCAGTGCGCGCTTCACCACGGGTACTGGCCCCGGCCCGCATCGCTCGCCGATCGGCCTGTCGCCGGATCCCGGCGGCGTTCCGTTGTTCAAGCTTGGCGTACCTGTCGGTGCCGTCGCGGTATCCGGTGCGGACGACACCTACGGTCTCGATGACAACGCGACCGATCGCGACCGCAATCTCGATGAACTGGTGGCCCTCGCGGGCAGCTTCGGCTTCGCTGCACCCACCGACCGTCGCGCCGATCGGATCACGGCGGGCGGCCTGAGCCTGCGTTATACCGATGTGGAATTTTCGGATCTGGCCCGCGATCCGGCCACCGCGCCTGCTTTTGCCTCGCTGGGTTCCAGCGATGGGGCCCTGCTCGCGATTCCCGGTTATGCGGATGCGGTCGTGCTGCGCGGCCTCGCGTTTGGTCAGGTCGAGTCCGGCATTCGTCCGGATACGACGGACTATCCGGGCATGGATGCCTTTGTGCTCGACGACGGCACGGGCACCAATCGTTTTCCTCCGCGCGCGGGCACCGAAGGTTCGGGCGCCCTGACTCAGGAAGAAGTCCGCACTATCGTCAAGCAATCCCTGATGGTCGCGCACCGCACGCGCGCCCAGGTGCGCAAGCCGCTGGGCTCACAGGCCGGCGAAACGATTGTGGTAGTCGACAGCAACGGCGTGGTTCTCGCGATTGCCCGCACGCGCGACGCGCTGGTTGACGCGGTCGATGTCACCACGCAGAAAGCACGTTCGGCGGCATTCTTCTCCGGCACGTTCACGGCAGCCGACATCCAGTCGGCCGGTGCCGCGCGCTTCCTGCGCGCCGCAGTCAACGTCGCCGCCAGCAGAGTGGACTTGTCCACGGTTGCACAAAGCCTGCCGTCACGCTACGTACCGCAATTGCGCAGCTTCCTTGGTCTGCCCAATGCATTCAGCGACGGCGACGTGATCTATTCGCTGCGCTCGATCGCGAACCTCTCGCGACCGTTCTATCCGGATGGCGTTCCGGGCACGCCGCCGGGTCCGCTTAGCCTGCCGTATGCAAACTGGAGCCCGTTCACGACTGGACTGGAACTGGATCTTGTATACAATGGTATCGCCAATCACGTCGCGTACTATCTGAATCAGCGCGGTTTCGCCCTGACCCTGGACGGCGCAGCCCTTGCCCCGGCCCCGACTCCGGCGAACCCGACACCGGTACCTGACGTTCCGCGCAACTGCACGGGCATAGCGCGCTTGCCGAATGGCATCACGCTGTTTCCCGGCGGTTTTCCGATCTATCGAAATGGCCAGCTGATCGGCGGCGTCGGCGCGTCCGGCGACGGCTCGGATCAGAGCGACCTCGTCGCCTTCCTTGGATTGCACAACGCGGGCGTCGCGTTGGCGAATGGCGTCGGCAATGGCCCCACCAACCGGCGCGCAGACAAACTCGTGCCTTCGGGAGCGCGTCTGAATTACGTGGGCTGTCCGCAGTCGCCGTTCCTGGATTCCACCGAACAATTCGCCTGCGAGGGCAAGTGATATGCGCATCCGACGCCCAACGCCGCTGCCCACGATCGCTGCCCTGGTCGCTCTCGTCGCCGCACTTCCGGCCTCTGCGCAGAACGCGTCACTCGCTGCCGCACATTGGATGGAGCTGATCGGCGTACTGCCGGCACCGACCTACGATCCGAATTCTTCACAAATTCCGCGTCGTCGTCCCGGCCACAGCTGGGAGCGCTGGGTCGAAACGCCACCACAGAATCCGGACGCGGTCGATCCCGCACCGGTAGACCTGGCCGGCGAGTTCATTCCGGTGCCGGATCGCTGGCGCATCATGGAATCGCTGGGATTCAAGCATCCCTGGTACGACCCCTACAACCAGAACCTGCTCAAGGCCGACAAGCCGATCGATGGGAAAGATCACTTTCTCAACATTTCGGTGGTTTCCGACACCCTGCTCGAACCGCGCAGTCTGCCGACGCCGCGCGCGCCACAATCGGCGACAGAGCCTGGCACCAACGACACGCTTGGCAGCGTCAACCAGCTGATCTTCGCCCAGACCTTGATTGCGACTGCGCTGTACTACGAAGGCAACACCACCTTCAAGCCGGCCGATGTCGAGTACAAGGCCACCCTCGCGTTCAACTACAACCGCGTAAAGACCGACGAAGTCCGTGCGCTGCAGATTGATCCGACCTTCGGTACCACGCGCGATGATGCTTTCATCGGCGTGCAGGAACTGTTTGTCACGTGGGACCTGCGCAACCCCGGAACACGCTACGACTTCGACGACCTGCGCATCGGCGTGCAGCCGTTCTCGAGCGACTTCCGCGGTTTCCTTTTCCAGGATAACCAGCCCGGTATCCGCCTTTTCGGCACCCGCGACAGCAACCGCTGGCAGTATAATTTTGCGCTTTTCCGCAGACTGGAAAAAGACATCAATTCCGGCCTGAATGACGTGACGATCGCCCCTCGCCGCGACTATATCTTCGTCGCAAATCTGTACCGCCAGGACCTGCCTTCGACCGGCTTCACGTCTCAGGCTACCCTGCTGTACAACGTCAACCGGGAAAACCGCACCTTTTACGACTCGAATGGTTTCATCCAGCGCCCTGCAGCCATCGGCCTGGAATCCCCACGTACCTACAACGTCGGCTACCTAGGCTACAACGGCGACGGACATTTCGGCCGATTCAATCTGACCGTATCCGCGTACTACGCGCTGGGCAACCAGTCGCACGGCGTGTTCACCCGCGACAAGTCCGACATCCGTGCCGGTTTTCTCGCCGCGGAAGGTTCGATGGACTTCGACTGGATCCGCGTGCGCGGTTCGGCCGCCTACGCGAGTGGCGACAGCAATCCATACGACGATCGTTCGACTGGCTACGACGCGGTGTTCGAAAATCCGATCTTCGCCGGCGCCGATACCAGCTTCTGGATTCGCCAGAACGTGCCGCTGATCGGCGGCGGTGGCGTCGCGCTCGCCCAGCGAAACGGATTGCTGGTCGATCTGCGTCCATCCAAGGAACAGGGACAAAGCAACTTTGACAATCCGGGGCTGCGCCTGATCGGCATAGGTGCGGACTTCGACCTGACCCCACAATCGCGCCTGTCCGGAAATCTCAACGAACTCTGGTTCGACAAGACTCAGGTGCTCGAGGCCGCGCGCAACCAGGCCGACATCGGACGCGGAATCGGTACGGATGTTTCGGTCGCTTACATATGGCGACCGTTCTTCACCCAGAACATCGTGCTGCGCGCGTCCGCCGCTGCCCTGTTGCCCGGCGATGGATTCAAGGATTTGTATGGCGATAGCAAGAGCACTTACTACTCCGTGCTCGCCAACCTGATCCTGACGTACTGAGAAGGAACGATCATGCGCACCGGGATCAAGCATTTCACCCTGGGATTGGCCTTGCTCAGCCTCGCCGGTCTGACGACGTTCGGATACGCGAACGAGGAAAAGCCGGTCGAACGGAATTACGTCACCGCGCCCCCTGCCCCGTCCTTCCAGACCTGGGCCGAGGCGGACGGCAAGTCGGCAGGCTGTGTCTCCTGCCATACCAGCTCCGACCGCAAGACCATGCACGCCAGCGAAGCGGTGGTGCTCGGCTGCACCGATTGCCACGGCGGCGATCCGACCGTGTTCGGTTCCGCCGAATCCGCGCAGGTCGCGGAGAAATCCACATCCGAACATGGCAAGAAAGCGCACGATGAAGGGCATGCCGAAGAGCGCAGCTACGGAACCGGCTATCGCGCTGCGATGGACAAGGCGCACGTGTTGCCGCGCTACCCGGAACGCTGGCCGTCCAGCGCGAATCCGCCGCGCAGCTACACGCATCTGACCCAGGAAGCGCCGGAATTTGCCCGCTTCATCAATCCCGGCGACCTGCGCGTGGCCCGCGAATCCTGCGGCGCCTGCCATCTTCCGGTGATCCAGCAGGCAGAGAAGAGCCTGATGGCGAATGCCGCCATGTTCTGGGGCGCCGCCTCGTACAATAATGGAATCCTTCCCTTCAAGCATTCGATACTCGGTGAGGCCTATACCAAGGATGGCAAGCCGTCGGCGGTCACGAATGGTCTGCCCAACGATGAGGCGATGAACGAGCACGGCATCCTGCCGAAGATCAGCCCGATGCCGGCCTGGGAAACGGTACCCCCGGCCGACGTGTTCCGTGTGTTCGAACGCGGCGGACGAAACATCGCCACCGTCTTTCCGGAAATCGGCGTACCCAGCGAATCGGGTTCGATCCAGCGACTGGAAGAGCCGGGCCGCCCGGATCTCAAGCAGTCCAATCGCGGACCTGGTACCGGAAGCCGGGTCTCGATTCCAGTGCTGAATATTCACAAGACCCGCCTGAACGATCCGTTCACCTGGTTCCTCGGCACCAACGACAATCCCGGCGACTTCCGCTCCTCCGGCTGCAGTGCTTGCCACGTCGTCTACGCCAATGATCGCGATCCGCGTCACTCCGCGATTTACGCGCAAGCCGGCAATATGGGACATAGCCAGCAAGCCGACCCGACAATCCCGAAGGACGAATCAGGTCATCCGATCAAGCACGAATTCACCCGTCAGATCCCGACCAGCCAATGCATGATTTGCCACATGCATCAGCCGAACATGTTCATCAACAGCATGCTTGGCTACACCATGTGGGACTACGAGTCGGATGCTCCGTTCATGTGGCCGGAGAAACAGCACTATCCATCCGACGCGGAGGCGCGCAAGACCCTGGAACGTAATCCGGAAGAGGCTGCGATTCGTGGAAAATGGCGTGATGTGGATTTCTCCAAAGACGTATCGCTGCTGAATCCGCAACTGAAGGACACCCAGTTCGCCGACTACCACGGTCACGGCTGGAATTTCCGCGGTATCTATGCGCGCGACCGCAAGGGCAACCTGCTCGACGCGAAGCAGGAAAAAATTGACGATACCGATCCGGATAAATGGAAGAAAGCCGTTCACATGTCGTCGATCCACGTCGACGTCGGCATGCAGTGCGTGGACTGCCATTTCGCGCAGGACAATCACGGCAATGGATTCCTGAAGGCGGAAGTTGCCGGTGCGGTCGAAATCCAGTGCCAGGACTGTCATGGCACGGTCGACGCGAATCCAACTCTCAAGACCTCAGGCCCTTCCGCATCGAAATCCGGCAAGGATTTGCTGCTGATCCGCAATCCGGACGGCAAGAAGCGCTTCGAATGGGTCGATGGACGATTGGTGCAGCGCTCGGCAGTCACACCCGACCTGGAATGGACCATGTCGCTGACCAAGGATGTGTCGGACCCGCTGTCGCCACGCTACAACGAGAAAGCGACCCGCGCCCACACCATGTCGCGTGATACCGCACAGCAGACTTTCGGTGCCGATGTCGCACTCGACCAGCGCGCCCACGGCGACGACAAGATGCTCTGCTACACCTGCCATACGTCGTGGACGACGAGTTGCGGCGGCTGTCACTTGCCGATCCAGGCCAACGCCAAGACCGAAGTGCACAAGTATGAAGGTGGATTCACGCGCAACTTTGCCACCTACAATCCGCAGGTCGCGCGTGACGACATGTTCTTCCTCGGCGTGCATGGCAGCATCAAGGATCACAAGATCGCTCCGGTGCGCTCCTCGTCCGCGCTGGTGCTGAGTTCGACCAACATCAATCGCGAGCGCATCTACATCCAGCAACCGCCGGTGTCGTCCTCAGGCTATTCGTCGCAGGCGTTTGCGCCGCACTATCCGCACACCGAGCGCAAGACGGAGACGAAAACCTGCACCGATTGCCATCTGTCCAAGGACAATGACAACAACGCGATTCTTGCCCAGACGCTGCTGCTTGGAACCCGCTTCGTCGATTTCATCGGCTACAACGCTTGGGTCGGTGGCGGCGGGTCGGTCAGCGCGGTGCAGGTCACCGAATGGGACGAGCCGCAGGCAGTAATCGGCAGCTATCTGCACCGATACGCGTATCCGGACTGGTACAAGCAGCACCAGGATCGCGGCATGCGCCTGCCGAACGCCCAGGAGCACAGTGCCGGCGATACCACGTGCATCCAACTGCGCGGCGAGTATCTGTTCACCTCGCAAGGCAGCAACGGCATGCGCGTCTATGACGTTGCGAGCATCGGCAACAAGGGCTTCTCGCAGAAGCTGATCACCGCGCCGTTCTCGCCGCTGGGACAGGACACCCATCTGTCGACCAAGAATGCGACCTGCGTCGTGCTGCCGACTACCCAGCCGGTCGCTCCGTCGCGCAGTGTCAGCGAATTGATGCAGGGCGCCAACGAAGAACAACCGATGCACTCGCTGTACAAATACGCCTTCATCACCGATGCCGTCGAGGGGCTGATCGCCGCGGACATTGAAACGCTCGGCAACCAGGAACCGCGCGACAACTTCCTGACCCGCGCCATGACCTGGAACGACGGCGGCGTGCT
>JBDTLV010000157.1:0-8681 GCA_039934615.1 Tahibacter sp.
ACTGGACGCCGAGCAGCACCTTCGTCAGTGGCTCCTGCGGCGTCGAGACCGCGGCAACCGACCTGGGCTTTACCAAAGCTGACGTGACCGCGGCATTCGCTTCGGTGGGTGTCAGCTGCACGGGCGGCGGCGGTGGCGGTGGCGGTGGCAGCACCGGCGGACCGCTGACCAATGGCGTGGCGGTCACGGGCATCAACCAGCCGACAGCTGGCAGCTCCGTGAGCTACACCCTGGTCGTGCCGGCTGGCGCAACGGGTCTGAAGTTCGTGATGTCCGGTGGTACCGGTGATGCAGACATGTACGTGAAGTTCGGCAGCGCGCCAACCGATTCGTCGTATGACTGCCGTCCGTACGCGTCGGGCAATGCGGAAACCTGCACCATTGCAACCGCACAGGCGGGCACCTACTACGTGCGCCTCAAGGCCTATGCGGCATTCACCGGCGTTTCGCTGACCGGCAGCTACACAGCCGGCGGTGGCGGCGGTGGCGGCACGCAGACCTACACCAACTCGACGCCGACCTCGATTCCGGACCTCTCGACGATCACCAGCACGATCAACGTGTCGGGTCGCACCGGCAATGCCCCGACCACGAGCAAGGTCAGCGTCAATATCACCCACACCTATCGCGGCGATCTCAAGATCGACCTGCTTGCTCCGGATGGCAGCGTGTATGCGCTCAAAGCCAGCAGCGGCAGCGACAGTGCGGACAACGTGATCGCGACCTACACGGTAAACCTGTCCACCGAAGCACTGAATGGCGCGTGGAAGTTGCGCGTGCAAGATGTGGCTGCCGGCGACGTGGGCACCTTGAACAACTGGAGCATCCAGTTCTGATCGCGTTCGGCTAGTGCGTCAAACCCGGAACCCCGGCTTCTGCCGGGGTTCTTCTTTGTGGCGTCGGGTTCCGGACACCGATGCTGGATAGGAAACATTTTTACAAAGCAGAAAATTGAAGGGCTCCGCGCTGATCGGACTTCGCTCAATGTGCCGGCGACAGCGGATCGGACCAACGCACCGAGCGAGATGCGTCGCGGACCGCCGCGCTGAACCGGTCCTTCGCTCCTCGGCACCGGTTCGAGTGCGACGACCAGCGGCAATCTGCCAGGCAATTGCTGCTGCAAGGAACCCGCGCCGCGCGTGATAGGCAACCTGACCGCATTGCGTTTACCTCTGATGCACGAACGCCCATGCCTGCCACAGCGATGCCGGCACGGTCCTCGTCGCGCCAGACGCCGGCACGCCGCCGGCGACGCAACGGAGTCGGGCCATGGCCACACCCTCGTTCTTTTCGCTCATCGTTGCTGTGGTGCTGGCGTTGCTGGTTCCACCCGCGCAGGCCGTACCTGGCGGCCTGGACTGTACCTTTGGAAATAGCGGCATCGCCAATTTGCCCGGCACACCGGTGATGTACGAGATGGCCACGCAAGGCGACCAGTTGGTCACTGTGTCGGGTTCGGGCGGATTTGTCCGTCTGATGCGCTTCCGATCGAACGGTGCGCTCGACACGAGTTTCGGCATCGCGGGAACGACCCTGCAGGCCATCCCCGGCGTTTCGTTTGCGGGATCGATAGCGATCGACGGCGCTGGACGCATCGTGATCGCGGCGCAATACGCCAACCCGGACAGTCAGGTGCTCGTCGCGCGCTTCAGTGCCGATGGCGCATTGGATACCAATTTCGGTGGCGGCATGGGTTGGACCAGTTTCGACTTCACACCGGCCACGGTCGGCGCTGGAATCGATCGGGCGCTCGCGCTGACGATTGATTCGCAGAACAGACCGGTGGTCGGTGGTGTGGTGGATCCGAACGGGAACATTGGCAATCCGAGTAACGCGAACATGGCGGTGGCGCGGCTTACCGTCGATGGCAATCTCGACCTGACGTTTGGTAGCGGCGGCATCGCATTGGCCAGCTCGCCCGGCAATCTCGACGAGGATCTGCGTGCGCTGCGCATTGACGGGGCCGGCCGCATCATCGGAATTGGTTCGACGAACTATCCGAATCCCACCAACAACGGTCCGCGCAATACGATCCTTGCCCGCTGGACCGCGACGGGCGCGCTCGACACGAGTTTTGCGACCACCGGTGT
Organism: Tahibacter sp.; assembly: GCA_039934615.1. Taxonomy (GTDB): domain Bacteria; phylum Pseudomonadota; class Gammaproteobacteria; order Xanthomonadales; family Rhodanobacteraceae; genus Tahibacter. The sequence goes on from JBDTLV010000157.1 coordinate 2,091, forward strand.
GCTCATTCTCGACATGAGCCAGAACAGTTCCGACGACTTCGGGATCGACGTGACGCTCGATAGCCTGGGACGCATCGTGGCGCTCGGACAAGGCACGGACGATCCCTTGCTGGCGCGGCTGAATGTGAACGGCACACTCGATCCCAGCTTCGGCGGCACCGGCATCGTTCAGCGCAGTTTTGTCGGCGGGCAGGATGTCGTGGAGCATGTGCTGGCACAGCCGGACGAGAAGATACTGGTCACGGGCTGGCCCATCATCGGCGGTAACTTCCACGTCGCCAGCATGCGATTTACCACGAGTGGATTACTGGACACGAGCTGGGGCGGCAATGGCGTCGTCACCACCAGCTTGGGCTTCAACGAGCGTGCGTATGCGGCGGTACTGCAGACGGATCAGAAATTGGTCATTGCCGGCGGCGCGGATGGTGACAGTCGCCTGTTCATGATCCGCTATCTCAATGGTGCGGCCACGCCCCTCGCGACCACGACCATGATCGGCAGCGACACGCCCAATCCGTCCGCACACGGGCAGCTGGTCAGCGTCACTTACAACACCACTGTCGATGCGCCGCCGGCACTGCCCACGCCGCCCGGTAACGTCACGATCAGTGACGGCACGGATTCCTGCACTGGCGCAGCACTTGACGGCTCCTGCGTGCTGGTGCTGCACGGCGGCGGCAATCATGTGCTGACTGCCAGCTACGCCGGAAACAGTTGTTACGCTGCGAGTGGATCGGCCGGCATTCCGCATGTCGTGAAGTATCGCGTCACGCCTACAGCCAGCAGCGGTGGCGCAATTTCTCCATCGGCGACGCAGGATGTCGTGCCGGGAGCCACCGCCGCTTTCAGCATCAGCCCTGCCGCGGGCTATCGGATCGGCAGCGTGACGGGCTGTGGCGGAGTGCTTGCAGGCACTGCATATACGACGGCGGCCATCCAGGCGGATTGTTCCATAAATGCCGTTTTCATTCAAAATCCACAGGTACAGAATGGGTCGCTGAATGTGCTGGAGGATCAACTTTCCACCGGCAGCCTGATCGGTAGTGGCGCAGGTCCGCTGACATACCTGCTGGTACAGGACGCGACACACGGCCATGTTGTGATCACTGATTCCGCAACAGGTGCCTATCAATACACGCCTGTTGCCGATGCCAACGGCAGCGACACCTTCACCTTCAAGGTCAACGATGGGAATGTCGATTCCGACATCGCCACCATCAACATCACGATCGGCCCGGTCAACGATCGGCCGGCGTTGAATTTCGGCGCCGATCCGAGTCACCCGGCCGCAGCGAACGGCATTGTATCGATTGCCGCGTTTGCGCAATTCGATGCGGGACCTGCCGATGAGGACGCGAGCCAGTCGGTCTCGGCATATCTGATCGACAGCATCGCCGACCCGTCCGGCGTACTGATGCCCGGAAGCCTGAGCATCAATTCAGCCGGCACGCTGGACTATGAACTGAGCGGCACCGGCGGTGTTGCGACGATCAGCGCTCGCGTGCGTGACAACGGCGGCACTGCGAACGGTGGTGTGGATACATCATTCGCAAAATCCTTCGGGATCCACGTTGCTCCAGGCGCCGACCTGCAGGTGAGCCTTTCCAATCAGCGCCGGGATGTGACGGTCGGACGTCGCACGACGTATGCGATCGTGGTACGCAATGCGGGACCGAATGCGGTGACAGGTGCCGTGCTCGGCGATCCCTTGCCTGCGAGCTTGCTGGACGGCGACTGGACTTGCCGGCAAGCGTTGTCCAACACGCCGTGCCCGGTGCAAACCAGCGGCAGCGGCAATCTTGCGACCGCGCTGGATCTGCCGGTCAACGGCGAGCTGCGCTTTGACGTGGGCGCCACGGTGGCTGCGAACGCCGGAAACATTGTCGTCAACACGGTCAGTGTCGTCGCGCCTGTTGGAACGACAGCACTCGACAGTGCCGACGACAGCGCGACCGATACCGATCCGATCATCTTCGATCGCATCTTTGAGGACGGTGTTGAAATCGAGCTGCCTTGAGGACGGGCAGCACTGTGCCGGTTGTTGTTCGATCGCCAATGGATGGGTGAAAAAAAATAATTGTCATCGCGACCAGCCACCGCTGCGCCTGCTACAGGCGCAGCCGTGAGGCGCGAATGAATGCAGCCACGCCGTCCTCTGGCATCACGAATTCCAGCCCGCGATGACCAGTTTGCCCAGCGTGCGGCCCGATTCGCTGCGCGCGTGCGCCAGGCGCAGATTCGCCGCATTGATCGGGGTCAAGGTTTCCGTCAGCGTGGATTGCAGTTCGCCGCGATCAACCAGATCCGCGACGCGCGCAAGCAGGCGACCTTGCTGATCCATGTCGGGGGTCTGATATTCCGAGCGGGTGAACATCATCTCCCAGGCGACGCCAACGCTCTTGTTTTTCAGTGGCTCGAGCGGCAGCGCCGTTTTCGACCCGACGATCAGGCCGATGCGACCCTGGGGTTTTACCACTTCTGCACATTGATCCCAGTAGCCATCGGTATCGACCAGATTCGCCACAACGTCGACACCGTCGAAACCCAGCGCTTGCAACTGAGCCAGCAACGGTTGAGAGTGATCAATCATGTGAGCAGCACCATGGGCGATGGCGTGCGCGCGACTCTCCGCACGCGAGGCGGTCGCGATCGTGACCAGCCCGGCACGCCGGGAGAGTTGCAGCAGAATCGAACCGACTCCGCCCGCTGCGCCCAGCACCAGGATGCTTTTGCCGCGGCTGGCGCCATCGGGATCCAGGCCGATGCGTTCGAACAGCAGCTCCCAGGCGGTGATGGCGGTCAACGGCAGCGCCGCTGCCTGGGCGAAATCCAGGGTCTGCGGCATGCGCGCGACGATACGTTCGTCGACCAGATGGAATTGTGCATTCGTACCGCTGCGCACGATGCTGCCGGAGTAGAAGACGCGATCACCGGGCTGGAATCCGCTGACGTCCGTACCGACCGCATCCACAACGCCTGCCGCGTCGTAGCCCAGCACACGCGGGTCGCCGGGCATGCTGCCGGCGCGGCTGCGCACCTTGGTGTCGACCGGATTGACCGACACGGCCTCGACGCGAACGCGCAGGTCGCGGGGACCGGGGGCCGGCACCGGCAATTCGATGTCGACCATGCTGCGCGGATCAGAAGTCGGGAGAAACTGCGTAACGGCGATCGCTCTCATGCTGTTCATGGAAAAAGTCCACTATTGAGTTGTAAAAATAAATATCGAATCGTCGGATTTACCACGCCGACTGCAACAGACCGCCTTCGGCGCGGATCGACGCTCCGGTAATCGCTGAAGCGGCGGGGCTGGCGAGGAACACGACCACGTTGGCGATTTCCGCAGGGTCGAGAAATCGCTGCAGCAGGGACGAGGGTCTTGCGGTACGAAAGAAATCGGCCTCAAACTGGCTCTGGCTGACGCCTTGCGCGTGAGCGAATTCTGCGATGAACGTGCCGACACCTTCCGACCGCGTCGGACCGGCGAGCACCGAGTTGACCGTGACGCCGGTCTTTGCCGCCTGCTGTGCCAGCCCGCGTGCAATGGCGATCTGTGCCGCCTTGGTGGTGCCGTAGTGAATCATTTCGGTCGGAATCTGCACTCCCGACTCGCTGCTGATGAAGACGACGCGACCACTGCCTTTTGCAATCAGACGCGGCACGTAGTGACGCGCCAGACGTACGCCACTCATGACATTGGTTTCAAAAAAGCGCGTCCACTCCGCATCGCTGGTCGATTCGAACGGTGATACCGCAAAGATGCCGAGGTTGTTGATCAGAATGTCGATGTCGGGATGTGCAGCGATCACTGTCGCCGCACCTTCCGCGCTGGCCAGGTCCGCGGCGATCCCGACAAAGTGCCCGTCAGGATTTTCCTCGCGCAGCGTGTGCAACGCCGCGTCGACGCGGGCAGTAGTGCGTCCATTCACGACGACGCTCGCGCCATCGCGACCCAATGCCTGTGCGATGGCCAAGCCAATGCCAGCGGTGGAACCGCTGACCAGCGCCGTCTGACCTTGCAATGCGTGATTCATGGAACGCTCCTGGTTCGATGCTCAACAGTGTGCGGTTTCGGCGAATGACTAGCCACGGGTGATGGCTTGATCCAGTTTCAACAAACTCTTGATAATCGACACGGTTACCGAAGCTGCGGGCGTCGGACGAAAATGGTCAGCGCAAGAGGAGGCGACCTGGCATGCAGCATCTGAACGATCTGACCCTGTTCGTCCGGATCGCCGAGCGCGGCACGATCAGTGCCGCAGCACGCGACCTGGATCTCTCGCCGGCGCTCGCCAGTCAGCGCATCCAGCGCCTGGAGCGCAACCTGGGCGTCCGCCTGTTCCAGCGTACGACGCGTCGCTTGTCGTTGACCGCGGAGGGGCTGGCGCTGCTCGAACGCGCGCAATCGCTGCTCGACGAATTCGCCGCGCTCGCGCAACGCCTGCGTCGAGGTCGCGAAGACATTGCCGGTACTCTGCGGATCAGCATGTCTTCCTCGTTTGGGCGCCGCTTCGTGTCGCCCCTGCTGCCACGCTTTCTCGCGCGCCATCCCGAAGTCAGCCTGCACGCACACCTCAGCGATCAGGTGATCGATCTGGTCGCGCAGGGCATCGACCTCGCGATTCGTATTGGTGACTTGCCGGATTCGAGCCTGGTTGCGCGGCCGCTTGCAGTGAATCGCCGCGTCATGTGCGCGTCACCGGGCTATTTGCGTCGCGCCGGAGTACCGAGACTGCCGGCCGACTTGAAGCGCCACAACTGCCTCCTGATGATCGGCCAGAACGGACGGCAGGACCGATGGAGCATGCAGGGTCCGCGCGGACCGGTTTCGGTCCTCGTGAGCGGCAACTTCGAGAGCAACCTCGGCGAGGTGCTGCGTGATGCGGCGGTTGCCGGTGCAGGGATCTGCGTGCACTCCACCTGGCATATTGCCGATGACCTGCGCAGCGGCAACCTCGTACCGGTACTGCCGCGTTTCCCGCTGCCGGTCAATGGCATCTACGCGGTGTTGCCGCAACGTCGTTTCATTCCGGCACGCTGCGAGGCGTTCATTGCCTTCCTGCGCGAGGCATTTGGTGATCCGCCGCATTGGGAAGTCGATCTGGCTGATGCGACGCGTCGTGTGCCGCGTCAACGCAAGGATGGACCGGCGCTGGAATGATCATGCGCCGGCAGACGTGACGTGAAAATGCGGCGGAGCGATTCCGCACGGCGCCGGAACAAGTTCATCAATCAACAAAGTCGGCCAGATCGGCCTGCGTCAGGCTGCCCCACACGTCGTGCCCCGGCGGCGATCGATTGCGGGTAGCGCTGAGCGCCTTAACGCTTGAACAGCTAGTTCCTGGCGACCAGCCGGAAAGGAACCGACGCCGGGCTTTCGCGCCGACTCCACGAAAAACGGCCGTCTCGCGACGGCCGTCTGCTTTCAAAACCGAGCTGCGTGTCGGACTACTTGGTGGCGGCAGCGGTCAGGCCGCGGCGCTCCAGCAAGGGTTTCACATCCGGTTCGCGGCCCCGGAAGTTCTTGAACAGGATCATGGCGTCCTCGCTACCACCGCGGGACAGCAGGGTCTGACGGAAATGATCGCCGTTCTCGCGCTTCAGGCCGCCGTTCTCCTTGAACCATTCGACGCTGTCGGCGTCCAGCACTTCACTCCAGATATACGCATAGTAGCCGGCCGAATAGCCGCCCACGATGTGCGAGAAGTAGGTGCTGCGATAGCGCGGCGGAACCGGCGCGTAATCCACTCCTGCATTTTTCAGAGCGGTCGCTTCGAATGCAAGCAGGTTGTCCGCGGTCGGAGCCTGTGCCGCAGTGATCTGGTGATAGGCCTGGTCAAGCAGCGAGGCGCCGAGGTATTCGGTCGTCGCGAAGCCTTGGTTGAACTTCTGCGCGGCTTCCACCTTGTCCAGCAGTGCCTGCGGAATCGGCTCGCCGGTCTTGTAGTGCTTGGCGTAGTTCTTCAGGATCGCCGGCCAGGTCGCCCACATTTCGTTGACCTGTGAGGGATATTCCACAAAGTCGCGCGGCACGTTGGTGCCGGAGAAGCGCGGATACTTCACGTTCGAGAACATGCCATGCAAAGCGTGGCCGAATTCGTGGAAGGCAGTGTTGCATTCGTCGAAGGTCAGCAGGGTCGGCTCGCCCTTTGGAGGCTTCGGAATGTTGAGGTGGTTGGCCACGACCGGATGCGTGCCGAACAGCGAGTTCTGCGAGACATATTCGCTCATCCATGCGCCGCCGCGCTTGTTATCGCGGGCGTAGTAGTCGACGATGAAAATCGCCAGCTGCTTGCCGTCCGCGTCCATCACGTCAAAAGTGCGCACGCCTGGCTCGTACACCGGCAGGTCCTTGCGCTCCTTGAAGCTCAGACCGTACAGCTGGTTGGCCGCGTAGAACACGCCGTTCTTCAGCACGTTGTCCAGTTCGAAATACGGGCGCAACTGACTTTCGTCAAAATTGTACTTTTCTTTCCTAACCTTTTCGGCGTAGTAGGCCCAGTCCCAGGCAGCGAGCTGGAAGCCGCCCTTTTCCTTGTCGATCAGCGCCTGCATGTCCGCCGCTTCTTTCTTCGCATTGGCGACGGCGGG
>JBDTLV010000158.1:0-8610 GCA_039934615.1 Tahibacter sp.
GTGCGGCGTGTTCGGTTGCCGCAATTATCCTGAGCGCTGGCTGTATGCACACCGGCCAGACGCTTGACCACGGCGTCAATCTTGGCATGCTGAAGATCTGGGTCCAAGGAGGAGACCGCGTGCCAAAAGTTGTTTATTCCATTGTTCCCAAATCGGACAAAAACGCATGGCAGCTGCGCATTGAGGGACAGCCTCCGATGTCGTTTAACTCTCGCGAGGCTGCCATTCGGGAAGCGCGCGTGAGAGTTCGCTTCGACAAGAAGATTGGCCGGGAGTATCAAATTGCCGTCCACGATGAGACGGGCGCCCACGACCTCGACGATGCTTGAGTGCGGCGGTAGGTATCGTGCGCTGTCGCCGTTTTTATCGTTACGCTGGCATGGCGGGTGCGTGAACGCTGTCGCCTCGCCCCTTTGGTTTCATATCCAAGGCGGATGCCACATCGGGTGAACCTGGCGTCGCGAAACGGTTGATGAACGTATGACGCGAGCCAGGCGCGGGTATGCGCGCGAACGCATTAATTCCACCTCTTTCAATGGTGCCGATGACCGGCGCGTCATCGAACCGGGACAACGACGAGGTCATGGCGTTGCGAGCGCTACGCTGGACAACGCTTCGGCGCACGAACCATTGCGTACGCGCGCCCGAAATCGCGTGACATTGCGCAAATTGGCAAATGCTTGCGCGGTGGTTTGATTGTCGAGCACGAACCAGCGCTGACCACCGTCCTCGGATTGTTCCCATTGGGTGATGCTGCCAACGTAGCCGCCCAGGCTGACGGTGCCGGAGCTGCCCGTTGGCGGTGCAGTTGCGGTGCCTCCGACGCTCGGCGAGGAATTGATCACCACATAGCCGGTGCTGGCGTCGTTGCCGGGGTTGATATCGCCTGCAAGTGACACTCTCGCCGCGAAGGTGTAGCTGCCGGGGACGGAGAGGTTGGCCTGTGTCACGAAGGAATACGCCAGCGCGCTGTTTGAGAGCAAGGTGTTGCCCAGCGTGATCAACTCACTCGTCGGGGCGCCGGCGTTGATGGTGTAGCTCGTGTTGAAGGAGGTGCCGGCTGGCAGGCTATTTCCATAATTAAATACGTATATCGTTACCGTCTCAGTCGGCGTCATCGCGCAACCGCTTTGCGGCGAGCCTATGCGGAGGACCGCGATATCGCGCTGCGCGATGACGGGTGTGGTCGCGGCGAGGGTCAGTCCGGCGGCGAGCGCAGCCGAGGCGCGCGCACGGAACGGGCGCGACGAAATCTTCAAGCGCGTCATGGTTCGAATCCCGAATAGAACAGTGGATCGCTGCTGAGTACCGTGTGGGGTGCGGATAGCGTCGGTGCGCAGGGTCCATTTCCCACCAGCGCGCGGAACTGCGTGTGCTCCCTGAGTTGATCAAACGCCTGCACAGTCGTGGAATTGGCCAGTCGACGCCAACGAAACCCGCCGTCGTCGGACTGCTGCCAGCCGAGCACGCTACCGGTGTGGCCACTCAAGGTCTGATTGCCCGACAGGGTAGGCCCAGACACGCCGCTGACGATGCCGCCAACGCTAGGCGCCGAATTCAGCACGGGGGCAGCCATCAATGCGTCGTTGGTCGGATTGATGTCGCCGGCCAGTGCGACCATTGCGACGACGCTGTAGCTGCCCGGTACGGACAGGTTTGCCTGCGTGGTAAAAGTGTAGTTCAGACGGCTGTTTGAAATCAGGGCCGTGCCGAGGGTCAACAATTCCACGACCGGCGCACCGGCATTGACGAAATACGCCACGTTGAAAGAAGTGCCCGCCGGCAGCGTCGAACCGTAGTTGAACAGCGTGACGGTCACGGTCTCGGTGGAGGTCATCGCACACGCGCTCACGGGCGCGCTGATCCCAATAGTCGACAGGTCATTCTGTGCAAACGCCGGTGCGGCGACCGCACACAAGATCGGCGCCAGCGCCGCAATCAGCATTGCGTCTTTCCGGGACATGCTGCACAGAGTAGCGCATCGTTCCGCGATTCGTCAGCGCTGCAGCGCCGGACACGTTCGCATCCGCAGCATCGGCGCCGGCCGATTGCCTTGGCGCTGATCGACATAACGACGGTTCTCGCCGCAGTGATTCTGTCCGCCACGCCCGCAGCATGGGGCGGCGAGTAACGGCGGGGTCTTGCACCAAGACCCGCACCGCCCCTGTCGTTGGCCTCGTCAGTTCAGATCGAACTGTGTTTCCAGACTGTCGCGGAAGATCGTGTCGCTGGCGCCGAAGCTCATCAGTGCGAGGTCGGTATCGTCGATCGGTGGATTGCCGGCGGGATCGGTCGCCCAGCGTGCGCGACCGACGCAGACAATCGGCGTGATCGGCGTGTTCGTGGGCGCGTTGAAGAGGTTGATCAATGTCGGAGCGAGTGCGAGCGAGCGCCAGGCCGTTGCAGCGGCGAACCCGCTCGACCCATTCAACGAATTGATCGAATAGAAGCTGGGTTGACCGGCATCGGTGCCGAAACTGAAGTCGCGGAAATCCACTTTGCGTAGATCATAGCGTGCCACGACGCCGACATCCTGCCCGCCTTGCTGGGCGAAACCCGCGGCGTACAGGAACGGTTTCTTGTAGATGAGATCCATCGCAGTGGCGTTGGTCGCGATCGGCGAGGCGAAGTGTCCGGCACCCGTGCTGCCGCGGCCGAACTGGAACAGTGCGAGGCCGACGCCAGCGCCACCACCAACCCAGATGTCCGAGCCGACCACTTCGGTCAGCGCGACGGCATTGGCGCTGGTGTTGGTGCCAGTCGGATTGTTGGCGTCGAGCGGAAGTATGCGTTTGCCGGCCGGCACGCCAAGGACGCCCTGATCGCTGCAGATTGCTGCGTCGCTGCAGAAAGCTGAGTCGAGCACGCCGTTCGGCAGGACCACGGCGACGGCGGCATTGGTGGACGTCGCGGAGCGCTGCACCGTACCAGCGACCAGGATCGACAGATCGTTGAACATCACGACGTCCGAAGCGGTGTCGCGGCCGCCACCAATCAGGTCGAACGGTATGACCATCTTGCCGGTGCCGTTGAATGTGGTGTCGAGCTGCGCGCCGCTGCTGTTCAAATTGATGCGCGCGATCGCAAAATCGTAATCGGCCGGGTTGCTGCGTTGAACGCTGCCGACGGCGTAGAGCACCGCGTACGAACCACTGACCGTAGGTGCGGCGGCCAGTATCAGCGATGACAGCTGGTCGTCATTGTTGCCGCCGCCCAGATCAAACGCGACGGTGCGTTCGCCGCCGAAACCGAAACTCGGCACCACAGCGCCTGCATTGTCGACTTCGATGATTGCAAAATCCTGGTCTGTCGCACTCAGCCGCTTGGTTCCACCGATGTACAGATGACTGAGCGTGTTGGTGCTGTAGCCGGTGGTCGCAACCTTCACCGCAGACCAGCCGGGCTGATCGATCAGCACCGTGCCACCGCTGCCGAAACTCACATCGGGCTTGCCGTTGGCGGTCAGTTTACTAATCACAATCTCCACCAACGGGCAATTGGGGCTCGGCGAAGCGCGACATGCCTGGCCCACCACCCAATAGCCGACGAGCGCGGATTCGCCGAAGTTTACCGTCGGCGTGTAGATCGGGATCACACTGACCGCCGAGTCGTAGCGATTGCTGCCGGCGAGATCGACGTTGATCCGCGCCTGGCCGGTCAACGCGCCGGCCCCTGCACCGGGTCCACCGAATCCCAGCGTGGCGTCGGCGTCTCTGGCTTGGCTGGAAACGGAGAAAACCGTGCATGCCAGGGAAATCAGGGCAGCAGTCAACGACGAGCGCCGCTTCGGCGATCGGGAAAGAGGTGACACGTGCATGGGAGGGGTACTCATGGAAGTCGCCGATGGAACGCGGCGGGGTTTGCGATGCGAACATTCGAGCAGGACCCGCGTATCGCGGCCCCGGCACAACTCCACTATGTGACTCATTCACAAATTCGGTTTCGTCCGAATCGGATCGGGAAGATCTCGGGCGCGAGCACAGAAGTCGCACCCGTGGATCGCCCATCGTTCGACACAGGTCGGGCGCGCGGCGCTGGCACGCGCCGCGACCGAAAGCGCGCGACGCCGCAAAGCTGAACGGACGCGTACCGGGTCTGGCATGCGGCCGACAAACGCGACCGGAGCATCCCTATACTCGCTGAGTCAATGCGAGATCATTGAGCGCCATCCAGGAATACGGTGTGCGCCTCATGAGGAGCGGCAGCATGGAACGATGTCCGGACCCTCGAAAGAATCAACTGCTGGCGGCACTGCCGGCAGCGGAGTGGGCGCGCTGGCTGCCCGCTCTGGAAGCGGTGGAGATGCCGCTGGGTGAGGTGATGTACGAGTCGGGCTCCGCCATGACTCACGTATATTTTCCGACAACCTCCATTGTTTCCCTTCTTTACGTCATGGAAAACGGCGCATCCGCCGAAATTGCCGTGGTCGGCAATGAGGGCATCGTCGGAATTTCCCTGTTCATGGGCGGCGAATCCACACCCAGCCGCGCGGTCGTGCAAAGCGCGGGCGTTGGTTTTCGCTTGCCGGGGCAGCTATTGAAGGAGGAATTCAACCGCTCTGGCCCGGTACTTCATCTGCTGCTGCGCTATACGCAAGCCTTGATTACACAGATGTGCCAGACCGCCGTTTGTAATCGTCATCATTCCCTGGATCAGCAATTGTGTCGCTGGTTGCTGCTCAGCCTGGACCGCCTGCAGGGCGCTGATCTGGCCATGACCCAGGAGCTGATCGCCAACATGCTCGGGGTGCGTCGCGAAGGCGTGACCGAGGCAGCGCGCAATCTGCAGCAAGCCGGGTTGATCCGCTATCGGCGTGGGCACATCACCGTGCTCAACCGGGATGGCATCGAGCTGCGCACCTGCGAATGCTATGCCGTGGTCAAGAACGAGTACGAGCGATTGCTGCCCCGCGCCATCGCGCAATAGGTGCTCAAGCCGCTCTTGCCGCCTGCATCAAGGTACCGCTCCACAGCCAACGCGGACTGCAGAGCGGGACTCCCAAACATGCGCTGGGTGGATTGCGTCGATCACCCGCGCACGGTCAGCCTATGGGCTCACACGCAGCCTCTGGACCTTGGCTTCCGGGTATCCAATCATTTCCAGGGGCGACTCAAGGCGAGGGCAGCAACGGCGCCGGATAGAAACGCGATGCCAAAAATCGCCATCGGCCGCTTGTGCGCCTGCTCGGCCGCACGTTCGCCAAAATCCCTTGCATTGGCCAGCGTGCGCTGACCGAGCCCGCGCATCGCTTCCTGCAATTCGTCGTGCTGTTTGCCCAGCGTGTGCAGACGATCGGACAAAGCCGATGCCACCGCATCGACGCTCTTGTCGATCTCGGCGGCGCCGTTGTGAATCGTGTTGCGAATTTCCTTCGTATCCATTGTGTTGCTCCTGGGATCGTGGTTCGGAAAATACCGTGGCCGTGCTGACCGTCGACGCAAAAACCCGGCAATGCAGGTGCGGCATCGGCGCGAGTTTCGGCGCTGCTGTCGTAACGGCGCGCCTGCAAACGGCACGCCCACGACCGACGATGTCGCGATCAGCCGACTTTCAGCGCGCTGCCATCCACTTTCTTCACGCCGCGCACATCTTCTGCCACGCGGATTGCCAACTCCCGTTCTGCGACGCTATCCACGCCCCCGGATAACCAGACGACGCCGTCGCTGGTGCGGATCACAATGCGCTGCGCATTGATGCCGCGCGTGAACACCAGCGATGACGTCACCTTGGACGTGATCCACGCATCGGACATTGCTGATGCCACAGCAGTGGGAGCTGCGCTCGACGCGGGTTTTTGCTGGATCACAATTTCGTTCGCGAGACTGATGACGCCCTCGGTCGCGTTCGCGATCCGTTCCGCAAGCACGCGCTCGGCTTCGCTGCCGGCGCTGCCGGTCAAACGCACCGCGCCACGTGTCGTGTCGACGTGAATATCCAGGCCGTCCGTGCGCGAATTCCACAAGAGCTTGGATTTTATCGTCGCGGTAATGGTCGCGTCGCCAACTTTTTCGTTGAAGTTCCGGTCGCTGCTGGCATGGTCGGGAACGCGGATCAGCGGATCGACCTGAATGCGATTGTCCACGCGCGCAATGCCGTCGACGCCCATGGCGATCTGCTGTGCAAGTTCTTTCGCGATGTCATGCTCCACGGTTCCGCCGAGCGTAGCCTTGTCGCCGTTGACGACCACCGACAGATCGAACGAGCGCAGGTGACGATTCATGATGAAACTGGTCTGGATTTGCGACTCGCGCCGCGCATCGGCCAATTGTGTGGTCGTACTCGTTGTCGGCGTTTCGAGCGCGGATACCAGGCTCATCGAGCCCAGGGCGAGCGCAATGCTCGCACCCAATGCCCATGTGCGTAGAGTGGTTTTCAAGATACGTCTCCAAAAGTGTACAGACCCGACAAAAGTGCCCATGTCGTTGGAAGCACGTTCACCGCGACTGATCCGGTTGACGGATTCCGCCGTTAGGCAGCAATAGGTATAAAGCCCCAAATGTTTCGATCAGTAATAAGGCGCGACTCAGCGATACGGTTCGACAATCAGGTTGTCGACAACCCGCGTGACGCCCGGCGTATTCCAGGCAGAACGCTTGGCGAGGTCATGTTCGGACCAGCTGTGGACCGAACCGGAAAGGGTGACATCCGTGCCATCGACGCCGACATTGATCCTGCGCGCATCCGACGAAGCGCCGCGTTTGAGCGCAGCTTCGATATCGGCCTTCACCGCATGCAGCGTCACGACGGGTTTGATCGCGATCTGATTGCTGACACCGGTGACGCCGCGCACGTTTCGTACCGCATCGGCGGCGGCCAGTCGCTGGTACTGCCAGACCATTTCACCCGACAAGGTAATCCAGCCTTTTTCGACCACGACATGCACCGCATCCTTCAGCGGCGCGGCGGTCCATTGGAGGATATTGACCGCAGATTCGGCGATTTCGGCATCCGAACGTTCCATGTCGAGCGGAAGTTTCACCTGCAGCTCGACGGCCAACGCCTTGACCCCCTGGACGCGTTGGGCGGCGCTCTCTGCCTCCCATTTTTCACCAAACGTTTCCACTGTCCCGGCCAGGGTGACAACGCCATTGTTGACTTCAACGCCGATGTGGGTGGCCTTGATCGACGGCGTCCACTGCAGCTCTGCCATGACGTCCTGTTGCAATTGGATATCGGTCTTCATGCGTATGATCCAGGTCGTTGCGGAACGGCAAGGGTCCACTGAACGCCAGATCGGGTCTGTTCGCTGGACCGCTTACGCTGTCGCCCGTTTAGGGCCGGTGCAGCTAGCCCCGAACCATAACCGGACCAGCGGACTTTCTGCTGCACTCTGCAAATTGCGCGTTTCGGTTTGGCGCACGGTCTCGCAGAAATCCGGAGCAGGGCAATGGCAGGTGGCCGCAGAACGTAACGCTGCGCACGTAAAACTGTCGACGTCGTTGCGATGCCCTGGGATCCTCCAGCGCGGTGGCGTTCACCTGTGTCGGCGCATGATGACTCGCTCGACCGCGCTTTCCATGCAGAAATTGGTCGATATTTTTTTACACATTACCAGCGTTACCCATCAACGCGGCCCAACTCCCCGGCGAACGCGCGGAATGAACAAGAAGTGTGGGTCAAGATCGTACGGTCAGCGCCGACCGGCGCTTGAGCCCCGTCTGTATTGTTGCAGAGCAATGCGGCATCGCCCGGATGCCGTCGATCGGAGCGCTTATCCTCGATGACAACTTCCCCGAATCCTGATGGCGATGTCATCCTGACCATCAATGGCGGATCGTCGAGCATCAAGTTCGCCCAGTTCGAGGTTGGCGATTCGCTGCGCCGGACCCTGCACGGCAGCCTCGAGAATATGGGCCAGCCGCACGCGCGGCTGCGCGCCGAAGGAATGTCCGCTGCCGATTCAGTGCGCGTCGATGAGATCGCATCGAGACCTGAGGACGCCGTGGCGTTTCTGGTTGACTGGATTTCACAACAATTGGACACGACACGTCTGCGTGCGATCGGACACCGCGTAGTACATGGTGGCCACGTGTACCGCAAACCGGTGCGGGTAACGAGAACCGTACTGGACGTGCTGCGCCAACTGGCGCCCTGCGACCCGGACCATCTGCCTGGCGAGATACGTCTGATCGAGGCGCTGATGCGACGCTTTCCGGGTACTGCGCAAGTCGCCTGCTTTGACACGGCCTTCCATCACGGCATGCCACGGGTTGCGCAATTGTTGCCAATTCCACGACGCTACGAGACGCAGGGCGTGCGGCGCTACGGCTTCCACGGATTGTCCTATGAGTTTCTGATGGACGAACTGACCCGCCTGGCTGGTACGGACGTCGCGCAGGGTCGCGTAATTCTGGCGCACCTGGGCAGCGGCGCCAGTCTGGCCGCCGTACATCGCGGCCGCAGTCTCGATACCAGCATGGGCTTCACCCCCGCCTCGGGACTGGTCATGGGCACCCGCAGCGGCGATCTGGATCCGGGGTTGGTGGGCTATCTGGGCCGCACCGAAAACATGAGCGTCCAAGCCTTTGACGCAATGGTCAATCACCGGTCGGGATTGCTTGGACTGTCCGAAACCAGTTCGGATATCCGCGAATTGCTGGCGACGGAAAC
>JBDTLV010000159.1:0-8528 GCA_039934615.1 Tahibacter sp.
GGTTATCCGGGATGCGCTCGGACAACTCCAGCGCAGCACGAAAATGCTCGGCTGCCTTTCCGAACTGGGCGTCCATCATGTAAGTAAAGCCGAGCGTGTTTTGACTTGTGGCTACACCGGGATGATCGGGACCCAGGGTTGCCACATCCATCGCAATGAGGCGTTGCCCCAGAACAATGGCTTCATCAAAGTGACGCTCATCAATCAACACTTGGCGCAGGGTGTCCAGTGCGTCAGAGCGCCGCACATGCGGATCGGGAACACTGGCCTCGACGATTGCGAGCGCATCGCGCGCCAGCGCCTCAGCTTGAGAAAATTCACCGCGGCGGCGGTGAGCCCGCGACAGGCCCTGCTCGTTGTCCGCGATGGCGACATGGTTCCCGGCGTAATACGCACGCTGGGCCCGCAGTGCCTGTTCCAGGATCACGATGGCTTCATCGTCCATTTGAAAACCAGCGAGCACGTAACCTCGAACGAGCAGCGCATTGATACGTGTGGATTCGCTGCAATCCCGCGCACACAGCTGGATCGCCGCGATGGATTCCTGCAACGCGCGCTCGCGCTCGTAGCGATCGACGGCGAGCGCTGCGGAAGTAGCGAGCAGGCGCGCGCGGAGGTCCGTTTCGCCTCGCGAATTGTGCAGCAAAAGTTGATCCATCAAAGCGCGCGCCTGCGCACGCTGACCATCGTCCATCAAGGCCTTGGCCAAACCCAATCCGGCCGCCAGAGTGGCGGCATCGGCCGCACCAAGTTCGTCGGTCGCGCTGCGATAGTTCGCTTCCAGGATTTCAACGCTATCTTTCAGTTGCCCTTGCGTGCGCAATACGTTACCGAGTGCTTCCAGCAGTTCCACGCGCACCGCCGGATACAGATCGGCGGAGCGTTGTGCCTGCGTGATCGAGTTGCGCACCACCTCGACCACCGATGGCGGCGCCAATCGGGGACCGGCGGGCTCAGCAGCGCTGAATACGTTCAAAAGGAAGTCCCGCACACTTGCGGCGCGCTGCGCTTGCTCGTGCGCGCGCTTGGCTTGCCACAGCGCCACTCCCAGCATGACGAAGATCGCAATGAGAAATAGCGCCGTTGTCAGCACACCACCACGGTGACGGCGGACGAATTTGCGCGTTCGATACCACGCGGACGGCGGATGCGCATTAACCGGCAAGCGATTCAGATAGCGACCAATGTCGTCCGCCAACTCGGCGGCGGATGCGTAGCGGCGTTCGGGTTCGCTGTCCATCGCCTTGAGCAGGATGTTGTCCAGATCACCGCGCAGAGTGGCTTGCAACGTTGCGCGCGAGCAGGGCAATTCCGTCGCAACCGTGTCCGGCAACGCAGCGACCCATGATGACGGTCGGTCAGGAGGTTGCGATTGCGGGCGTGCTCCCAGCAACAGTTCATGCAACACCACCCCCAGCGCATAAACATCCGTGGCAGTGGAGATGGCGGCGCCGGCAAATTGCTCGGGCGCTGCGTATCCAGGTGTCAATATCGTCGCCGCTGTCTTGGTATCGTCGTTGCCATCCTCATCAAGCAGCTTGGCAATGCCAAAATCCAGCAAGGTCAAGTGAGCATTTCGATCAACCAGAATATTGGATGGCTTGATGTCGCGGTGAACTACCAACTGGCGATGGGCTGCGGCAACGGCATTGCAAGCCACGACGAATAGTTCAAGTCGCGCTTTTAGTTCTAAGTTGCGAATGCGCACAAAATCAGTAATCGGCATCCCATCGATATAGTCGATTACCAGATACGGCACGCCGGCCTGATTGACCCCACCATCGATCAGACGCGCGATGTTGGGATGCGACAAACTCGCCAGCACCTGACGCTCGCGTTGAAACAGGATTTGTTCCAGCTCGGAATACAGTCCGCGACGCAGCAACTTTACTGCAACCTGCTGCTGAAAGTCGGCATGCACACGCTCGCCAAGAAAAACCGCCGCCATGCCGCCGTGTCCGAGCAGCCGAACCAACCGGAATCCTCCGAGCATCGTGCCGATCAGCCCATCGACAGCCAGTTCCGGCGCATCTCCCAATTGCGCCACGCGTTCCTGTGCGGGCGTGTCCAGGGCACCGGTTGCCGCGTCCATCGCCAGCAGACGTTGTATCTGGCGGCGCAGATCCTGATCGGCAATATGCGTTGTCAGCCACCCATCGCGCTCCGCAACGGGAACATCCAGCGCGCGCTCGAATCCGTCGCGCAGTGCCTGCGCAGTCGTGTCGCCGTCCGGGTAGTGCGCCTGTGATTCTTCGGTTGTCATGATGACCAAGAACGCCGATCGCGAGAAAAGTCCGCCACACCTTACCGGATCGCGATCAGCCCTTTCCACCGAGCAGTTCATGCAATCGTGCGCGCGCAAACCGCCACTCGCGATCCACCGTACGAGGAGCGATATGCATGACCTGCGCGATCTGCTCAACCGACAGTCCGGCAAAATAGCGCAACTCGACCACACGCGCGGCGCGCGCGTCGGACAACTCCAACTTGCCCAGCGCCTCCTCCAGCGCGATGGATTCCTCAGCGCTGTCCAGGGTCAATTGCAATTCCTCATTCAGCGTCACGCCGTGCCACTGACCGCCCGCACGCAGGCGCATTCGATTACGCGCACGATCCAGCAAGAGATGACGCATTGCGCGTGCTGCATAAGCGAAAAACTGTACCGATTCGGCGAACCGAAGCGAGGTGTCCCTTCCCATGCGCAAGTACAACTCGTGCACCAACGCGGTCGTGTCCAGTGTCGCGCCCGGTTGTCTGGCAAGCCGACGGCTCGCCAGCGCCTTGAGCCTCGCGTACACCTCGGCAAACATCGCATCTGCGGATTGCCCGGCACCCTCGTCGCGCGGAGCGTCGTTTGGCTCCGTCATCAGGCACTCCCGGAGTCGTCGTGAACCATGAGTATAAGCGGAAAAGAAAACGGACCGCCTTGCAAATGGATCAAGGTCAACAATGGCACGTCTTATCCGCTCGCGCTGCCGGCCAACAACAGCGCACCGATCAATCCGGCGTTATTGAACATTGGCGGGTGGTGACGTGTTGTCTTCGCACCATCGCTGGTGAGGAAAACGCGAATCCTCTCAGAGAGATTCGTCAAGTTCCCGCTGCAGCTGGTCTCGACGCGCGTGCAAGCGCGATTGCTGGTGCGACGCACTACGCAGAATCGCGATCGCAACACCCAGCATCACGAGCCCGGCCAGGAGTGCCGCGATCGAAGCCGGCGCTCTGGACAGCACAGCAGTAATGCCGGCACCCAGCACGAACAGGCCAGTGAAGAAAACCGCCATGCGACCAGCCACCTGTCGATGTCCGGCAAGCATCACTCGACGATGCCGCAACACCCATATGGCAAATCCCATCCAGGCAATACCGATGCCGCTCATCAACGCAAAGGCTATCTGCGTTCGCGCCGGCAGATTAGGTTCAGTCATCCACAGCGAGACGACGACCGCCAACATCGTCGATGCAAACAGCAACAGGCCGACGTAAGCCAATCGCGAGCCTGTCGAAAGCTGTGTTTCCGCCAGACGCTGCATGGCAGCAATCGCATCGGTCTGGGAATGCTTGGCAAAGCCATTCTGCGTATTCATGGACGACCTCCGTTAGATTCGATTTCTTCTCGACACAAAGCCCGGGCACGGAACAAGCGTGACTTCACGGTACCCATCGGCACGCCGATGACCTGGGCGATTTCTTGCTGCGTCAACTCTTCGAGATAGAACAAGATCAGAACCTCACGCTCGACCGACGGTAGTCGCGCGAGTGTTTTGTGCACAAATTCTCGATCGAACTGCACTTCCTCCTCACCACTTGTCACCAAAGAAGGCTCAGTATCGATGTCGATCTCCGCTCCCATCGGCGCGGCATAGCGCCCTCTCAGGTGATCCATCCATGCTCGACGCGCGATACCGAAGAGCCAGGCGCGCAGGTTCCTTCCATCGCGAAGAGAGGAAATCGAGCGGAACACACGCAACCAGATGTCCTGCACAACATCGGCAGCGGTTGTTTCGTTCAAGGATTGGCGCTGCACATAGCTCGACAAGGGCCCATGCCAGTGCGCAATCAGATCGTTGAAAGCCAGCGCTTCACCGAGCTGGCAACGCACGACCAGCAATTCGTCAGCCTTCTTTCGCGTGTCATCGATGACCCTGTCATTCACGATTTGCTCCAAATTCTGGGTAGCAAGTCGGCCATCGGCGCAAGAAGGTTCATTCAGGACGATGTCGGGAAATGCCAGCGCGAAACGTCGTGCAGATCGTAGCGACCCAGACCTGCCCGTTTTCGCTTTCGCGCATATCAGCGTCTAGTGCGGAAACATATAAAGATTTATTAGTTTGCAAACGCTGATTTTGGCCAGGACCGTCCCAAGACCTCAAGAAGAGGCGCGAAACGCGCGGCAACCTAAAAGTGGCGACACGTACTTCGCTGCAACAATCGGCGATCGACCCTGGCAACGCTGCATGCCCGGTGGGCCGCAATATTCTGCTTTGGCGGGCCTTCACCTAACCTGCCAGCGCGTGATCCCGGGATGGGACGGATTGCCAGTGGACAGGCAGTCCTTCTACCGTCGGCGCGCATTTCCGCCAGTCGATCATACTGCCCCGGTGGGTGGACTCATACGCATCGGTCGACTCCCGAGCTTTGCTCCTGTCACAGCATCAATGCCGACGGGCTCGATTTCGATTCCCGTCTGATCGTCGATATAGCGCGCAAGGTTCTCACCGCAATTTCGTTGAGCCCAGGCGCCGATCATCAAGAGGACCGGCAGGAAGTCGCGCCCTGCCGCTGTCAGAAGGTATTCCTCCCGTGGTGGTCGCTCGGAATAGATCCGCTTCTCCAACAATCCTGCGTCCGTCAATGCACCGAGCCGTTTTGCGAGCATCGTCGGCGCAATTCCGAGGTTCTTCCGGAATTGGTCGAAACGGGTAAGGCCCGAATGTAAGTCCCGAAGGATCAAGATGCTCCAGGCATCCCCAACGGACTCGAGGCCGCGAGCGACGGGACATCCGAACATGAGGCTGTTTTTACTCATAGTATCGTTTCGATAGTGACATCATACTGATTTGATAGTATCCTTCTATCCAAGGGCGATCCAGCCGAATGCGGAAGGCTATCAAATGAACAAGGCGAACAAGGGTATCGCCCTCGTGACGGGCGCATCGTCGGGCATCGGATTGGTCACAGCTCAGTCTTTGGCCAAAATCGGATATAGGGTTTTCGGCACCAGCCGGAAGCAGGTCTCCGACGCAAATGGAATCACCATGCTGGTTTGCGATGTGACGGAGGAAGCATCGGTGAAACGCGCTATCGACGAAGTCGTCAGACAGGCCGGGACGATCGACCTCGTCGTCAACAACGCAGGGATCGGCCTGCTCGGCGGTGCCGAGGAGTCCTCGATCATCCAAGCGCAGCGCCTGTTCGACGTGAACGTGTTCGGCGTAGCGCGTGTAGTCAACGCGGTCCTGCCCATTATGCGCGCCCAGAAGCGTGGCCGGATCATCAATATGAGTTCTATCCTGGGTCTGATCCCGTCGCCCTTCAACGCCTTTTATGCGGCGACCAAACACGCGATTGAGGGCTACTCCGAATCCCTCGACCATGAGGTGCGCGGCTTCGGCATCCGCGTGGTCTTGGTGGAACCCGGTGTGACTCGTACGTCTTTCGAGGAAAACTTGACTCGCGCGGACCAGCCCATGGCTACTTATGCACAAGCGCGCGAGCGCAGCGAGGATCTCATGCGTCAGTGGGTGGAAGCCGGCGACGCGCCGCAGATCGTTGCCGATGCGGTCGTCGATGCCGCGACGTCCGCAAAACCGAAGTTGCGCTATTCAGCAGGCAAGCAGTCGCGCCAGGTACGCGCCCTGCGTCGTTATCTGCCTGAGTTTGTCGTGGACAAGATCCTGCGCAAGTTCAACGGCTTCCCCGCGTAAAGCCCGAACCGGACCGCTGCAGTGGGCCGTTAGCGCGGATTCCTACTCCAGCGCGCCGCCGACGCCTATTCGACACGCCTCCTTCGCGTTTAGGCAAGGCCGCACCGTGTGCGATTCGCTGGCGCGTGATGTCCCTGACGACGAAACGTATTGCCCCGCCAGACTGTCCAGTGGCGTTAACCGGTGGGAAGTCCATAGGCTCGCGAGGGTTGTTCTGTCTGACACCTCAGGTACGTTTTCCTCCAAGATGACCTTCTTGTCCGACGGCTACGGCAGCGGGCGCGCCTCCAATGACGCAGGGGAAATAAGTGACCAGGATGACCGGACTGTCGGGCAATGAAATCTTTTTGCTGGATGCGAAAGGTTACGAAGCGGGCAATATCGTTGTCGGCAACTGCGTCAATTCGATGGGATTCCTGCGCTCGCTCGGTTCCGGATTGAGCAACCTCGCTGGCGGCGAAGTCTCACAGGTCACCCAGCAGATCCACGACGCTCGACTGACCGCATTCACCCGCATGGTGTCCGAAGCGAAGAAGCACGGCGCGACCGGTATCGCCGGTGTCACCAGCGGTCTGATGCACCAGGGTGCGCACACGGAATTCTTGTTCACCGGCTCTTGTGTGCACGAAAAAAGCAAATCCTCCCATCGATTCTTCACGTCTGCCGGAAATGCGCAGGAGTTGTATTGCCACATGGATGCCGGCTATCAGCCGCTGCAACACGTTTTCGGGAACATCGCCTACTCGCTCGGTATTGGCGGAGGTTTGCTCGGCGGCCTCAAGACGCTCGCACGGGGAGAAATTCGTGAATACAGCAATGTGATCAATGCGACGCGGCATCGCGCGCTTGGTCGCCTGGTGGCGGATGCAAAACGCGAGAAAGCCAATGCCGTGGTCGGCATCCGCACCCACGTGATGCTCTGGCACGCCGCGCATGAGATGACGATGACCGGTACTGCCGCCTTCCATCCTGCCTTGCCCGCCGACGCTGGCCCGGTGACCAGTGACCTCACCGGCGAGGAGTTGTGGACAATGAGCAAGCTCGGCTACGCGCCGATGCGGCTGCTGCTGTCGACCTCGGTCTACTCGCTCGGCGTCATCGGCGGCGTGAAGAGTTTCTTTCAGTCATTCACCCAGGGCGAGCTTCCGGAACTCAGCAAGCTCGTCCTGGAAGCGCGCGGGGTCGCGATGTCCCGGTTGAAAGCGGAAGCCGATTCAATCGGTGCCGATACGGTGGTCGGGGTGAAGACCTTCATCCATCACATCGGTAGCGGACTGATCGAATTCCTCGCGATCGGCACCGCCTTGAAAAAGGTTTCAGGTGTGGGCGTGCAGACGCCCGAGCTGCCGGCACAGGCAATTTTGCACGACAAGGACACGTGGATCGACAGCGGACGGCACACGCTGGAACGTGAATAGCAACAGACAAGTAACAATCGTTGCATGGCAATTTGGGCAATGACATACAACTTATCTTTGTTCATTCCGCGATGCATGCACGCGTGGGCTATCGAATGTGATGCGGTGTTGGAATGCTGCGAAGAAACCTTGCAACCGATTCCTGAAGGAACAGTCAATCGATCGTATCGGACGGCGAAACGTCAAAGTGAAGGACTTCTTCGCGAACGCCGAGCTTATTGTATTGATCAATGCTTGCTTCGATTGAGTCAACATCAAGAATGGGTTTGGCAGCCAGGCACACCGTTCCATTCAGACGCCGTACTGGGCACACGCAGCGATTTCTAGGGACCACCGCCATTGGACTTATGGGACGCTCCGAACGTTGTATCGAAAGACGCCACGAAAATCACATCGGCGGCGTCAACCTGCACACGGATCGGTTGCGCGTGACTGACAATATCCCAACCATTGGCATCAACACCGTCAATCACCACCAGAAACAAGTCGTGCTGGCCCGGGGTCAGCCCCCCCGCATTCAGGCGCAGCGAAATTTCGCCATTCCATTGCG
Organism: Tahibacter sp.; assembly: GCA_039934615.1. Taxonomy (GTDB): domain Bacteria; phylum Pseudomonadota; class Gammaproteobacteria; order Xanthomonadales; family Rhodanobacteraceae; genus Tahibacter. The sequence continues at coordinate 7,896 of JBDTLV010000159.1, forward strand.
TCCAATCCTGCAGTTCGCGCACCGTCGCAGTTTGCAGGGCGACCGTGTCGCGAAGTTCGACGCGTTTGGCGCCCGATGACGAATCGAGACCGACGATGATCTGGCTGTCGTCGGACCACAGCTCGCGGGTCTGCGGCTTCGGCAGTGGATTGTCGACGCCGTCTTCGATCTGGCCAAAATTTCCGAAGTAGTTTTGTTCCAGAAAGTAGCGAAAACGCTTGGTGGGATCAGCGTAAACGCGCTGCATCTGCTTGTTGATCCCGATCACGGTGTGGCCATTTTTGTGGACGCGCGTGATCACCCGCCCATCTGGCTGGTCCTGAGTTCCGGTAAACACAAGCACTTCCATCAGCGTCCATGCGCCATTGGAACTCGGGACGGACGTTGCGTCCCCGTAGTAGGTGTTGGTCTGCGAGCTCGATCCGTTGACAAAGGTGATCGCCCCCTGCGTCAGCCAGTTGTGCACCTTGATCTCGCAGACGCCATCGGTGATGCTGTTTTCCCAATTGATGCGCTCATGCTTCCACTGGTAGCTCTTGGAGTACGGCACCCCGTCCAGGAGCATGACATTGCGTACATAGTGGGCTTTGTAAAAATAGCGTTGTTCGGGAATCGCTTCGCCGTGGTCGTACC
>JBDTLV010000160.1:0-8484 GCA_039934615.1 Tahibacter sp.
AGAACTGCACGTGCAGCGCTTCCTCGTACAGCTGGCGCGACAGGTACATGCGCGCTTCCGGCGCATTGATATGTTTATACAGGTTCAAAACCAGATTATTGGAAACGATCGAATCGCCGGTGGCGAAGAAGGCGACCAGTCGCTCGATCAGATGCCGCTCCGCCGGTCCGAATTTCTGGCGCAGGTCGTTGACATCCAGCGAAAAGTCGACTTCCTCGACGGTCCAGGTATTGCGGATCGCATCGCGATACATGTCGTAGAAACGGCTGTAGCGCATCGGGCGCAGGGTCAGATTGAATCCGGGATCAAGCAGATGTTGCGGGTTCTGGGCGGCGCTGGTCATGACGTAAATCTCGCCTCCGCCCGTCCTGGTATCGAAGGACGGACGGAAGTACTGAGGGACTCTTCGTGCATCGATACCCAGCACGAACAGTGAAATGTTGCACCGGTCTTCCCCCTGAGAGGGAGCCCGTCGGCATCGGGTGGCGGTGTCTCTCGAAGCATTGCGGCGTTACGCCGGGATCGCTCCTGACCCAAGCGCCGGACCGGTCCGAACTTCGTCCAACCGCGCTGCCGCGCGTACGCCCGGGGTAGCGCGATTGCTCATTGGCAGGCTTCGCAATACTCGGGATTTTCCAGCGAGCAGAACACCGCTTTTTCCGCGTCCTCCTGCGTCGGCAGCGCAACGGGCGCTGCCGTCTGTACGGTCGCCTTCGCGATCTTCGTCGCCGGTCGGGAACGCAGGTAATAGGTGGTCTTGAGCCCCGCTTTCCATGCGTACATGTACATCGACGAAAGCTGCCCGATGTTCGGGTTTTCGATGAACAGGTTGAGCGACGCGGACTGATCAATGTACGCGCCGCGCGCCGCCATCATGTCGATCAGCGAGCGCATCGGTACCTCCCAGGCGGTGCGATAGATTTCGCGCAAGCGCTCCGGGATCTCCGTGATGGACTGGATCGACCCCTCGGCGAGCTTGATCCGGTCGCGGATTTCCGCGGTCCACAATCCCAACTGTTTCAGTTCTTCCACCAGATACTTGTTCACCTGGAGGAAGTCGCCGGACAGGGTCTCGCGCTTGAACAGGTTGGAGACCATCGGTTCGATGCATTCGTAGCAACCGGCGATGGACGCGATCGTCGCGGTCGGGGCAATCGCGATCAGCAGCGAATTGCGCAATCCGCCGTTTACGATGCTGTTGCGCAACGCCTCCCAGCGCGCAGTATCTTTTGGTGCGATGCCCCAGGCATCGAACTGCAATTCGCCGGCGGCCGTGCGCGTGTCGGCGAAGGCGGGATGCGCACCGCGTTCCAGCGCGAGCTCGTTCGATGCGGACAATGCGTGGTAGTAGATCTCCTCCGCAATTTTCGTCGACAGCGCCCGTGCCTCGGCCGAGTCGAACGGCAGGCGCAGCTGAAAGAACACGTCCTGCAGGCCCATCACGCCGAGACCGACAGGCCGCCACTTCAGGTTTGAGCTGCGCGTGGACTCGATCGGGTAGAAGTTCAGGTCGATGACGCGGTCCAGTTGGCGAACCGCAACGCGCACGGTTTGCGCGAGCTTGTCGAAGTCGAACCCGTCGCTGCCCAGGTGCTGGCCAAGATTGATCGAGCCGAGGTTGCAGACCGCGGTTTCATTCGCGGAGCTGACTTCGATGATCTCTGTGCACAAATTGGACAAGTGAACGACGTTGCCTTCCTTCGCGGTCTGGTTGCAGGCGCGATTGGACTTGTCCTTGAAGGTCATCCAGCCGTTACCGGTCTGCGCGAGCGCGCGCATCATGCGGGCATACAGGTCGCGCGCCTTGATTTGCTTCATCGCAAGCCCGGCCGCTTCGGCCTGCTCGTAGGCGGCATCGAACGCATTGCCCCAGCGATCGACCAGCTGCGGCACCGCCTTCGGATCGAACAGCGACCACAATGCATCGGACTCGACGCGACGCATGAACAGGTCCGGAATCCAATTGGCTAAATTGAGATTGTGCGTACGGCGCGCCTCGTCACCGGTGTTGTCGCGCAGTTCGAGGAACTCTTCGACGTCGGCGTGCCACGGCTCCAGGTAGACGCAAGCCGCTCCTTTGCGCTTGCCGCCCTGGTTGACGGCATTGACCGATGCGTCGAGCGTTTTCAGCCACGGCACGATGCCGTTCGACAGGCCGTTCGTGGAGCGAATCAGCGAACCGCGCGAACGCACGCGCGTATAGGCAAGGCCGATTCCGCCGGAGAATTTCGAGAGCATGGCCACGTCGGCATAGCGCTTGTAGATCGATTCCAGCGAATCGTCCGGCGAGTCGAGCAGGAAACACGAGGACAGTTGCTCGTGGGTGGTGCCGGAGTTGAACAGGGTCGGCGAACTCGGCAGGTAGTCCAGACTCGCCATCAGTCGGTACAGTTCCAGTGCGTCCGCGATGTCTTCGGACAGTGCGCAGGCGATGCGCAGGAAGAACTGCTGCGGCGTCTCGATGACTTTGCGCGTCTTCGGATGGCGCAACAGATAGCGGTCGTACAAGGTGCGCAGACCGAAATAGTCGAAACGACGATCAAGTTCGACTTCGAGTGCGTGATTCAATTTGCGCGCATTCGCCTGCACGAAATCCAGCAGCCGTGCGTTGATCAATCCGAGCTCATGGCCGCGCGCGACCGATTGCGAAAACGCGTGGATTTCCTGGCCACCGACTTCTTTCGCGATCGTCTCGGCGAGCAGGCGCGCCGCCAGACGTCCATACTCGGGCTCCTCGGTTGTGAGCATGGCCGCGGTGCGTATCGACAACTCGTCGAGTTCCCGGGTGGTGGCACCGTCGTACAGGCCGCTGATCGTGCGCGTGGCGACACGCATCGGATCGACCGAATACAGGCCTTCGGCGGCCATCGTGACCGCACGCACGATCTTGTTCAGATCGACGGGCTCGCGGCGACCGTTGCGCTTGGTCACCGCCATTGCGGCGGTGGAATGCGGTGGAGTCAGCGCGAAGCTCGGTGGTGCCTCGGGCGAAACCGATATATCGTTACTTGTGGACAATGTCGTAGTACTCATGGCGTCCCTCCGGATCGAGTGGGCGCACGGCTCGTCACCTCTCCCGCGAAAGGCGACGGACAGGCCGCGACGGCCGGTGGGCCGGACGCGCCTGGGGCGTGCGGAGCTGCAAGGTGACGGTCATGCGTCGCGGCGATTGCGACTCGCCGACAACGCCGGTCGTCGCTCCCGCGAGCGCTCCAGCAGCGGACCACGCGATGTGCAGCGCGCGGTTGTCGGCAGGTCTTCGGGCTGGTGGACGCGACGCGCATCGCGCGTCCGCCTACTGGTCGCGGCTTCCCGGACCCTGCGGGTCCAGTGCCTTCGTCGACGTTCGTTTCCACTTACCGCTGCGGGGCAGCTCCGGATTCGCACCGGATTCCCTCTTAGCCCGCCGCAAGCGCCGGGCACCGACGACCCCAAGATAGTGGGGTTGACAGGCCAGGGTCAACACAAATTCTTGTGATCCACTCAGCGTTCCTGGGATCGGCCGCGCACGCTCCCGCGACGCTCGCGGGTGGACGGCAGCCTGGCCGCGATCTCTCAACTTCAGTGCAAGGCAGGATTACTTCGGAGCGGCGAGAAAGTCCAGGCTCATCTGCAGCATCGCCTGCGTGCCGACTTTCAAGGCCGCTTCGTCAAGAAAGAACTTCGGCGAATGGTTCGGTGCGGCACTCGCCAGATCCTGACCAGGCGGCACGGAACCGACAAAGAAGTAGACGCCGGGAACCTCCTGGGCCAGATACGAGAAATCCTCCGCCACCATGTTCGGCGGAACGTCGACCACATTGTCGGCGCCGACCGTTTTCTCGAGACTGGCGCGCATGCGTCGGGTCAGTGGCGGCTCGTTGCGCGTGACCGGATTGACGGCGCCCGGCATCGGCACTTCCAGCTCGACGCGGGCGCCCTGCGCCGCGGCGACATGCTCGGCGACACGTGTCAGGCGCTGCATCACATCGTTGCGCATGTCGGCATCGAACGTACGGATCGTTCCCTCGAGTTCGACTCGCTCCGGAATAATGTTGTAGCGCACGCCGGCGTTGAACATGCCGAAACTCAGGACCACGGGCAATCTGGAAATATCCATTTGTCGGCTGACGATGGTCTGTGCCTGGCCGACGATTTCCGCGGCGGCGACAATCGGGTCCACCCCGCGCCAGGGTTGCGCGCCATGGGTTTGCTGACCGATCACGCTGATCTTGAAGCGATCCGAGCCGGCCAGCATCGGGCCTTCGCGCACGCCGATCTGACCGGCGTGCAAGGTGTAGAACACGTGCATGCCGAATACCGCGTCCGGCTTGAAATCGGCAAACAGACCTTCCTTGAGCATCAGCCGCGCACCGCCTTCTTCACCCGGCGGCGAGCCCTCTTCGGCGGGCTGGAAAATGAACATCACCTCGCCCGCCAACGATGCGCGCATGCCGGCCAGCGCAGTCGCGACACCAAGGGTCATGGCCGTGTGCGAATCGTGACCGCAGGCATGCATGACACCGACTTCCTTGCCCGCGTATTGACTGCGCACCTTTGAGGCGAACGGCAAGTCGACTTCCTCGGTTACCGGCAGCGCGTCCATATCGGCGCGTATCGCGAGGCGCGGACCCGGTTTTCCACCTTTTAGAATTGCCACCACGCCGGTGTGCGCAACGCCGACCTTGACTTGCAGACCCAATTTGCTCAATTGCGCCGCAACCAGTTTGGCCGTGCGGGTCTCGCGATTGCCAAGCTCCGGATGCGCGTGTATGTCGCGACGCCAGGCGGTCACCTGCGGCAGCACCTGTTCGGTCGCGCTGGAGGCATCCGCCGCCAATGCCTGCCCACAGCTGGCCAGACCTGCGATGAGTACAGTGACGATCCGACGCATGGCATTTCTCCATAAGAAAATTAACGCAAAACAACACATGTCTGCCTTGAGCGTTTCCCGGACGGGAATGCCTTCAGGGTTGGTGCTGCAGCGCCAGGTACTCCTCGCTCTGCATCTCGATCAGGCGCGATTCGGTACGCGAGAATTCGGCACGCAGTCGATCGCCATCGTAAAGGTCGATGATCGGTACCGCAGCAGACAGCACCAGCTTCACGCGTCGATCGTAGAACTCGTCAACCAATTCGATAAAGCGCCGCGCGGCATCTTCCATGACGGGCGTGAATTGTGGCACGCCGGAAATCAGCACCGTGCCGAAATCCTTGCCAATCTCGATGTAGTCGGCCACCGCCCGCGGTCCTTCGCAGATGGCGCTGAACTCGAACCAGACCACGTCTTCGGCAAGACGATGCACCTCGATTGGCCGGTCGTGAATCAGGATCTCCCGCTCGCCGCGCGCCACGCCATGGCTGATTCGTGTGAAGCAGTCAGTCATCGCTCGCTCGGCATTTCCGCCGAGCGGCGCATGGAACACCCGTGCCTGGCTCAAGGCACGCAGGCGCCAATCGTGATCCGAGACCAATTCCACGATTTCACAATGCTGCTCGATCAGGGCGATCGCGGGCAGGAACCGCTCGCGCTGCAGGCCCTCGCGGTAAAGATTCGCCGGTGCCGTATTGGAGGTCGTAACCAACGCGACCGATCGGGCAAACAGATGACGCAGCAGGCCGCCCAGAATCATCGCGTCGCCAATATCACTGACGAAGAATTCGTCGAGACACAGGATCCGGGCCTGGCCGGCGATACGCTGGGCGATCGCCGCGAGCGGATCCGAGTGACCTTCCAGTCCCTTGAGTTCAGCCTGGATCTGGCGCATGAAACGGTGAAAATGCACGCGCTGCTTTTTTTCGATCGCGAGGTGATCGAAGAAAAGATCCATCAGGAAGGTCTTGCCGCGCCCGACTCCGCCGTGCAGATACAGGCCACGCGGCGCTTCAATGGCGGCAAAGCGTGCGAACAGACGATCAACCAGACTCGCCTCGCGCACCGGTTCCAGGGCAGCCGCGATTCGGTCGAAACTCGCCAGTGCGCGCTGCTGCGCCGGATCCTCCAGCCAATCGCCGCGCGCGACGCCGGCGCGATAGTGCGCACTGGTTCCTGCCCCGGCGTTCATCGGATCGCGTCAGTCCGCCGTGGGTTGACGTAACGGTGGCAAGTTTTCGCGTACCGCATTTTTCACGGCGCCGCGCAGATCCATCAGGCGCCGATGGAAGAAATGCCCGGTCTCCGGCATGCGCACCATTTGTGGCGGCGGGACGAGTTGCTCCACCCAGGCGAAGACTGCGTTCGGATCGACGACTTCATCGCTCTCGCCCTGCACGATCAGCCAGGGGCAGCTCGGTCGGGGGATGGCGTCGAAGTCCCAGCGGCCGACCGGCGGCGCGATCTGGATCAGCTGTGCGGCATTCACCTGGGCGGCCGCGCGCAACGCAACGTAACTGCCAAACGAAAATCCGGCCAGCCACACGTCATCCTTCGGCCGCGTCAGTCGTACCCAGTCGACCAGTGCGACGAGATCCTCGGTTTCGCCATTGCCCTCGTCGAAACTGCCGGTCGATGCGCCGACACCCCGAAAATTGAATCGGACGGTTGCCAACCCCAGTTCATTGAGCGATCGCGCGAGTATGGTGACCACCTTGTTGTGCAGGGTGCCACCTTGCAGGGGATGCGGATGGCAGACGATCGCGGTGGCAGTGCGCGCCTGATCAGGCTCAGGCAGGTCGATGATCACTTCGATCAGGCCGGCGGGCCCGTTGAACGCGAGACTGCCGGACTCGGAGGGAAATTGCTCGGGATTGGCACGATGGGAAGAGTTCATCACCACAATCATACCGAACGACGCGGCCCACTCGGCATCGACTTTGGGCGCAGTCGGTGAATCACCTCGCGCACGCATTGCTCGGCGGCGAATCGCCAGACCTGTTGCTCGGGAGCATCTTGGGCGACTTCGTGCATGGACCGGTGCCGGAGGATTTGCGCATGGGCGTACGCGTCGGCATTCGGTTGCACCGCGCGATCGACGTGTATACCGATACGCACGCGATCACTCAGGCGGCACGCGCGCAGTTTCCCGCGCCCTACCGGCGCTATGCGGGAATCATCCTGGATGTCTGGTTCGATCACCTGCTGGCACGCGATTTCGCGCGATGGAGCGCGGTTCCGCTAGCGAGTTACTCGACGCAACTGATTGAAATACTCGAGGCCCATGCCGGCGAATTACCCACCGCGTTGGCGGGCTACGTGCGCTACATGCGGCGCCATGGTCTGCCCGCCGCCTATGCGCACAAGGACGCGATCGCGGCTGCGTTGGCAGGTATCGGAATGCGGCTTTCCCGCGCAAATCCACTCGACTCTGCGCTCAACGCGATTGCTCCGCTCGAAGCGAGCCTGCAGCGCAGCTTCGATGAATTCTTTCCGGAATTGCAGGAATTTGCAAAAATTCGTTTGTCACAATTGCTGCAAGTCACCTGATGCGCGAACCAGACGCGGAGGTCGTGCGCCGGGACGCGAATGAAAAACGCCGCCCGAAGGCGGCGTTCTGGCATCACGATCTGGCGTTGGCGTTCGTCACGCTGAGGCCGGAATCACTTGACCTGGGTCAGCATCCATTCGACGGTGGCCTTGACCTGCGCGTCATTGAGCGACGGGTTGCCGCCGCGGGCCGGCATGATGCCTGACTTGCCCGTGTAGCCCTCGATCGCATGCTTGACCAGGGTTTCGAGCCCGGTCGCAACGCGCGGCGCCCACGCCGCCTTGTCATTGATTTTTGGCGAGCCGCCAGCACCCGAGGTATGGCACGCGGTGCAGAGCTGACCGAAGATCACGCTGCCGTCGGTCGTGCCGCCGTAGGCCACTTGCGCTGCGGCGGCCTTCTTGGCCGCTTCCTGCGCCGCGAGCATCGCCGCGCGGCCGGTATCGCCCGAGTAGGCGGCGCCCACCGGGGCGATGCGCTGCTCGACCTGCTGGCCAGCCTGCGGACTCAGCGGTGCCGGGTGTTTGTCGTACAGGTGGAAGGCCAGGGCCATCAGCACAACGGCCACCAGCGCCAGGGCGCCGATCACCATCGAGAAGTGCTTCATGAACTCGAGGTCGGTTTTGGTAATCGGGCTGCTCACGGAACACCTTTCCTGAGGACGACAGGGCACGCGCGGTTGCGGCCCGGAAAAAAGACGGGCAAGTATAACGGTCGACCCGGAGTCTAGGAAGCGCGGGACTTGGACCCGGCCCCAACGGCCGCTATGATGCGCGGCCGCGGAGCATCAAGCCGCGCGATCCGGGATCGGTTGCGCGGCGGGGAATTTCGCGGAATGTGCCTTTCGGGTCACAATGTCGTTGATCGAGCCGTTTGTTGTGTGTCAGATGCGCCCGTAGCTCAGCTGGTCGAAACGGGCGCGTTGATGGAATGCGGAGTAGCGCATTCCATGCGGCCGTTTCGGATGAGCCATGGAGGGCGAATGGATTTCGCACCAAGGAGGGTTCGAAGCGTTGTGTGTCAGATGCGCCCGTAGCTCAGCTGGATAGAGTACCGCCCTCCGAAGGCGGTGGTCGGGGGT
>JBDTLV010000161.1:0-8354 GCA_039934615.1 Tahibacter sp.
AACCCCCGACCCTCGCCTTGTAAGGGCGACGCTCTACCGCTGAGCTAAGCACCCTGATGTCAGCAAATTAGTTTAGGGCATCCTTCAACGCTTTGCCAGCCTTGAAAGCGGGGTTTTTCGAAGCCTTGATCTTGATCGTCTGGCCGGTACGGGGATTTCGTCCGGTGCGTGCAGCACGTTTGCGCACAGCGAAAGTGCCGAAACCGACGAGCGAAATCGTGTCGCCCTTCTTCAGCGCCTTTTTGATCGTCTCGAGGACCGCTTCGACCGCCTTCGCTGCATCGACCTTGGTCAATTCAGCCGTATCGGCGACCGCCCCAATGAATTCGGTTTTGTTCATTTATTACTCCCTCTCGGAAACAGCTACGCGCGCTTGATCTGCGGCGAAACGATTTCACCTGGAACGCCAGGCTCCCGGCGGGCAAGTGCGTCTCGCGAACCCCGTGATCGCCCGGACCTTCAGCGGTCACCCGGACCACGGCGAAGACTTTATACCAGCGGTGCGGAGGGCACGCAACATAAGCTGCGGCGTGCATTTGAGAGGGTTTTTCGAGTTTTGCGGTTTGCCAAATTCGCCGCACTTTGACCGCGCGGCGGGCCGCTAAATTGCAGGTAACGAGCGCGCCGGCATGTGCCGGCGCGTGCGTTCAGTGCGGACGCGCCGGATTGTTTTCGGCGTGCTCATCCCGTTTCGTTTCGACCGCGGCTTCCCCGCTGGCTGGCGCATTTTTCTGCGGCGGGCCGAGCGGCCGCTCCAGTGCGATATCCAGCACTTCGTCGATCCAGCGGACGCTGCGGATATCGAGCGAATCCGTGACATTCTTCGGAATTTCCACAAGATCCTTCTTGTTTTCTTCGGGAATGATCACGGTCGTAATCCCGCCACGATGTGCGGCGAGGAGCTTTTCCTTGAGCCCGCCGATCGGCAAGACGCGCCCGCGCAGCGTGATCTCGCCGGTCATCGCGACTTCCGACCGCACCGGCACCTTGGTCAGCGCCGAAACCAGCGCAGTACACATGGCGATACCTGCACTGGGGCCATCTTTGGGAGTGGCGCCTTCAGGCACGTGAATGTGAATGTCGTATTTCTGGTGGAAATCCGCATCGATGCCGAATCGCTCAGCCCTGGCGCGAACCACACTCAAGGCGGCCTGAATGGATTCCTGCATCACATCGCCCAATTGCCCCGTGTGGATCAGCTTGCCCTTTCCGGGCACCACGGTGCCCTCGATGCTGAGGAGGTCACCACCCACCTGTGTCCATGCGAGGCCCGTCACGAGACCTACTTCGTTCTGCAGCTCTGCGCGTCCATAAGTGAACTTCTGCACGCCCAGGAACTGATCGAGATTTTCCGAACCAACCACCATCGGGACGGTCTTGGCAACCTTGGCGCGCTTGGCGGATTTCGGTTTGACCTTGGCTTCGCTTTCCTTCAGCGAGAGCTCCTTGACTGCTTTGCGGCAGATCTTGGAAATCTCGCGCTCCAGGTTGCGCACGCCCGATTCGCGCGTGTAATAGCGCACGATATCGCGAAGGGCTTCGGTTTCGACGCGAATTTCCTCGACCTTCAACCCGTTCGCCTTCACCTGTTTCGGAACCAGGTAGCGTTCAGCGATGTTGATCTTCTCTTCCTCGGTATAGCCGGGAATTCGAATGACCTCCATGCGATCCAGCAGCGGTGCGGGAATGTTGAGCGAATTGGCAGTCGCTATCCACATGACCTCGGAAAGATCGAAATCGACCTCAAGATAGTGGTCGTTGAACGCATTGTTCTGCTCAGGATCGAGCACTTCCAGCAAGGCCGACGATGGGTCGCCGCGGAAGTCCATCGACATCTTGTCGATCTCGTCGAGCACGAACAACGGATTTCGCGTGCCGGCCTTCGACATGTTCTGCACGATGCGTCCTGGCATCGAACCAATATAGGTGCGTCGATGACCGCGGATCTCTGCTTCGTCGCGCACGCCGCCCAGCGACATGCGGACGAATTTGCGATTGGTTGCCTTGGCGATGGATTGGCCCAGCGACGTCTTGCCGACACCCGGTGGGCCGACTAGGCACAGAATCGGTCCCTTCATCTTGTTGACGCGCGACTGCACAGCAAGATATTCGAGGATCCGTTCCTTGACCTTTTCGAGTCCAAAATGATCTGCGTCGAGCACGTCCTGTGCTGCCTTGAGGTCCTTGCGAACCTTGCTGCGCTTTTTCCAGGGCGCGCCAACCAACCAGTCGATGTAATTGCGTACGACGGTGGCCTCCGCGGACATCGGTGACATCTGCTTGAGCTTGTTGAGCTCGGCGCGCGCTTTTGTTTCAACCGGCTTGGGCATACCGGCTTCGTTGATCTTGCGCGCAAGTTCTTCCAGTTCATTCGGCGCAGCGTCTTCCAGGTCGCCCAGCTCTTTCTGGATGGCCTTCATCTGTTCGTTGAGATAGTACTCGCGCTGACTTTTTTCCATTTGCGACTTTACCCGGCCGCGAATGCGCTTCTCGATCTGCTGCACGTCGATCTCGCCATCGACAAATCCCATCAGGGACTCGAAGCGATCACCGACGTCGATGGTCTCCAGCAGCTTTTGCTTTTCGGCGACGCGAATCGACAGATGCGCCGCAACCGTATCGGCCAGCCGGCTGGGATCGTCGATACCCGCCAGAGTGGTCAGCAGCTCGGGCGGTACCTTGCGATTGAGTTTGACGAACTGCTCGAAGGTGGTGACCAGCGATCGGGATATGACTTCGATCTCGCGCTGTGGGCGCGTATAGGTCGACTCCAGCGTCCTTGCGCTGCCCACCATGATTCCGTCGCGATCGGCAAAGTCGCTGATCTCGGCGCGCGCGGCACCTTCGACGAGCACCTTGATCGTACCGTCCGGTAGTTTCAGCAGTTGCAAGACGGAAGCGACGGTGCCAATCGTATAAAGATCGGCTTCGGCCGGATCGTCCACATCGGGGCTGCGCTGGGCGACCAGCAGGATCTGCTTGTCGCCGTCCATGGCCGCATCCAGCGCGCGGATCGATTTTTCGCGACCGACGAACAGGGGGATGACCATGTGGGGATAGACCACGACATCGCGCAGCGGCAACACTGGCAGTTGCGCAGCGGCGGGCGCAGCGACAGTCGGAACTTTCTCGGTTTTTTGCATGAATGGTTTCCTGGCAACGGCCATGGGGCCGAACGACCTGTGGGCAGCCTGAGCGCAGGCTCTAGACACGTCAAGTGTGGACGGCGCCAGCAAATGCAAGCAACCCGCGCCAAACTGAACGCGCGGGTGCGGCATGCGTAAAATATTTATTCGGAAGCGGCTCGCGATTGCAGGTTGCCGCGGTAGATCAGATACGGCTCGGCCTGCCCGTTGATCACGGCTTCGTCGACAACGACTTTACTGACGTGCTCCAGCGAAGGCAGTTCGTACATCGTATCGAGCAGCACCTGTTCGAGGATCGTGCGCAAGCCACGCGCGCCGGTCTTGCGCTTGAGCGCCTTGCGCGAAACGGCGGTCAACGCTTCCGGTCGGAACTCGAGTTCCGCACCTTCCATCTCAAACAATTTCTTGAACTGCTTGACGATCGCATTCTTGGGCTCGGTGAGGATCTTGACCAAGGCTGGCTCGTCCAATTCTTCGAGTGTCGCGAACACGGGCAGACGTCCGACGAATTCCGGAATCAGCCCGAATTTCACCAGATCTTCCGGTTCAAGATCGGCCAACAACTTTCCAACGGAACCACCGGACTTCTTGCTGCGCACTTCCGCGCTGAATCCGATCCCGATGGATTCACCGCGCTGCTGAATGATTTTTTCCAGACCGGCGAATGCACCGCCACAGATAAACAGGATGTTCTTCGTATCGACCTGCAGGAATTCCTGCTGCGGATGCTTCCGTCCACCCTGCGGTGGCACCGACGCGATCGTGCCTTCGATGAGTTTCAGCAACGCCTGCTGCACACCTTCGCCGGACACATCGCGCGTGATCGAGGGGTTCTCGCTCTTGCGGGAAATCTTGTCGATTTCGTCGATGTACACAATGCCGGTCTGCGCCTTCTCCACATCGTAGTCGCACTTCTGCAACAACTTCTGGATAATGTTTTCGACGTCTTCACCGACATAGCCCGCTTCGGTCAACGTCGTCGCATCGGCGATCGTGAACGGCACATTGAGCAGGCGCGCAAGCGTCTCCGCCAGCAGCGTCTTGCCGGATCCCGTCGGCCCGACGAGAAGAATGTTGGACTTCGCCAGTTCGACTTCGTCACCCTTCTGGCGGGTTTCGAGTCGCTTGTAGTGATTGTAGACGGCCACTGCGAGTGTCTTCTTGGCACGCGTCTGGCCGATCACATACTGGTCGAGGACATCCATGATTTCGCGCGGCTTGGGCAAATGGCTGCGCGCACTGGCCGCCTTTTCTTCCAGCTCTTCGCGAATGATGTCGTTGCACAGCTCCACGCATTCATCGCAGATGAATACGGAAGGTCCAGCGATCAGCTTGCGGACCTCATGCTGACTCTTGCCGCAGAACGAGCAGTAAAGGATCTTTCCGCTGTCGCCCGAACGGCCTTGCCGGTCCTCAGTCATGCTTTGCCTCGAAACCCCAGAAGATATGTTTGCGCGGGAGAATAGCATAGCCGGCCGCGGCAGCCGCAAAGCCGCAACCCGTGTGGATTCCGTTCATACCCGCGCGCGAAGGAAGTCAGGCCTTGATGCTTTCCAGCGGCCGCTTGTCCAAAACTGAATCGATCAGACCGTATTTCTGCGCTTCAGGGGCGCTCATGAAATTGTCGCGATCGGTATCTTTGGAGATCACGTCGATCGGCTGACCGGTATGGCGGGCCATGATTTCGTTCAGGCGCGTGCGGATCGTGAGGATTTCGCGCGCGTGGATGTCGATATCCGATGCTTGGCCGCTGAAGCCACCCAACGGCTGGTGAATCATCACGCGTGAGTTTGGCAGCGCATACCGCTTGCCCTTGCTGCCGGCGGTGAGCAGCAGCGCGCCCATGCTGGCCGCCTGGCCTATCACCATGGTGCTGACATCAGGCTTGAGGAACTGCATGGTGTCGTAGATCGCCATGCCGGCGGTGACCGAGCCGCCCGGGCTGTTGATGTAAAGATTGATGTCTTTGTCGGGGTTTTCCGATTCCAGGAACAACAATTGAGCCACGACAACATTGGCCATGTAGTCGTCGATCGGGCCGACCAGAAATATCACGCGCTCTTTGAGCAGGCGCGAATAAATGTCATAAGCACGCTCGCCGCGGGAAGTCTGTTCGACGACCATCGGGACGAGATTCAGGCCACGCATCGGTTCAAAACCCTTGGACATGACACTACTCCGCAATATACCGGGACCCTGGCCAAGAGTCGGATCAATCGGGCCGGAACCTGCGCAAGCTACGTGTCAAAGGGCGCGCCGCACGCGGGGCCGAGTGCGCTAAGCGCACCCGGCCCCGCAATTTCATGCGGTGGGCCGCATCACTTCATTGAAGCTCAGATTCTGCTCGGTGACTTTCGCGTTCGTCGCGATCCACTCGGCAACCTGATCCTCGATCACCCTGCTTTGCAGTGCATTCATCAGTTGGGGGTCGCGCTTGTAGAGTTCAACCACCTGCGCGGGCTCTTCGTAGGTCGACGCGATCGTGCTGAGGGTTTCGGCAACGCGACGCGAGTCCAGGCGCAGCTCGTTCTGGCGGGCGACTTCACCGAGCAGCAGGCCGGCTGCCACGCGACGACGTGCCGCTTCAACGAACGATTCGGGCGTGCTGGTACTTTCCTGACCCTGCTGGCGTGCCTGCGCCTCGGCCTGACGCGCCAAAGCGCGCGATTCGCTCTCGATCATGCCCTGCGGCAACTCGATGTGCGAATAGGCGGCAACCAGTCGCTCGACCACTTCGTTCTTCAAACGCGCCAACAAGGTGCCTTTGAGTTCACGCTCAAGGTTTGCCTTCACGTCGGCCTTGAACTTGGCCACACCGCCATCCTCGATGCCGAAGCTCGAGAAGAACGCATCGTCAAGCGCGGGCAATTCGGAAGCTTGCAGGCGAATCAACCGAATGGCTACTTTTGCAGTTTTTCCGGCCAGATCGGCATTGCGGAAATCGGCTGGGAACGCGAGGTCAACGGTCTTTTCCGCGGCCGGCGTCATTCCCACCAAGCTCGATTCGAGATCCGCGAACAGCGCACCGGAACCGATGACGGTGCCGACACGATCGACGCCTTCGGTCGGGAAGCGGTAGTCGCCTGCTTGCGCGGAGTATTCAAACAGCGCCATGTCGCCGCCAGCCGCCGGTCGCTCGATCTGCGACCACGTGCGACGCTGCTGGCGCAGAGTCTCGATCATGTGATCGACGTCGGCATCCTCAACTGAGGCAGCAATGCGCGAAACCGCCAGGCTGCCAACGTCGATCTTGCCGATTTCCGGCATCACTTCGAACGTCGCGGTGTATTCGATTTCGCCATTCGCCGGCAAGCCGGTCGTCGCCACCGACGGCGGCATCGCGGGACGCAGCTTCTGCGCCTCGATGGCTTCCGAGAGCGTCGACCGAATTAACTCGGACAAGGCCTCGCCACGAATCTGCGCGCCGAAGCGCTGCTCGATCACTTTGGCTGGAACCTTGCCGGGACGAAAGCCCTTGAGACGCACACTTCGACCCATTTCCACAATGCGCGAACGCACCTGGCTGTCGAGTTGCTCGGCTGGAATCTTGATCGTGAGCTTGCGCTCAAGCTTGCCCACGTTTTCCACGGAAACTTGCATGCTGGCTCCTCAAACGTCCCGATGCCGCCGCCACATCCGGAAATTCGGATGCTGCAACGGCCACTATTAGCAATGTGGTGCGAACGGAGAGACTCGAACTCTCACGGGTTGCCCCGCTGGAACCTAAATCCAGTGCGTCTACCAATTCCGCCACATTCGCACGAAACCAGGGATTCTAACGAATCCTGGCTCCAACCGCTTTGCGGGAATACCACGTGAGGACTGAGCGAGGTAGGTGGTGGGCCGTCCCAGACTCGAACTGGGAACCTACGGATTAAGAGTCCGCTGCTCTACCAATTGAGCTAACGGCCCACAAAAATGGGGTGGAAGACGGGACTCGAACCCGCGACCCTCGGAATCACAATCCGATGCTCTAACCGACTGAGCTACATCCACCACAAACAAACGATCGCATTGGCGCGCCCGACAGGACTCGAACCTGCAACCGTCGGCTTAGAAGGCCGGTGCTCTATCCGGTTGAGCTACAGGCGCAGTCACTGGCAAACGCACATTGGTCGGGGTAGAGGGATTCGAACTCTCGACATCTAGCTCCCAAAGCTAGCGCTCTACCAGGCTGAGCTATACCCCGCTCGTTCCAGCCCCTCGGTCACCCGTGGTAATCCAACAAGACCGAGGATGTTACGGGCGCTTGCCACAACCGTCAATCACCGCGACTGTATAACCGTTGCCACGATGCCGCTGGGAAGAGCATCGCAACGACGTTTTGCGCAAAACACCGCCAAACAAAAGGGTGCCGAAGCACCCTTGGTAAATGGCGCGCCCGGAAGGAGTCGAACCTCCGACCACCAAGTTCGTAGCCTGGTACTCTATCCAGCTGAGCTACGGGCGCGCACTAATCGTGCTTTCCTTGCTAGTTCCGACGCGTCCTTTGCGTCGTCTCGTCGCTGTACGACCGCGGCGAGGAGCGGAATTATTCGGATATCGGGGTGCGCCGTCAACACCTTTCTTGATTTGGTTGCCGGCACAGGATCTCGGGCAAGGTGGCTACAGTTTTATTTAGCCATAAGTTTCATATTGCACGCGGTCGATCAAACTCGATAGGCGGCGGGAAAACCTGGCGCGACGCGACCAATCAACTGCATTCGAATCCGCGTTGCGCAGCGGACACGCGCGTCGGTTTTGCCTGCGCCCGTACCGGATCGATCCTTCGCGCGGATCGCGCCGCCACACGAGTCTGGAGAGTCGCCGGCGCAATGAGGGTCACTCCACGCCCATCGCATCGCTGCGCAGCGTGCAGCGAAGAAATCAGGCGTGACGCGCGCCGAGGGATCTCTTCGCAACTCTGCTGACCCGAGCGCGAGGCTGGTTAATGCGGTCCATCAGCGTGGACGTGGTGCGAGTCGGGCACCTTTTGCCCAGGGACGATGTCGACGAACGCATGGAGCAGCTGCGTTGCCCAATCCGGTCAGAGCGGCCAGCCGCACTCGGGAAGCAATGGATTTTTCACTTATTTTTCGCCAGATACGCAAAACGCCCCACGAGGGGGCGTCTTGCGAATCTGGCGGAGAGAGAGGGATTCGAACCCTCGATAAAGCTTTTGACCCTATACTCCCTTAGCAGGGGAGCCCCTTCGGCCTCTCGGGCATC
>JBDTLV010000162.1:0-8324 GCA_039934615.1 Tahibacter sp.
GGCATTTCCAAGTACAAGGAACGGCGCAAGGAAACCGAAAGCCGGATCAAGGCCACGCGGGAAAATCTCGATCGCGTGAAGGACGTGCGCGACGAAGTCGACAAGCAGCTCGAGCACCTGAACCGGCAGGCCAAGGCCGCCACGCGCTGGCAAGAGCTCAAGGCCGAGCAGAAACAACGCGAAGCCGAACTGCGTGCGCTGAACTACCGCGCGATCGCAGTGGAGGTTGCAGGGCAGGGTGATGCCTTGCGTTCCGCGGAAACGGAAATCGAAAAGTTCCTCGCCGATCAGCGCCAGGTCGAAGCGCAGCTGGAAACCAGCCGGGAACGGCATCAGAGTGCCAGCGAACATCTGAATCTGGCCCAGGCGGATGTGTACAAAGTCGGCTCAGAGATCGCGCGCGTCGAACAACAGATCAATCACAGTCGCGAATTGCGCGGTCGTCTCGACCGTTCCCGCGAGGAAACCGAGCGTTCACTCGCCGAATTGGCCGAACACGTCAGCGCCGATCACGAGCAGATCGAAAACCTGCGTCTCGCGATTGCGGACAGCGAACCGCGCCTGCAGGCGTTGCAGGACGTCGGCGAGAGCACGGGTGACAGCCTGCAGCAGGCTGAAGCGAAACTGGCCGCATGGCAGACCGCCTGGGACGAGTATTCCCGCGCGAGCTCCGAGGCCAGCCAGGCCGCTGAAGTCGAGCGCACGCGTCTGGACTACCTGGATCGTCAGTGTCTGGATGCGGCGCGCCGGCTCGAAGCGCTGGAAACGGAAAAGCGCTCGGCAGATCTGCAGGCATTGATGACCGCGTCGGAAACGCTGGCGAGCGAGCAGGAGTCGCATCGCGATCGCGTCGAAACGCTCACCGGTCTGCTCGATGAGCGCAAGGTCACCCACGAGCGTGTTCTGGAAGCCGAGCGTCAGACCCAGTCCGCACTGGCGGAAACACGCCAGCAGCTTCAATCGGCGCGGGGTCGACTCGGTTCGCTCGAAGCGCTGCAGCACGCGGCGCTGGGGCAGGAAAAAGGTGCTGCGAGCCAGTGGCTGGAACAGCAGGGTCTGGCCGACGCGCAGCGCCTCGGTGCCGCACTCGATGTCGATGCCGGATGGGAGGCTGCCACCGAAGCGGTCCTGTCGGGCCTGATCGAGGGCGTGCTGGTCGAAACGCCCGCGGACTACGCCGGCGAGCTGGCTCAGTTGCGCGAAGCGGACATGGTGCTGATCGCCCAGCAAAGTGGAACTGTAACAATTTCCGGAACGCTGTCCGCCCACGTGCGCGGTCCGCTGGCGGTGCTCGGCTTGCTGGCGCAGGTCAAGGTGGCTGAGAGCCTGGCGCAAGCACGTGATATTGCCGCGCATCTGCAAGGCCACGAATCGGTGATCACCCGCGACGGCGAATGGTTCGGCGCCGGTACCGTGCGCGTGGTTCGGCGCGCGGGTGCCCAGGTTGGTGTGCTGGCGCGGGAGCGCGAAATTCACACCTTGCGCGCGCAGCTGGAGCAGTTCGACGAACTCGCCCAGGAACTCGCGTCCAACCTGGACAAGCACAAAATCGACAAAGTCGAGGCCGAACGCAGCCGCGACGACGCCCAGCGCGAGCTGTACATGGCGCACCGACGTCTCGCGGAAGTCGCGGGCCAGTTGCAGGGACATCGTGGAAAAATGGAAACGGCGCAGGCGCGCCTGGAGAAAGTCGACGCCGAAGTCGCGACCCTGTCGGCCAAGCTCGATGAGGACGAAGGTATTTCCCGCGAAGCGCGCGGTCGCCTGAACGACGCGGTCACGCGCATGGGTGATCTGGAGCAGACGCGACAGACTCTCGACGGCGAACGCCGGCGTACGCTCGAAATGCGCGAGGAAGCGCGCATGAATGCGCGCGAAGCGCGCGACCAGGCGCATCAGCTGGCCTTGTCGCTGGAGTCCAAGCGTTCATCGATCGCTTCGCTGGAACAGGCGTTGGCGCGCATGCAGAGCCAGGTCGCCCAGCTCGAATCGCGCAAAGTGGATATTGTCGCGCAGCTCGCTGCCGATGCAGATCCGCTCACGGAACTGGACGCCGAGCGCCAGACGTATCTCAATCAGCGCCTGCTGGTTGACAAGCAACTGGTCGAAGCGCGTCGCGCGCTCGATGATTGCGATGGGGAATTCCGACGCCTTGAGGCGGAACGGCATCGTGTCGAACACGTGCTGCAACAGCGCCGTGAGGCCTTGTCCGAGCAGCGCATGTCCGAGCACAGCCTCAAGATGCGCGCGCAGACCCTGGCCGACGCGATCGTCGAGGCGGGGCTCGAACTCGAGGCTGTTCTTGCGGCACTGCCGGAACGTGCCGATGCTGGCGATTGGCAGCAGAACCTGACCGAGCTGGAAAGCAAGATACGCCGGCTTGAACCGGTCAATCTCGCGGCAATCCAGGAGTACGATGAACAGTCGCAGCGCAAGAACTATCTCGACGCGCAACTGACCGATCTGAACACCGCGCTGGAAACGCTGGAAGGTGCGATCAAGAAAATCGATCGCGAGACACGGCAGCGTTTCAAGGAAACGTTCGACAAGGTCAATGCCGGACTGCAGGAACTGTTTCCCCGCCTGTTCGGCGGCGGTCATGCCTACCTGGAACTGACCGGCGACGACTTGCTCGATACCGGCGTGTCGATCATGGCGCGTCCGCCGGGCAAGCGCGTGGTCTCGATTTCGCTGCTGTCCGGTGGCGAAAAGGCCTTGACCGCCGTCGCGCTGGTGTTTTCGATTTTCCGTCTGAATCCCGCGCCGTTCTGTCTGCTGGACGAAGTGGACGCACCCCTGGACGAAGCGAATGTGGGGCGCTTCACCAGCATGGTCAACGAAATGTCCGAGCGCGTGCAGTTCCTGTTCGTCAGCCACAATAAGACGACCATGGAAGCGGCGCACCAGTTGTGCGGCGTTACCATGCGCGAGCCGGGAGTTTCACGCCTGGTGCAGGTCGACCTGGCCGAAGCGGCCAAACTGGTCGGCGCTGCCTGACCCACGGAGCAAGCGATGGAACAGCAGGCCCTCAGTCCGAACGAATTGCGCATCATCATCGCCGTGGTCGGGGCGATCATCCTTGCGGCAATCTATCTGTTCGGTCAGCCACGGCGACCCGGGCAGGGACGGCGCACCGCTGGTCGCGCGGAGGCCGGTGAGCGCGTCGAGCCGACGCTGGGTGATGGCGACGAAGGCGAGCGATTCTCCGCCGGCGACGACGATGACATCGAACGTCTCGGCGCCGCATTCCATGGTCGGCGCGACCCCGACAGCAACGACGAACTTCAGCGCGATCCGCTGCGCAACGACCTGTTCAAGAACGCCCCGCGTTCGCCGATCGGCGTGCGCCCGGAACAACCCGTGGAACGCATCGTGACCTTGTTCGTATCGTCGCGCGCCGGCTCCGTCATGCACGGCGCCGATCTGGTCGTCGCGGCGGAAAAGTGCGGATTGGAATTTGGCGACATGGGAATTTTTCACCGCATGGTCGACGGCAAGCCCGAGCTCGGACCGATCTTCAGTGCGGCAAACATGGTCAAGCCCGGGCACTTCGACATGAGCCGTGTCGACCAGTTGAACACGCCGGGACTCAGCTTCTTCATGGCCTTGCCGGGCCCGCTGTCCGCGCTGGATGCCTGGGACACGATGCTGCCGACCGCGCAACGCCTCGCCGAGTTGCTCGATGCCGTCGTGCTGGACGAAGAGCGCAATGCGCTGGGTCGCCAGCGCGTGGCGCACATTCGCGACGAGCTGCGCGCCTGGGATCGCCGTCGGGATGGCAATCGGATCAAGCCCGGCTGGTAGTACGCCGGCAACAATGGCTCGAGGGCATCCGGTACGCGCTGGATTTTCCGTTGGCGTTGCGCAATCGCGTGATCGCAACCGAACGACCCATCCATGCAATGGCTACTTCTTGATAATGCCGCAACATCGCGCGGATCGGCAATCGAACGGCGGGTTATAGCCGCTCTCGCTGGCGTTCAAGTCAGCGCCGCAGCGGTTGCCGGGCTTCACCCGCGAATGCGTCGCTGTTGTTTTGATCGTCCGTCACGATCGATCACGGCGACAACAGGCCTGCAACGCTCCCCAATAGTGTGATTGCTCCAAGTCCGCGGCCTAACGTGGCGACCATTCCATCCACGCACCGAGGTAATCCCATGCCACGCAAGTCCGTGAAAGCCAGCAAAGCCGCAGTGACTCCGGTCCGCGACCCCGCACGCAAGGTGTGGCTCGCTGCGCTCGGTGCGGTCGCGATGATCAAGCATCGTGGCGAAAATCTGCTCGGCGGCGTCATCGAGGAAGGTCGTGCGCTGCAGTCCCGCGCGGTGACCTTGCGCTCTCGCTGGCTCGGCGCCGCGCGCAAACGCATGCAGGTGGTCAGTGAGCCGATCAGCACCGTACTCGCCGAACGTACTGAAGCGGTCACCACGTCGCTGGAGCACGGTCTTGGCGTCGTGCTCGGTCGTTTGGGTGTGCCGTCCAAGGCGGATGTCGCCGAACTGAGCCAGCGCGTCAGCGCCCTGAGTCGCCAGCTGCGAGCGGCCTCGCGCTGAGTCCGCCGCAGGTTTCCTGCAACGCTCCAACGCAAGTATCTCAGGCCGCCTCGTGCGGCCTGTTTTTTTTTGCGTGCCAGCGCTGCGACATGCTGACTTGGACGACAATCGAGGCGGGCAGGGTGCTTCATTTGCGGCGGACGCGCAGGCTTGCGTGTTCCGCCAGCCTGCATTTATGAGCGGAGAGCATCATGCTTGAACTGACGGGTCTGTCGGGAAGTCTGCGCAAAGGCTCCTTCAATACCGCCTTGTTGCGCGCCGCGGCGACGGTCATGCCGGAAGGCAGCCGTCTTTCGGTGAACACGATTGAGGATATTCCGCTTTACAACGGCGATGACGAAGCGGCGAGCGGCATTCCGCCACGCGTGGCCAGCCTCAAGGACGCGATCGCGTCGTCTGCAGGGCTGTTGCTGGTCAGTCCGGAATACAACAATTCCATTCCTGGACCTTTCAAGAATGCAATCGACTGGCTGACCCGGCCGGCCGACGACATCGCGCGCGTGTTCGGCGCCAGACCCGTCGCCGTGATCGGTGCTTCACCCGGCGGATTCGGCACGATACTCGGCCAGAACGCCTGGTTGCCGGTACTGCGCACACTCGGTACGCGCCCCTGGTTCGCCGGACGCCTGATGGTATCGCGCGCTGGATCGGTGTTCGGTGCAGACGGCTCGATCACCGATGCGGCCACCCTGCAGCGGTTGCGCGAATTCATGCAGGGCTTTGTGGAATTTGCGGCAGAGTCCAGGAAATAACATAATTGCCGGACCGCTGCGCACCCATCCGCTGAATGCGTGCGCAGCTGCCTCGGCGGCTTCGTGTGCCAATCCGCGATTGCCGTTAAACGAAACGTTCAAGCGGCGAATTGCAAGCGTGCCAATTCGGCGTAAAGCCCTTGCTCGCGCATCAGTTCCTCGTGCGTGCCCTGAGCCACGATTCGCCCCTGATCCATCACCACGATCCGATCGGCCTTCTGCACGGTTGCCAGTCGATGCGCGATGACCAGAGTGGTACGACCTTCCATCAGACGCTCCAGCGCGTTCTGAATCGCCGCTTCAGACTGCGCGTCGAGATTGCTGGTGGCCTCGTCGAGCAACAGGATCGGCGAATCTTTCAGCAAGGCTCGCGCAATCGCGATGCGCTGCTGCTGTCCGCCGGACAGACGTACACCACGTTCGCCCAGATAGGTTGCATAGGCATCCGGCTGCTGGATGATGAACTCGTGCGCTTCGGCCGCTTTCGCGGCGGCGATGACGGCGCTTTCTTCCGCATCGACGCGGCCGAAGCGGATATTGTCCAAGGCACTGGCGCCGAAGATCACCGTGTCCTGCGGAACCAGCGCGATCGCATTGCGCAGGTCGGGCAGGGCGAGGCTGCGCAGGTCCGCACTGTCGATGCGGATCGCGCCGGCGTCGGGATCGTAGAAGCGCAGCAATAAATGAAATACAGTACTTTTTCCGGCGCCGGAGGGCCCGACCAGGGCAACTGTTTCGCCGGGCTTCACGTGCAGGTTGAAGTCATGCAGGGCGGCATGGTCCGGGCGCGTGGGATAGCGAAATTCCACATGTTCCATGCGGATTTCGCCCTGCGTAGGCCGATTGAGCGCAACCGGCGCGGCCGGTGAGCGGATGCTCGCCTCGGTCGCCAGCAATTCGCCGATCCGTTCCAGCGCACCGGAAGCGCGCTGCACTTCACCCCACACTTCCGTCAGCGCGCCGACCGAACTGCCGGCAAACACGGCGTACAGCACGAACTGACCGAGCACGCCGGGGTCCAATGCACCGGTGACGACAGCCTTCGCGCCAGCCCACAACACCAGGGTGATCGCACCGAACACCAGCACGATCACGAGCGCCGTCAGTGCCGCGCGAGCACCGATGCGTCGGCGCGCGGTGCCCAGCGCGCGGGTGATCGCGTCACCGTAGCGACTGCGTTCGACCGGTTCGCGTACATAGGCTTGCACCGCGTACATCGCGTTCAAGGTTTCGTTGGCCACCGCAGATGCGTCCGCGATGCGGTCCTGGCTTTGTCGCGACAATCCCTGCAGGCGTCGGCCGGACAGCACAATCGGCAGCACCACCACAGGAATCACCAGCGCCGCATAACCGGCCAATTTGGGACTTGTCCACACTAGCGCAACCGAAGCGCCGAGAAAGGTCGCGGCACTGCGCAGGGCGACGGACAGGCTGGAGCCCACCACCGTCTGTACCAGTTCAGTGTCGCTGCCCAGTCGCGACGTCAGCTCACCAACGCGCGTGCTCTCGAAGAAGGCCTGGTCCAGGGTCAGCAGATGGTTGTAGAGACTGCGGCGCAAATCGGCGACCACGCGTTCGCCGAGCAGACTGACGCAGAAGAAGCGCGCTGCGGTCGCGAGGGCCAGCACCAGCGCCACGCCGAACAGACCTGCGAAGCTCGCGTTGATACTGTCCGTGTTGGCGTGGGCGAATCCATTGTCGATCATGTGTCGCACCGCCACGGGCAGCGACAAGGTTGCGGTCGATGAAATCGCCAGGAACGCGAGCCAGCCGATCGTCAGGGCCCGGTAAGGCTTGAGGAACGGCAGGATCAGTTTCAGCGAGGCCAAGCGTGGGCGCGGCTTGCTGGTGTCGGGCGTGTCGGTCATGGGTTGCGTTGCTCGGCTGGATGCGGCTTTGTGGTTAGATGGATATTGCGGTGTATTACGAGGTACGGGCTGGATGAGACCGGCAGCCCGTTGGCGGGCGCAGCAACGCAAGTGCACGGGTGACTGAATCCGTTCGACGCGACTTCAATTTTCTCGACGATGAATTCGACGAAGACCGCTCACCGTTCGCTCTGAGGTTTCGAAGGGTGAACGGCGCAGCGACATAAGTCCACGGGTAACCCATCGCGTGTTCCCCGGGCGAATGAGCCGATCCCCCCGCTGCCCCGCTCATGGCGTGGAGGCGGCTGCCGCGCTTTTCAATCGCGCACCTGCCATTGAATCCGTCCGCGGGTCAGATCGCTGAGGAAACGGCGCAGTTCTTCCCCCTGCGGGCGCGGCACGCTCAGGCGCAGGTGCGCGCCTTCGGCGTCGAACTGCTCCTGCAGCACGCGCGCGTCCCAATCGGCGTGGCGCGCCTTGAAGATGGCCAGCGCCGCGAACGGCAGGAAGAAGTCCACCTCGATCGTGTCGATCAGTGGGATCTTGGGCGCCTGCCGCAGGCACTCTGCCGCGCAACCCCCGTAAGCGCGCACCAGGCCTCCGGCACCGAGCTTGATGCCACCGTACCAGCGCGTCACGACCACCATCAGCTGGTCGCAGGCCTGGCCCTCAATCGCCTGCAGAATGGGTCGGCCAGCCGTGCCGCCCGGTTCGCCGTCGTCGCTGAATCGATACTGGGCTCCGATCCGATAGGCCCAGCAGTTGTGGGTCGCCTGGGGGTCGGCAATCTGCTGCAGGAATGCCAGCGCCGCGGCGGGATCGCCAGCCGGTGCGGCATTGGCAACAAAGCGACTTTTACGGATCTCCTGCGCCAGTGTGGCCGGGCCGGCCAGACGGCTGAGCGCTGCGCTCATCGATGCAGATCGCGCAAATCCGCTGGTATCGCCACGTCGGGGTGGCGCTGGCGAAGGAGCGCGAGGTTGTCGATCGCTTCGTCGCGCTCGCCAGCCTTGACCAGGCGCCGGATCTCGATCAGCCAGTCTTTCGGCGCGAGCTGCGCGTTGCGCGCCAACGCCGCTGCCCACGGCGGATTCGCGGCGGTTGCGGACCCCGTCGCGCCCAACCTGGTTTGCGCTGCGGCGTCGCCGCTC
>JBDTLV010000163.1:0-8055 GCA_039934615.1 Tahibacter sp.
AGCCGCTACGCGGCACACAGGGGCATTACGAGGCAGTCATGGCGCGAATCCTGATCGTTGACGATTCACAGTCCCAGCTTCTGGGTCTGAAACGTATCGTCGAGAAAATGGGGCACGAAATCATCACCGCGGAAGACGGCGCGGCGGGCGTGGAAGTCGCCAAACGCGAAATCCCGGATCTGATCCTGATGGACGTGGTGATGCCGAACCTTAACGGGTTCCAGGCGACACGCACGATCTCCAAGGAGCCGAAGACCAGTCACATCCCGATCATTCTGGTGACAACCAAGGATCAGGAGACCGATAAGGTATGGGGAATGCGGCAGGGCGCGAAGGCCTACGTTACGAAACCGATCAACGAGAACGAACTCGTCAAGACCATCAACGAGCTGCTCGGCAAGTAACAAAGGGAAAGGTACCGAATAGAAAACGGAGGCGTATTGCCTCCGTTTTTCGTTGTGATGCCCGCTTAGCGCCGCGGGTCGAAATCGAACAGTTCTGCCATCTGCTCGTAAAGAGCACGCTGCTCGTCGGTCGCAGCCGGCGGCGCATGAACTTCCAGCAGGACATACTGATCGCCAGCATCCGTTCCGGGCAAGCCGCGCCCTTTCAAACGCATACGGCGTCCACTGTCTGACCCCGCCGGAACTTTGAGTTCGACGGTGCCAGCCAGTGTAGGTACGCTGACGGTGGCTCCCAGCGCTGCTTCCCACGGAGCGATCGGTACCGTCACACTGACGTTGCGGCCATCGAGCCGGAACTGCGCGTGTGGCCGAATGGCGATTTCCAGCAGCAAGTCACCAGCTGAGGCACCATTGCTGCCTGGTTGTCCCTGTCCAGCCAGCCGTATCGTCTGTCCGCCGAGAATTCCAGCTGGAATCTTCACTTCCAGCACGCGCCCGCCCACATCAAGGCGCTGCTTTCCGCCGGCGTAGGCAGTCTCCAGGTCGATCGCCGCTTGCGCGCGCAAATCCTGTCCACGACGCGGATTCGCACGACCACCTCGCGCGCCGGCGCCACGACCGCCGAACAGGGATTCAAAGAAGTCGCTAAACCCCTCGCCGCCCTGCCCTCCGCGCGGATCGAAACCGAATCCGTCGGCAAAGTCCGGCGGCGGCTGAAACTCATCGCCAGGTCGGTAGCCCCGCGCACGCAGCTGGTCGTAGGCCTTGCGCTTGGGCGGATCCTTGAGTGCCTCGTAGGCTTCGTTGACAGCCTTGAATTTTTCCTCGGCGCCGGTTTCCTTGCTCACGTCCGGATGATACTTGCGCGCAAGTTTGCGAAATGCACTCTTGAGCTCCGCCTCGCTCGCTTCGGCTTTCACCCCGAGAATTTCGTAGTAATCCTTGAACTGCATCGTGTGCCTTCCCCCACGTAAAACCGATCAACGCCAGAAGGCCTGCGGCAGCGAAGCTGCCACAGGCCTTGCCAGCGCCAGACCTGGCGACTTATTCGCTGACGATGGAAATCCGTCGCGGCGTCGTCTCCGGTCGCTTCGGAATGGAAATTTCCAGTACGCCATGCTTACCCGATGCTCGAATGCCCTCGGCATCCGCACTATCCGGCAACGCAAAGCGCCGATAGAACGATCCGTGCGCACGCTCCGAACGAGTCTGCTTGACACCTTGCTCCAGGCTCTCGACGCTGCGCTCGCCCTTGATGGACAGAATACCCTTGTCCATATGGATTTCGATACTCGCCGGATCGACACCCGGCACGTCAGCCAGGATCAGGAAGCGCTGGGCTTCTTCGCGAATGTCGACGCGCGGCGTCCACTGACTGGTGACCACCGTCGACTGATCCGATTCCTCCGGCTGGAACAGGCGACCGAAAACGCGACCGATCTCTTCCTGGAAATGAGCCGGACGAACCCATCCTGCATGGCGTACTGCGTGCATATTCATACCCTCAAAGTGGTCGGCGTACACACCGCGTGTACCGCCATGGCGACAAAGATAGGTGCGCACTCCACGCTTTCAAGTGCAGCGACGAATGGTGTCGAACTCTGCTCGGCAGCGCTATGATTCGCGCTTCCGCGCCAACGGCGCAGCCGCAGGACTCAACGACCATGACCATCGCAGTAGGCGACCGGATTCCCAACGCGACCCTGAACATCCTGAAGGATGGCGTACAAGCCATCTCCACCGAAGAAATTTTCGGCGACAACAAGGTCGTGCTGTTCTCCGTGCCAGGCGCGTTTACACCCACGTGTTCCGCCAAACACTTGCCTGGCTACATCGAGAAAATGGAAGAATTCAAAAAGCGCGGCATCGAAGTGGCCTGCGTATCGGTCAATGACGCATTCGTGATGAGCGCATGGGCCAAGGCACAAAATGTTCCGGATGGCGTAATGATGCTCGCCGACGGCAATGGCAGTTTCGCCCAGTCCCTCGGACTGGAATTGGATGCAACGCCATTCGGCATGGGAATGCGTTCGAAGCGTTTTGCGCTGTATGCCGAAAATGGCGTCGTGAAAAATCTGCAAGTCGAGGCGCCGGGTGAATTCAAGGTGTCGAGCGCCGAAGCAATACTCGAAGCGATCGGCTGATGCAGGTCGGCTTCAGCGGCTTCCTGTGGATCGTCGGCACCATGCTGGTGATCTTCAACGTCGTGCCCGCGCTGGTCGTCTTTCTGCTCGGCAAGGAACGTTGCCGGACTGGCGAGCACGGCCTGTGGATCCTTGGCGTGCTGTTCACGTCATGGCTTGGCTTCATCGCTTTCCTGGTTGTGACGACATTGCGCCCGCCACTACCGCTTGCGGAACGCCCGTCGCCTGTCAGTCGAGCCCTGTCGGAATTGCAGACGCGTCAACGTGGACGTGCCAGAAACGCAGGACGCGGATCACCCGATTGATCGATGCGCGGCAAACATAAAAAAGGCGGCATAAGCCGCCTTTTTTGTTTCTGCAGGATACCGTTCAATCAGCGTCAGGGACTTCCGGTGATTCTGGCGATTCAGAAACTTCCGGACCTTCCGGTGCCTGCAAAGTGTCGGGCACCGGCGATACATCCCCCTCACCCGCTGACTCGATTTCCGCGTCGTCGTCCACACCGAGGGCAGCAATGCCGACCACACTGGTCAAAGCCTCATTGTCCGGCAGGCGAATCAGCGTCACTCCCTGGGTGTTTCGGCCGACCCGCGCGATTTCAGAGGCGCGCGTACGCACCAGCGTGCCCTGGTTGGAGATCAACATCAGCTCGTGCGCATCGTCCAACTGCACGGCCCCGACCAACGCACCGTTACGGCCGGAACATTGGATCGCGATGACCCCCTGGGTTCCGCGTCCCTTGCGCGGATACTCTTCGAGCGGGGTGCGCTTGCCGAAACCACGCTCCGTCGCCGTCAGGATGTCCCCAATGCCATCGACGACGATCATCGAGACGACCGTCGCGCCTGGTGTCAGCCGCATGCCGCGCACACCGTGCGCGACGCGCCCCATCGGCCGGACTTCGTCTTCGGCGAATCGAACCGCTTTGCCATTCGACGCGAACAGCAGGACATCACGGGTACCATCGGTGATAGCCACATCGACCAATCCGTCCGCCTCATCGAGATCGATCGCGCGAATGCCATTCGTGCGTGGACGCGAGTAGTCCGCGAGCGAGGTCTTTTTCACCGTTCCCGAACGCGTTGCGAAGAACACGTAGCGATCGACCGGGAAGTCACGTACGGACTGCACCGCCTGGATTTTTTCATCCGCTTCAAGCGGCAGCAGATTGACGATCGGTTTGCCGCGCGAATTCGGACCGGCATCGGGAATCTGGTAGACCTTCTGCCAGAACACCCGGCCCGCACTGGTAAATGTCAACAATGTGTCATGCGTATTGACGATCCAGACCTGTGCGACGAAGTCCTCTTCCTTGACTGCTGTCGCCGAGCGGCCCTTGCCGCCGCGCTTTTGAGCGCGGTAAGTGGTGATCGGCTGCCGTTTCACATATCCCGTATGGGACAAAGTAACTACGACGTCTTCTGGCTCGATCAGGTCAAGGACGTCCAGGTCTTCCTGGCTCGGCTGGATGACGGTGCGACGTTCGTCGCCGAAATTCTCCTTCACCTCGACCAGCTCGGCGCGGATCAGCGCGAGCAAGACCGTCGGATCCATAAGGATTTCGAGAAGGCGGCGGATGGTAACCAGCAGATCCTTGTACTCGTCAGTCAGCTTGTCCTGCTCCAACCCGGTCAAGCGGTTGAGGCGCATTTCAAGGATTTCTTTCGCCTGCACCTCGGACAACTGGTAGCCATCCGGGCCGAAACCGACGCCTTCAGGCAAATCTTCCGGGCGCGACACGGTCGCACCGTCATCACCGAGCAAGGCACTGACCAGACCCGGATTCCAGCGCTTTGCGAGCATCCGTTCCTTCGCAACCTGCGGCGACTGAGAAGTCTTGATCAGCTCGATCATCTCGTCGATATTCGCCAGCGCGACGGTCAACCCTTCCAACACATGCGCACGCGCTCGCGCTTTGCGCAGTTCGAAAATCGTGCGGCGCGTGACTACTTCGCGGCGGTGTCGGATGAACGCCTCAAGAATTTCCTTGAGGTTGAGCAGGCGCGGCTGACCATCGACCAAAGCCACGACATTGATGCCGAATGTGACTTGCAGCTGGGTCTGCTGGAACAGATTGTTGAGCAGCACATCGGCCATGGTGTCGCGACGCACTTCGATGACGATGCGCATGCCATCCTTGTCGGACTCATCGCGCAGACCATCCGGTGAAATGCCTTCGATCTTTTTCTCTTTGTGCAGTTCGGCGATCTTTTCGATCAATCGCGCCTTGTTGACCTGATAGGGCAATTCGGTGACAACAATGACTTCGCGACCATTGGCTTCGGTCTCGATTTCAGTCCGGGCGCGAACCAGAATGCGGCCTCGACCGGTTTTGTAGGCTTCCACAATGCCGGAGGCACCGTTGATGATGCCGGCGGTCGGAAAATCCGGGCCTGGGATGTAACGCATCAGGTCGTCGATCGTCAGTTCGGCATCGTCGATCAGGGCGATCGTCGCGTCGACGACTTCGTTGAGGTTGTGCGGTGGAACGTTGGTCGCCATGCCGACCGCGATGCCGGTCGATCCGTTGATCAGCAGATTCGGGACCCGGGTCGGCAAGACCGTGGGCTCCAATTCCTTCTCGTCGTAGTTCGGCGTGAAATCGACGGTTTCCTTGTCGATGTCAGCGAGCAGTTCGGAGGCCAGTTTGTCCAGGCGGCACTCCGTGTAGCGCATCGCCGCCGCTGCGTCGCCGTCGATCGAACCGAAGTTGCCTTGCCCATCCACGAGCGGATAGCGCAGCGAGAAGTCCTGGGCCATGCGCACCAGGGTGTCGTAGATCGATGCGTCGCCATGCGGATGATACTTACCCATCACCTCGCCGACGATACGTGCGCACTTCACGTAGGATCGGTTCCAGACGTTGTTCGCTTCGTACATGCCGAACAGAACGCGCCGATGGACCGGCTTCAGGCCATCCCGCACATCCGGCAGCGCACGCCCCACGATCACGCTCATCGCGTAATCGAGGTAGCTCTGTTTCATCTCGTCTTCGATGTTGACTCGAATTACTTCTTTGGCTAGTTCCGCCATCGTGGGTCACACCTTCAGTGCCGCAAAATCGTTACGGTAGGGCCAGTGCGGGAACGTCGCGCGCCGGGCAGAAAAACAACGCGCAAGTGTACCACAGACGCACCCTCCTCCGGACCGGAAAACCCTTGTTTCTGGCGGGCTTGCGCGGCGTTTGTCGGTGTGGGCGGGCGACATCGGAGCGCATCGCGCAACCATTCGGCCCGATTGCGGCACTTACGTCTCAGGTGTCGGAGTGGGAGCCCGCTCGGCCCATGCCGAAATGCCGCTCGGTGCGGTCGCAGGCGCTCGCGAAAAGCGTACATTGTCCAAACGCCGCACCGAACGATTCAGGAAACACGCAGGCACTATCAAGCGTCATGGTTCCCTGGCCATGGCATGAATTCCCCTCAACCAAGGCTAGACCCATGCTGACTATCGACGGAAACAAGAAATGGCACCGCGGCGCGCTGGCTAAAGTTACTCTGGCATGTGCTCTCGCGGTCGGCTCCGTTGCGCACGCTGGCAGTCCAACCCAGACGTTCACCGTGACCGCCACCAGCACCGCCGGCTGGACCATCGATGCTCAAAACAATCCGACGATTACCCTGATGCGCGGCAATGTATACGTATTTGCCTTGCAGGCGGTCAGCGGCATTCATCCGTTCTATATCAAGACGGCGAATTCGACCGGGTCGGCGAATGCGTTCAGCGACGGCGTTTCGGGCAATGGTTCGACCGGCACGGCAAATATCACGATCGACGTGCCGGTCACGGCTCCAAACAGCCTGCACTACAACTGCTTCAACCACCCCATGATGAACGGCGTGATCAACGTCGTCGACAACCCTGACCTGGTGTTCAAGAACGGCTTTCAGTAATCGGAAATGGCGGCAACCCGAGCCGGGTTGCCGCGAACCGGTTCAAGCCAGCACCGCGCCAAGTTCTTTTTCGATCTTGGCCGGCGTATCGGTCGGCGCATAGCGTTTCAGGACTTGGCCTTTTCGATCGATCAGGAACTTGGTGAAGTTCCATTTGACCGCTTCGCTGCCAAGCAGACCCGTTTTTTCCTTTTTCATCCATTTATACAAGGGATGAGCGTCGTCACCGTTGACGTCGATCTTGGCGAACAGGGGAAAACTGACGTCGTAGTTGAGCGAGCAGAAATTCTTGATTTCGGCTTCGTCGCCAGGCTCCTGGTGGCCGAACTGATCGCAGGGAAATCCCAGCACCACCAATCCCTGATCCTTGAATTTGCGATACATCGCTTCCAGACCCGTGTATTGCGGAGTAAAGCCGCACTTGGACGCGACGTTCACCACGAGTATCGCCTTGCCGCGAAAGTCAGCCAGCGAAACCGGCTTTCCCTCGATGGTGTTCGCGGAAAAATCGTAAGCGTTGCTCATCGACGTGGACCTGCTCGCCTAGGATGGGGTAGCTTAACTGCTCTCACCATTGCTGGCACGCAGCAGTCCCGCGACCGCTTCGACCCACACGGGCAATCCGTTCAAGGCGGCGTTGCCGGACGCTTCATCCAACGCGAGGGGATCGCTGAGATCGTTGTAGCTTTCACCCGGCAAGGCACTGGCGAGGCTCAATTGCACACCCGTGTGATGATGTCCGTAGCCGTGCGGCAGACAAACGACACCGGGCAGCAGGGAATCCCGCGCCGACACCTCAATCTCGATCGCGCCGACCCGCGAACGCACGCGCACACGGCCGCCGTCCACCACCTGCCGTGCAAGCATGTCGCTAGGATGCATCCACAACTGATGCCGGCGTTTGCCTTTGATCAGACGTTGCGCATTGTGCATCCAGGAGTTGTTGCTACGGATCTCACGCCGTCCGATCAAGCGCAGCGAAGCGTCCGACACATCAGGCGCGGGCTGACGGCCCAGCCGCTCAAGTTCGGCCAACATCAGCGCTGGCGCGCATTCAATCGCGCCGGACGGGGTCTCAAGCCGACTCAGCATGTTCGGCCGCAAAGGTCCCAAATCCAGGCCATGCGGGGCTGCGAGCAAATCGGCCACGCTTAGCCCTGACGTTCCGCGCGCAAGACCCGCCGCAATCATCGACAGTGGATCGGGCGGCGGATTGAACGGTTTGCCTGCACCTTTTGATACCGCTTCGGCTAGCGCGGTAAAAATTTCCCAATCGGCACGTTCGCTATTTGTCTGCAATCTCATGGGACGTGAAAGTCGCGCGACGCGGCGCACGGCAAACACATTGAAAATGAGGTCGTAGTGGTACTGCGTCAGCGGAGATGCGGGTGGCAGTATCAAGTCCGCATGTCGCGTGGTTTCATTGCGGTAAATATCGATCGACAGCATGAAGTCGAGATTCTTGAGCGCACCCGCGAGCACGCTGCCATTCGGCGTCGACAGCACGGGATTTCCTGCGCTGGTGACCAGCGCTCGTACCTGCCCCACCCCCGGCGTGATGATCTCTTCAGCGAGCGCAGCGACCGGCAGCTCGCCGGCGAATTCTGCGAGACCCCT
>JBDTLV010000164.1:0-8006 GCA_039934615.1 Tahibacter sp.
CTTTTCGCCATTTCCGTATCACCGTTGTGGCTTGGCGGCGGCGTGTTATAGCCTAAGTCACCACCCCCGGCAACCGCCGGGTCATACCGCGCGACGAATGCCGCGCCGAGCATTTCGACTACACGCACCGTGTCTCGCCTATTACTCCTTTTGCTGGCCCTGTACAAGCGACTGCTGAGCCCACTGCTGGGCTCGCGCTGTCGCTATCATCCCAGCTGCGCCGACTATGCGCGCGTGGCAATCGCGCGCCATGGCAGCTTGCGCGGCAGCGCGCTCGCTGGATGGCGCCTGTTGCGCTGCAATCCCTTCAGTCGTGGCGGTTTCGATGCGGTGCCTCTATCGGCACCGTGCGGCTGTCCCGACCTCCACGAATCGCCCGCAAAGGATGAACCGGAATGAACCAGTGGCTGATCCGCAATGCAGAGCTGATCAATGAAGGGCAACGCCGCATCGCGGATCTGCGCGTGCGCGACGGACGGATCGCTGAAATCGGAGCGGGTCTCGCCTCGCGCGCCGATGAAACGGTGGTTGACGCCAGCGGTCTTTGGCTTTTGCCGGGGATGATCGATGACCAGGTACATTTTCGCGAACCGGGACTTGAATACAAAGCGGACTTTGCGACCGAATCGCGCGCCGCCGTGGCGGGCGGCATAACCAGCTACATGGAAATGCCCAATTCCAAGCCGACGACGACCAACCATGCCGCGCTTGAGGACAAATGCGCACGCGCGGCGGTCAAGTCGGTGGCGAACTATGCGTTCTACATGGGCGCCACGAACGACAATCTCGAGGTCATCCAGAGCCTGGATCCTCGAGCAGCGTGCGGAATCAAGATCTTCATGGGAGCCTCGACGGGCAACATGCTGGTCGACAACCCGACGACCTTGGATGCGATTTTTCGCGATGCACCAACCATCATCGTCACGCATTGCGAAGACACCCCGATGATCGAGGCAAATCTCGCGGCCGCCCGGGAGCGCTACGGCGATGCGATCCCGATCGAGCAGCACCCCTATATCCGCTCGCGCGAAGCCTGCCTCAAGTCCTCGCGCCTGGCGGTGGAACTGGCGCGTCGGCACAACACACGACTGCACGTTCTGCACGTCACGACGGCGGAGGAATTGGCGGAACTGTTCAGTCCCGGGCCTCTGGCGGGCAAGCGCATCACCGCAGAAACCTGCATTCATTTTCTCGAATACAGCGAAGAGGACTATCCGCGGCTGGGCAATTTCATCAAGTGCAATCCGGCGATCAAGTCCGCCAGCGACCGCGACGCCATCATTGCCGCGGTGCGCGAAGGCCGCATTGACGTACTCGCCACCGATCACGCGCCACACACGTTGGAGGAAAAGCAGTTGCCCTATGCGCAGGCGCCTTCGGGATTGCCGCTCGTGCAATTCGCGCTGCAGTGCGCGCTGGACCAGGCATTTGAAGGCCATATTCCGCTGGAGCGCGTCGTCGAAGCAGTGACCCATGCACCGGCCACATTGTTCCAGGTTTCACAACGAGGCTTCTTGCGCGAAGGATACTGGGCGGACCTCGTGCTGATCGATCCCGCCAAACCCCACACGGTCACCCGCGAGCAAGTTCTGTCGCGTTGTGGCTGGTCTCCGTTCGAGGGACGCACATTCCGCTCCAGCGTCGCCGCCACCTGGGTCAACGGCTACCGCGTGTGGGACGGTGTGAGCGTGCACGACGAACAAATGGGACAGCGACTGGAATTTGATCGGTGAACTCTCGCTTCCCGCAAGGCCTCAGCTGGAGCGGCAGCTTTTTGGTGCTGATCGCGACGGTTGCGAACGCCGGTCCGACGCCACGACCGGCAAGCAAAGTCGTACTGCCCAAGCAGGCGCGACAAGGCGAATTGGTCATCGGCCACGCGCCTTCCGGCAGCACGATCGAATTTTCCGGACGCCCCGTGCGCGTCGGTTCCGACGGCGTGTTTGTATTCGGGCTCGACCGCGACGCGCCGGATGATGTCAGCGTCACGCTGCGACTGGCGAACGGCAACACGGAAATTCGCCATCTGCGCGTCGAATCGCGGAACTATCGCGTTGAACGCGTCAACGGCCTGCCCCAGCACACCGTGACGCCAGATCCCGCTCTCGCGCAACGAATAGCCGAAGAGCAAGCGCGCGTGGCCGCCGCGCGAGTGCGTGACGATGATCGCGACGATTTTTCCAACGGCTTCCTGCGTCCCGCCAGCGGACGAATCAGTGGTGTATTTGGCAGTCAGCGGATCGACAACGGCGTCGCAAAATCACCGCATATGGGGCTGGATATCGCCGTGCCCACAGGTACTCCGGTGCTCGCCCCCGCTGCGGGCATCGTGAGCTTCGTCGCGGAAGACCTCGTACTCACCGGCGGGACGATCCTGATCGACCACGGTCATGGGGTAAGCAGTTCATTTCTCCACTTGAGCCGGATCGAGGTCAAGCTCGGCGAAGCAGTGCGGCGAGGTCAGCACATCGGCGCGTCCGGTGCGACTGGCCGGGCCAGCGGCCCGCATCTGCATTGGGGCTTGAACTGGTTCGAGGTACGCCTCGATCCGGAGCTGCTTCCGCCAGTCGCCCGCCGTTGACTCTATCGGAACCACCAACGCCAGCGGGAAATCGGACCGCGAATCGTCAGCTGGCGTCGGCCGCTTCGGCGCCGGCCCGGTAGCCGCCTGCAACGCCCTTGGTCGCGACAGCGACGGCGTTGTGCGCATGCAGGCTTTCAAAGTGGGTGGCGCGGATCCAGAAATCGCTGGCTCGGTCGTCGTCAGCCAGAGCCGCTTGTACGCGCCGCGCGGCATCCTCGCAAAACATCAGATTCTCACCATTCAAGCGCGCGAACGCCTGCTCGTCTTCGCGCTTGACTGCGGTCTGCACCGGCGTCTTCAGCGCGTCTTCGACGCGGTCGATGAGATCCACAAGGGGCAAATCGAAGCCCGCCGCGAGCCGAACCTTGACCTCGGCGGCACTGCGCTGGCTGTGTGGCGTGGCGCAGATACCCTGCTCGCTTCCGAGCCAGCTCAGCACCGCGTCGTAGTCCAGCGGACGGTCGCGCGTAAAGTCGATGCCGAAGCGCTCCTGGATCAATTGCCGGGCCAGCGCTGCTGAACACGGGCAGGTACTGGAATATTCCACGCTAAAACAAAGTTCCAGAGTGAACTGTTGCGCATCCAACTGGGCGGTCAGCTGCACCGGATAGGATTTCCAGCCGCTGTTGTCGCTCTTCAGCGCCGGACGACGCAGCAGGTGATCAAACTCGATGCGCAGCAGCGCGCGATCGGACAGATCGGCATGCGATTCGAGAAACTCGCGCAAAAGGCGGCGCAGCGAGCACGGCGTCAGCGCCTCCGCGGACAACGCGCGATCCACATGCAGGTAGAGTCGCGACATATGAATGCCGCGCGCCTCCGGCTTGGTCAGGTTGACGTAAGCGGTGATCCGCGCGGGCGTCCGGACGCTGTGGCCTTCGTGACCGCCAAGCAGGACCGGAGCATGAATCTGTCCCATGCCGACCCAATCAAGCACGCCCGCAACGTGCGCTTTCGCCTCGCTGGCAATATCTGGCATGACGCGTCGGGCGTTGTCGGGGGTTCGCATGGATATTCCTGGAGGCGCTGGCGGGTTGCGCCGGGTAATGCTGAGTGGTGGTCGGTGCACGAAATGTCAATAGTCTAGCAGGCGCCCCACGGCAGACTGCGACCTACATGTGTTATTCGCCACGCCGCGCCATATTCCAGATTTGCCAGGCAGCCGTGATCCGCAGCCGCGGCAAATCGGACACTAGGCGGGCGCAAGGATGGTCGGCCACGATCGCCCGCGCCATCATAGCCGAGTCCAGACGGCAACGAACGCGAGTCGTCAAATCGACGTCCTTTGGGAGATCAGGCACGAGCAAACCCTGCAATGCCTTCAGCTGGTCACGCGTCGCACTATCACGTGCGCTGCTGGGCTCACCGAGGTCGGCGCGACTCAGTTGGTGTCGCGCCATCAAGTTGAGTGGCAAAGACAAGATGTGCACACTTCCCTCCGTTCCCAATCGCACGAGCTGGCGCACGAGTTGGTGCACGGCGCGGGCCCGGGCGGCCTGTGCGACATCCATCGCCGGCCATAGGTGGATGTGGCGACCCCATTCGAACAGCGACGCAAACCAGTTCGCCACGAGCTGAATTTGCTGTGCGGTATCCGATGCGCCCGGCGCGTGGCGCATCGCATGGGTGGCGTGTTCGATCGTCTGGACGGACCCTCGTTCCGGCGCCGCAACCGTCGCTGGCAATAGACTTCGCGTGACGGGATGACGCGGCATGCCCAGCAAGGCGCTATCGAGTTCACCAAACCACCAGGCGAGTTTGGCCTCGGCCACCTGGGGCTCGGCGATCCGCGTCGCCGCGTCGACGAGTTCGTGCAGCAGGCATTCGAAAGCAATTACGCGCGTTTTCTGAGCGTCCGGCAGGAAGCGCTCGATCAATGCAAGCTCAGGTCGCGCCGCGAACAGCTTCAGTCGAAAACTGTCGAAGCCGATGATCGGTTCGTTCATGCGACGGAGCGAGCCAGCTTGGCGATCAGCTCGCGAGGACTGGCTACGATCAAATCGGCGTTCCAGTCGAATGGATCCTCGCCGTCCAGATATCCCCACGCGGCGACAATGGTCGGCATGCCGGCCGCCCGACCCGCTTCGACGTCGCGCCGGTCGTCACCCACGTACACGCAGTCTCGTGGGTCGACCCCGGCCTGCGCGCACGCGTGCAATAGTGGTGCGGGGTCCGGTTTGCGCACCGCCAACGTGTCGCCTGCGACCATGGCAACGCAACGCTCGGCGAGGCCCATCTGCTCGATCAACGGGCGCGCGAGCCAGCCTGGCTTGTTGGTCACTATTCCCCACCGCAACCCGCTGCCGTCGATGCTTGCCAGCAATTCGGCGATGCCGTCGTAGCACGACGATTCGACACTGAGCGCATTTGCGTACAAATCCAGAAAGCGCGGTAGCAGCAATTCGACTTCGGCATCGTCGATGCCCGGCAAACCGCGGCGCAGCATGGCCCGCCCGCCTTTGGAAACCACGCCGCGTATGCCCTGCGCATCCGGTTGGGGAGCGCCGAGCTCCAGGCACAACCGACGCATCGCTGCGACCAGATCCGGTGCGCTGTCGACCAACGTGCCGTCCAGATCGAAAAATACCGCGCTGAGTCCAGCCTCGGACCAGTTCATGCGTTCTTGCGTGCGCATGCCAGATAGTTCACTGCAACCGACGGCACCAGGCGAGCCCGATGCGTGAACGGGTTGTAGTCCAGCCCGCGCAGGTCCTCCAGGGTGAACCCGCTGGCGCGTAATGCAGCGGTCATTTCGCTGGGCCGGATGAACTGCGCATATCGATGGGTGCCCCGCGGCAACAGGCGCAAGGCATACTCCGCGCCCACAATCGCAAGCGCGAACGCAGCCGGCGTCCGGTTGATCGTCGACAGAAACAGCATGCCGCCAGGTTTCAGCAACCCGGCACAGGCAGCGACGACGCTGCCGGGATCCGGTACATGTTCGAGCATTTCCATGCAAGTCACCGCATCGAAGCTCGCCGGTTGTTCGCGGGCCAGATCTTCCGCGCTGATCAAGCGGTAGTCGACCGAGAGGTTCGATTCATGCAGGTGCAGGCGCGCCACATTGAGCACGGCCGGCGCCAGATCGATGGC
This sequence comes from Tahibacter sp., assembly GCA_039934615.1. Lineage (GTDB taxonomy): Bacteria > Pseudomonadota > Gammaproteobacteria > Xanthomonadales > Rhodanobacteraceae > Tahibacter. The sequence continues at coordinate 5,678 of JBDTLV010000164.1, forward strand.
GGTTACGCTCGCGCCGGCTCGCGCCAGCGCCTCGCTGAGCAAACCACCGCCACAGCCCACATCGAGCACTCGGGCGCCGCGCAATGCGATGCGCTCAGCGACATACGCCAATCGAACCGGATTCAGATCGTGCAGGGGGCGGGATTCGCCGCTCGGGTCCCACCAGCGCGCCGCCAGTCGATCGAATTTCGCGGTCTCAGTCGGATCCACATTGGCAGTCTGCGGACTCATCCCATTCTCTCCTGTGCGGCAATGTGCATCAGCGTTGGAGCCAGCCTCACGCGGGATTCACCAGACGCTCGCGCCAGTGCCGCGCGCGCGCGCGCAAGTCGTCGGTGTCGATATCGATCAACTGCGTTTCGCGCAGTTTGCGTTGACCGGCGATCCACACGTCGCTCACCTGGTGGCGGCCGCAGGCGTAGACCAGTTGCGAGATAACGTGGAAGACCGGCTGCGTTTCGAGGGCGTCGAGACGCACCGCGACCAGATCCGCTTGCTTGCCGGTTTCGATGGAACCAATTCGCGCGCTCCAGCCGAGCGCCTTTGCGCCGTTCAACGTCGCGGCACGCAAGGTACTGGCGGCATCGAACGCGCTGGCATTGGCGGCAACGCCCTTTGCCAGGAGGGCGGCCGTTCGCATTTCGCCGAACATGTCGAGGTCGTTGTTGCTCGCGCAGCCATCGGTTCCCAGCGCGAGATTGACGCCGGCTGCGCGCAGACGCTCAGCGGGGCAGAATCCGCTGGCCAGCTTGAGATTCGATTCTGGACAATGCACCACCGAAACGCCGTTTTCTGCGCACAGGGCAATCTCCATGTCATTGAGCTGGGTCATGTGCACGGCAATCAAATGATCATTGACGATACCCAGACCCTGCAGTCGCTGCAGCGGGCGCACGCCGAAATCGCGGCGCGAATCTTCGATTTCCTGGGCGGTCTCGTGAACATGCAAGTGCACCGGCACATCCAGTTGATCCGAAAATAGTCGTGTGCGCTCGAAACTCGCGTTGCTGACGGTATAAGGCGCGTGCGGCGCAAACGCTGTTCCTATCAAGGCCTCATCGCGAAACTCATCGTGGACCGCGAGCGCCTTGTCGAAATATTCATCGCTGCTCTTCGCCCATGCGGTCGGAAACTCCACGATCGGCAACCCAACCATCGCGCGAAATCCATGGCGTCGATAAGTTGCGGCTTGCACATCGGGGAAAAAGTAGTTTTCGTTGCAGCAGGTCGTTCCGCCACGCAACATCTCCGCAATCGCCAGTTCCACACCGTCACGGACGAACTCCGGGCCGATCGCTCGGGCCTCGGCGGGCCAAATATGCTCGGACAGCCATGTCATCAACGGCAGATCGTCGGCGATCCCGCGCATCAGGGTCATTGGATTGTGGGTGTGCGTATTGACGAGACCGGGAATCAACGCATGTTCGGCCAGTTCCACCCGATCAGCCGCACTGTACTTTTCCCGCGCGGCCGTAATAGGCAATAATTCCACAATAACGCCTGCCGCCACGGCCACGGCGTGGTGTTCCAGCACGAGACCATGCGGTTCGACCGGCACGATCCAGCGGGCCTCGATCAGCAGATCGACCTTGCGCGGTTCCGACGAATTCAAATCGGGATCCTCGATTCACAGTCCTTCAGGCCGTCGACCATGGCGATTCCAGCGCCTCGCTCAACGCCCACGCTACGCCATGATCGGCAGCAAGCAGCGCACTACTTGACGCGCGAAACGTACTCGCCGGAGCGCGTATCGACCTTGATCTTCTCGCCCTGCCCCACGAACAGAGGCACGCGTACGACGGCGCCGGTCTCCAGCTTGGCAGGCTTGCCGCCACCGCCGGAGGTATCGCCGCGCACACCCGGATCGGTTTCGGCGATGGTCAATTCGACAAAATTCGGCGGAGTGACGATCAGCGGGGAGTCATTCCACAATGTTACAACGCAGTGCTCATTGCCTTTCAGCCACTTGGACGCATCGACCATCGCGTTCGCGTCGGCACCCACTTGCTCATGGGTTTCCGGGTGCATGAAATGCCAGAACTCACCATCCGAATACAGATACTCCATGTCGGTATCCACGACGTCAGCCGACTCCAGCGCGTCGGTCGACTTCATCGTCAGCTCAACCACGCGGCCGGATTTGATGAAGCGATACTTGACGCGGGTGAAGGCTTGGCCCTTGCCTGGCTTGACGTATTCGGTGTCGTTGATGACACAAGGCTCGCCGTTGACAATGATCTTCATGCCGTTCTTGACGTCGTTCATGCCATAGGTGGCCATGCATCGCTCCTGCATTGAAAAGGAAAAGCCGCCAGGCAGCGGCTAGAAT
>JBDTLV010000165.1:0-7890 GCA_039934615.1 Tahibacter sp.
CGGCGGCGCCGCTGCAGTCGCCGATCAACGCGCGTCAGGCGCATCAGCAGCAGCGGATTGCGGCGGGCGTTGCGAGCGGCGAATTGAATCGACGCGAGGCGCGGCGTCTGGAAGCGCGCGAGTGGCGTGCGCACCGTGTCGAGCGGGTTGCGCGTCGCGACGGGTACGTGAGTCCCGCCGAACGCGCGCACATCAACCGCATGCTCAATCGTGACAGCCGCGCCATTTATCGTCAGAAACATGACGCGCAGACGCGCTGATCCCGTTCGGAAACGCGATCAGGGATAGGCGGGGGCCGGACGATGAGTCCAACCGGCAGCGGCGGATTCGAAGAATCCGCCGAGCGGTAGGGAAGAAGTGCAGCGCCGGTGCTGTGGAGGAGGGGAGGGTCAGCACCGACGCTGGCGGGGAACGATTACGCGGCGGCGTTGCCGCCAACAAGTGTCAATTTTGGACGCGCGCCGACCGGTCGATTCGGGCCGGATGGAAAGGACTCGCTCTCCAGCGATGCCTGGCGCATTTCGTCGAAACTCTGTTCGAATTGGGCAAACCGGGATTCTGCCGCACGTGCGACGCTGCCCGGAACGATGCCTACGGTGAGCAGCTGAGCCACCATCTTGCGTTGCTGGGCGCCGAATTCGGGATCGGCCAACGCTTCGTCCAACGCATTGACCAGTGCCGCCAGCCAGTGCGCATTCGGCGCACGCAAGGCGAGGATCATTTCCTGGGCAGACAAAGCCATCGTTCGCTCCCGGTCTAGCCGGCGTTTGAGGGTTATCCCGTGCTAAGCAGGAATAATGCCAAGCGCCGACGCGTCGCAACGGCACGCGCTGCCCGCAAACGGGCTCCGCTTGCCCGGAACACGGCACGGTTGCGCCGCCCTCCCGGCGCCTCGCCGTTGTGGAATAGCCATGGCCTCTCCTGCTGGAATAATCATGGCGACGTTCACACCTTCCATTACTCACAAAGTGCTCGGCATCGGCCTGCTGGCCCTGTTGATGCTGTTGCCCCTGGCGCAAGTGCAGTCGCTGATCGCCGAGCGCAGCGGCCTGCATCGCGAGGCGGTCGCGCAGATCGCGCAACGTTGGGGTGCGGCGCAGGTGATGGGAGGCCCCGTGCTGCGGGCAATCGTGCCGGTGCGGACCCGGGTCGATGCGGCGTGGCGGGTCGATGAGGACGCAGAAATCACGCTGGCCGACCAGCTCGACATCGTCGCGCGGCTGGAACCGGAGATTCGTCGCTACGGCATCTATGCGGCACCGGTATACAAAGCGCAGATCGACATCACGGCGCATTTCTCGGCCGCCGATCTCGCCAACTTGCGCCGCACGGTTGGCGTGCATGCCGACCAGGTTGAAGTTCGGCTGCCCCTTTCCGACGCGCACGGTCTGCGCGAGGTCAATGCGGTACACGTGAACGGTGTGGAACGCCAGCTGCAGGCCGGCGGCGATCTGCTGGGACTGCGCAGCATCGCGATTCCCGTGGATATTTCCACGATGGAAAAGATGGATGTGGACATCCGCCTGCAACTGGCGGGGACCGAATCGCTGCAGATCCTGCCACTGGCGCGGACCAGCACGTTGCACATCGCGGCGCCGTGGGCCGATCCGAGCTTTACCGGCGCGTTCCTGCCCGCCACGCACGCGGTCACCACGGACGGATTCACCGCCCAGTGGCAGGTGCTTGAGCTCAATCGCGCTTACGGCCAGCAATGGAACGAGCATGAGGTCGATCGCAGTGCCATCGACGCGTCGGCCTTCGGCGTTGCGTTGTATCAGCCCGCGGGCGTCTATCAACAGAACGAGCGCGCCGGAAAATACGGCATCCTGTTCGTTGCGCTGAGTTTCATCGCGTTCTTCCTGTTCGAAGTCCTGCGTCGGCTGCGCGTGCATCCGCTGCAATACCTGCTCGTCGGACTGGCGCTGTCAACCTTCTATCTGGTGCTGCTGGCCTTGTCGGAACAGATCGGATTTGGCGCGGCGTACGCCGTGGCCGCGACGGCCGTCGTGCTGATGATCGGCGGCTACGCTGGCGCGGTACTGGCGACTCGCGGCGCCGGCCTGTGGCTGGGGTCGGTGCTCGCCGTCGTCTATGCCTTGTTGTACGGACTGGTCGTCAGCGAGCAATATTCGCTGCTGATCGGCGCCTGCGCGCTGCTGATCGTCGTGGCGCTGCTGATGTATCTGACCCGCCGGGTCGATTGGTATGCCTATAGCCGTTCCACGTTGTCTCCTGTTACGGAATCGCCATGAACCTGCTTGCCATTGAAACCTCGACTGAAGCCTGCTCAGTCGCCTTGTGGATGCGCGGGCACGTGATCGAACGCCGCGAAATCGCACCACGTCGGCATGCGGAGCTGGTGCTGCCGATGGCGGAATCCCTGCTCGCCGAGGCCGGCATCACGCGCCGTGCGCTGGATGGTGTCGCCGTAGGGCGTGGGCCCGGCGCGTTCACCGGGGTGCGTCTGGCAATCTCGGTCGCGCAGGGTATCGCGCTCGGCCTGGACCTGCCGGTCGTGCCGGTATCCTCGCTCGCTGCACTGGCACTGGATGCGCCTGACGACGGCAAGGCGGTGCTGGCGCTGATCGACGCGCGCATGGGCGAAATTTATGCCGGCGCATTCCGTCACGATCGGACTCGCGTCATCGTGGCGTTGAATGACGAAACGGTGGGCCCGGCCGCCTTGCTGGAGGTCCCGCGCCAGCAGGAATTCAACGTGATCGGATCGGGCTGGGATAGCTATGCGCCCGCTGTATTAACGCGCCTGCCGCGCGCGCCGGTCTGGGCCGAAGGCGCCCGCTGGCCGCAGGCTGCAGCGGTGGCACGCATCGCGGCGCTCGAATTCAACGCAGGCCGCGGCGTTGCCGCGGAGCTGGCCTTGCCGGTCTATTTGCGTGACAAGGTCGCTTTGACCTTGGGCGAGCAGCGCGCGCGCTGAAAGCGATTTCTACAGTTTCCGGCATTGTGCGGAACTCCCCGTTTGCGGCGCCGACGCCTGCGCCGCAATGTGCCCGCACGCCATGCCGCACGAGCCGCATCGTTGGACACCTGTCCCGCGCGCGCGCTACCCGGCGCGAATCGATGCGCTCTGGTACGGCGATTGCACGAGCCAGTGATGCAGTTGGGGTTGCCTTGCAGGCGCACTGCGTCGAAACTGCGCAGGGCCAGAGTTAGGGGAGTTGAATGGGCATCATCCGTTGGTTTGCTGGACTGTTTTCTCCACGGGTGACGCGACCCGAGCGGCCTGCTGCATCGGCGCCGGCAGCGAAGGTCGAGAAGAAATACGCCAAGGAGCGACGCGACGGGCCGCGCACCAATGCGCGCGAAGGTACCCGCGTGCTGATCATCGACGATTCGCCGACGATCGTGGCCTTGCTGCGCAAGCTGTTGCGGCAAAACGGATTTGTCACGCTCGAAGCAGGCGATGCCGAGCAAGGTATCGCCATTGCGCAGGCAGAAGTACCGGACCTGATCTTCCTCGATATCGTGCTGCCGGGAATGAACGGTTTCGCGGCGCTGCGCCAGTTGCGCCGCGCGGCCCCGACCAAAACCATCCCGATCATCATGATCAGCGGCAACGAGCAGGCCACCGAGCAGTTTTACGCGCAACGCATCGGCGCGGACGATTTCATGAAGAAGCCCTTTTCCCGTGCGGAAGTGTTCACTCGCATCGAGCGCCTGCTCGATGTGGATCTGGTGCCGAAGCGTCCGGGCGGTTGAGCGCCGGGGCACAGGCCCGGGCGCGGTCGTGGCGGTGATTGCATAAAGCAACAATGTGTTGCCCGCGCCGCGTGCGCAAATTTTACGTGCATCGCTTGACCTTGCCCCTGGGGCAGCCTTCAGCATCCTTCTCCGATGTCCAATTCCACGCCACCACCCACGTTCCTGCGCATCGGTGCGATCGCCAAGCGCCTGGGCCTCAGCGCGAAAGCGCTGCGTCTCTATCACGAACGCGGACTGCTCAAGCCCTGTCGAAGTTCGGAGGCAGGCTACCGGCTATACGGACCGGCGGCGCTGCAACGCTTGAATCAGATCGTGTTGCTCAAGCGTGGCGGCTTCAGCCTTGCGCAGATCGGCGAACTGCTCGATCGCGATGCGCGACCGGCGGCACGCTTGCTGGCCGAGCGGATCGCGATGCTGGAGCGTGACCTGCAGCAGCAGACGCTGTTGCTGGCGGCATTGCGGCGTGCGGCGCAACGCGTGGATTCGGCATCGAATCTCAATGTCGATGAACTATTGGAGAATATTGCAATGTCACAACATCTTGATGTGGACCTCACACCCGAGCAACGTATCGCGTTTCGTCAGCGCGCCGAGCAGCTGGGCAATGCCGGGTTGGAAGAAGCGCAGCGCATCTGGCCGGAGCTCATCGCCCAGGTGCGTGCGGCGATGCAGGCGGGGATGCCTGCCGCCGATCCGGCCGTCGTCGAATTGGGCCAACGCTGGTATGCGCTGGTGCAGGCCGCTACCGGCAACGATCCGGCGATCAATCGCAAGCTGAGTGACGCCTACCTCCAGCAACCGCAGGCGATGGCGATGTGGGGCATGGATGTGGAAATGTTCCGTTATATCGGACAGGCGATGGCACAGGCAGGATTGAGCTTGCATGGCGAATAGCGCGGCGGACGGGTGAGTCTCCTGACGAGACCGACCTTCGTTCGATGGCCCTGCGCACGAATGTCGTGCGCAGGGCCTGTTCGTCTAGCACGCGAATCCGTGCGTGGTCGACGACAACAATGTCTACCGGATCACAATTTCCACCATTCGGCACAGTAGGTTCATAGCCTTGTGCACACAATCCCGTAGAGTCCGCCGCTGGTTTTTCAACGGAGGAGGATTCAATGGGAATGTTCCGCAAAGTGTTCTGTGGGATCGTGCTGTCGACCTGTGCGCTCGGTTCGGCTCAGGCAGGCCTGGCCAAGTACGGCGTGGTGATCGGCAAACCGGTCAATCACTATCTGGAGCCCGTGCAGGGTGAGGGCAACTGGCCGCACTATGTGGTCGACGTCAGCACGCCGCAAGGCAACTATCGCGCCGTGATCAATGTCTTCAGTCGCGCCGACGAACAGGTCGTGCATCGCGAAGTCGCGATGGCGCCTTTCGGCGACTACAAGAATGTGTTCTCGATGTCGGATGGATTGCACAACCTGCTGTTCAACAGCGCCGCCGCCGCGACTGGTGGCGCGCTGGATTTCATGCGTCATCCGGGCGTGCTGGCTGATGTTCGGGACACGCCATGGAACGAATGGCCGCCTGTCGTGGGCGGCACCACGGTTCCCGTGTTCGACAATCTGCTCACGAATGCCAAGCGCGTCTATTTGTTTGGCGAGCCGTACGACAATGGCAACGGTGTGAAGGGCATTCACGACGTGCATCAGAATCAGGGCAATCTCGCGAGCAGCAGTTTCGCGCACCTGGACGGCGTCTGGCAGGATGGCGGCATGGTTATCGAGTACGCGCCGAGCGTGGTGTGGATTCCGCGCATTTGTGGAATCATTCCGCCGTGCTTCGGTGGCTACTCACTCACGCTGCCGAATCGTACCTTGGTGATGACACACTTTCGCGCACAACTGGATTTCACCAACAGTGCCGGTCATGGTGTGACGCCGACCATCCAGACCCTGGCCGGCAACGCAGTAGCCAATGGAGCAGTCAGCTACGGACCGTTCCTGGCCGGCCAATTCCAGATCGACCTGACAACGTTGACCGGAAATCCGGATGTATACATCCAGACGGGCAGCGCGCCGACCGATTCGTCCTACCGGGCAAAATCCACCAATGCAGCGGGCGCCAACGAATTCCTGCGCGACAATCCCGGCGCGATGACCTATGTGCGGGTCAAGGCCACCGCCGTCGCGTCGAGCTGGAATATCAAGATCAGCTACCTGGCCCCATAACTGCGGAAGCCATCTCTGGGCGTGGGCGCAACGCTGCGCCCGGGGACAGAGCCGAGTGCGTGATGTGGCGCTCGGACGAAACTTTCAGTTTCGCGATCGACGTCGCGAAATAACAAAATATATTAACGCGGATGAAGCGAAACGATTTTTGAGGGAAATCCTGAGGGTTTTCCCTCGATTTCGTTCCCAACGAGTTAGGTTTCCCCCTGCATGCGCAGGCGTACGCGAGCGAATTTCAGCATTCCTCTCGCGACGATCGATTTTCGCATTGCACCGCGTCATTACTTCCGTTGCCTGACTTGATAGGTTCCGCAGCTGCACGACAGGACGGAGGGTCTTGTCGTGCGATCTGGCCACTCAGGATTACAACCACTTCAGTGAAGTCCACGACGGACTTCAGGGGGGATGGCGTGCCACGTGGTCGGATGAAGTGCGATAGGAGGGTGAGGTATCCACGGCCGCTCATGCGGCTCCGTACTACTTCTTCGGGGAATCGTTCTGTGATCACAACCAAACAGCGCCATCTTTGTCTTGCACTTTCGCCCCTGGTTCTGGGCATCTTTGCAGCATCGGCACAAGCGGCAAATCGCGTCGAGCTGCATGACTTGAGCGTGCGCCAGCTCAACACCGCGTATCAGGCGGCCACCAACGCCATCGGCGGACCCACCGTCGCCAGCGAGCGTCACGCCGAGATGCTCGGTCTGGACAGCGAGTCCACATTGGAAACTTTGGCCTCGAGCCAGGATGCCGATGGCACGCGTCACTATCGCTATCAGCAGATGTTCCGCGGCATCCCGGTCTGGGGCGAACATGTCATCGTGAGCGAAACCGCCAACGGCGAGCTGACGAGCCTGTTCGGTCGACTGGCCACCAACCTGGCCGGTGAAATCTCGATCAAGCCGCCGACCGTTACGGATCGGCGTGCACTGGAAATCGCCAAAGCCTCAGCGTTGCAGGGTGGCGTGGCCGTCATGCGCACCGAGCGCGAAGAATCGCGCCAGATGATCTACATCGGCGATGACAATCGCGCCGTGCTGAGTCATGTTGTGTCCTTCTTCGCGGACGTCCGTGGCGGCGGTACGCCGACGCGCCCGTTCGTGATCATCGACGCGCAGACCGGCATCGTGCAGAAGCAATGGGACGGCTTGACGACCTCGCTGGTCGGCACCGGCCCTGGCGGCAACAGCAAGACCGGCCAGTATGAATGGGGTTCGGGCGGCCGCTACGGCTTCCTCGACGTGACCCAGAGTGGCACGACTTGCACGATGAACAACACCGATGTGAAGTCGGTGAACCTCAACGGCGGCACCACCAGCACGACGGCATTCGCCTACACCTGTCCGCGCAACACGACCAAAGCCATCAACGGTGCCTACGCGCCGATCAATGACGCGCACTTCTTCGGTGGCGTGATCCAGAACATGTATGCCTCGTATGTCGGCGTCAAAGCGCTGACCTTCCAGTTGGTCATGCGCACGCACTACAGCTCGAGCTACGAGAACGCGTTCTGGGATGGTTCGACGATGAGCTTCGGCGATGGCGCCTCGACCTTCTATCCGCTCGTCAGCGTCGACGTGGCGGGTCACGAAGTGTCGCACGGCTTCACCGAGCAGCATTCGAACCTGACCTACTCGGGTCAGTCCGGCGGCATGAACGAAGCGTTTTCGGACATGGGCGGCGAAGCGACCGAATTCTACTGGAAGGGCAGCAACGACTTCCTCGTGGGTCCGGAAGTCTTCAAGGCATCCGGTGCCTTGCGTTACATGAACAACCCGCCGCAGGACGGTGGCTCGATCGACAACGCCGCGAACTACACCAGTTCGCTGGATGTGCACTATTCTTCCGGTGTGTACAACAAGGCGTTTTATCTTTTGGCGACCAAGCCCGGCTGGAACACGCCGAATGCGTTCAAGACCTTTGCTCGCGCCAACAGCCTGTACTGGACGCCGAGCAGCACCTTCGTCAGTGGCTCCTGCGGCGTCGAGACCGCGGC
>JBDTLV010000166.1:0-7849 GCA_039934615.1 Tahibacter sp.
TTCGTCTGGTGCGCAACGGATTTCGCGACGACGCCGATCAAACTCAATGGGACATTCGCACCGCGATCAACATTTCAGCGTGCAGCCCTGCGCCAACACGCCGAATGTCGGTCAGCTATTTCAGCGCAACCCGGTTTCATTGCGGGCGATGACCATCCGCTGGATCTCGCTGGTGCCTTCGTAGATCTCCGTGATCTTGGCGTCGCGGAAATAGCGCTCGAGAGGCATTTCCTTCGAGTAGCCCATGCCACCGTGGATTTGTACCGCTTGGTGGGTAATCCACATTGCAGCTTCTGAAGCAGTCAGCTTGGCGACTGCTGCCTCGGTTGAGAAGCGACCGCCATTTTCCTGAGCCTGCTGTTTCGCCCAGGCCGCGCGCAACGTCAACAGATGCGAAGCGTCGAGACGGCATTTCATATCCGCTATTTTCGCCTGGGTCATCTGGAAACTGCCGATCGGCTGGCCAAACGCCTTGCGTTCATGGGCATACGCGAGCGTGGCCTCATAGGCGGCGCGAGACAGTCCCACCGCCTGCGACGCAATACCGATGCGCCCGGCATCCAGCACGCCCATCGCAATCTTGAAGCCGTGCCCCTCGTCGCCGATCAGATCTTCGGGTGCGACGCGGTAATCGGTGAACTCGATTTCGCAGGTGGCGGATGCGCGGATTCCGAGCTTGGGCTCAGTCTTGCCTCGGTGGAAGCCAGGCAGTTCGGTATCAATGATAAATGCGCTGATACCGCGCGCGCCGCGATCCGGCTCCGTCATGGCAAACAGCAAAATATACTTTGCAACAGGTCCAGATGTAATCCAGCTTTTCTTGCCGTTGATCACGAAACTGCCGTCGACCTGCTTCGTCGCGCGGCAGCGCATCGCGGTGGCATCAGAACCCGATTGCGGCTCGGTCAATGCAAACGCGCCGATCGCGGCACCGGAAGCAATGGGTTGCACATATTTCAGCTTCTGCTCATGTGTACCGAACTTGAGCAATCCGTTGCAATACAGTGTGTTGTTCACCGACATGATCGTCGAATGGGCGCAGTCCGCCGCCGCGATTTCTATCATCGCGAGTACGTAGGAGATCGAATCCATGCCAGCGCCGCCATACTCGGCCGGCACTTCAATCCCCATCAGTCCGAGTTGCCCCATTTCACGGATGTTGGCCAGCGGAAACTCGCCCTTGTGATCGAACTCTGCGGCGACGGGTGCGATGCGCTTCTGCGCAAATTCCCGTGCGATGGCCTGAATCGACAACTGGTCGTCATTGAAACTGAAGTCCATTGGAACCTCTATCGAGAGTAGACAAATCCATTCTGTGAGGAGTGCCCCGGCGACGTGGTCGCTTGGCCGACAAGGTCTGGTTGGGGCAGCGACAGGTCGGTGATTTTACAGATTCCCGCGCTTCAGCGCTGCCGGACCGCAAAATTGCAGGGCTTGCCGCGCAAGCGTTGGCTCAGCATCCACGCCAATAGCCCGTCTTCGGCATATGCCCGGTGCCATATCACGTGCAGTTCGCCAGGATATTCCGTGTAGCGCGGACGACCGCCCATGTTTCGCAATGCCCGCACCACCGCTCGCGAACCGAGCATCGCACCGCCGTAGCCGGTTTCCACGTCCGTATCATTGTCTTTTTCACCATGGAATACCCATTGCGGCACGTCGCGGATAGGCGCCAGACCCGCAAGTTCGGTCATGCCTGACATCGGAACAGCGGCGGCGAAGCAAGTCGGCCACGTCTTGAGCGTGTCCCACACGCCAGTGCCACCATCGGAAATTCCGGTCAGGATGATTCGATTCGGGTCGATTGGAAAACGCGTCAACACGTCGGCGATCACCTCGGCAATCCGCACCGGCGGCCAGTAGGCATTCTGTGTTTGCGGCGCAATGTAGACGAGTGGAATGTTTCCCGTAATCGCCTGATCGACCAGTTCCAGCGACCCGTTGCCATAGCCGGCCAGCTGCGATTCGTTGTCATCGCCGTCCTGCCAGTCTCCGTGCAGGAACACGATCAAGGGCAACTGCTCAGCATGGAGACGTCCGCCAGTCTGGACGGCTCGATACGGAACCCGCTGCGCCCCAGCGGACGTGAACTTCGCCAGTTCATCGTCCTCCACCGCACCAGCCATCCGCGCACAGGCCAGCAGAAGCGCACACACGACGATCCACATGATGTGTTGCGAGGGGCGAATTTGGCGGTTGCGGGGGCTCATCCGGCCGCCGAGGATACGGGCCCGTCAGCGGCGCCGCAATTTTCGTTGACGGTATGCCCCCCGCTCGCTACGCTAACGATCCATCTTTTGATCAAGATGAAAGGATAAATAGTGGATCTCGCCGCCACATCGGCCTTGCTGCGTCTGCTTTCTGACCCGACCCGGGTGCGCCTGCTCGCGCTGCTGGAACGCGAAGAATTGACCGTGGCCGAACTTTCATCGGTGCTGCGCCTTGCGCAACCGCGCGTTTCGACGCATTTGGCCAAACTCAAGGAGGCGGACTTGGTTCGGGACCGGCGTGCCGGCGTTTCTGCTTACTACCGATTCAACGCGGAGTTGCCTGCGCGCGAGGAAGCCTTGTTGCATGCACTCAAGGCGAGTGTCGAAGACGCGATGTTGCGCGACGATGAGCATCGGTTGCCGTCCGTGCTCGCCCAGCGCGCGCGTAGCGAAGGATGGGCGGATACCGTTGCGGGCGACATGGAGCGTCACTACTCACCTGGCCGCACGTGGGAGGCCTTGGCGCGCGCCATGATGCAGCTGGTGGAAACCGGCGACGTGCTCGACGTAGCGTCGGGCGACGGCGTGCTCGCTGAATTGCTCGCGCCTCGCGCGCATTCGATCGTCTGCATCGACGCCAGCGAACGCGTCGTGGCGGCGGCGCGTGATCGTCTCAAACCGTTGAAGAACGTTGAAGTAAAGCATGGTGACATGCATGCGCTGGAACTGGGCGAGAGGCGATTCGATCTGGTGCTGCTGATGCACGCATTGACGTATACCGACCGACCATCCGATGTGATAGCTGAAGCGGCGCGCGTCCTCAAACCGGGCGGGCGTCTGCTGGCGGCCACACTGGGCAAGCATGCCCACCGCAATACGGTGGAACCGTTCGATCATCGCAATATGGGTTTCAAACCCGACGAGCTACGCGCCTACGCCGCCAAAGCCGGCCTGGAAGTTCTCAATTGTGAACGTGCGACGCGCGAACGCCGCCCACCGCATTTTGAAGTTGTCACATTGTTGGCGAGAAAAAAATGAACGCACGTCAACGTGGGCCACAGAACGAGGCAAACCCGACATGAAGACCCTGCCATGGCTCGATCCGACACGGGCGAACGCGCTTATCGCGGCCCTGAAGCAGCGCATCCTGATTATCGATGGCGCAATGGGCACCATGATCCAGAGCTATCAGTTGGACGAATCCGGGTATCGCGGTGACCGGTTTGCGGAGGGCTTCGACGCGCGCCGCCTGCACTCTCACGATCACAATCACCACGCCTGCGACCTGAAAGGGAACAACGATTTGCTGTTGCTCACGCAGCCGCAAATCATCCGCGCGGTTCATACGGAGTATCTCGAAGCAGGCGCAGATCTGCTCGAAACCAATACTTTCAATGCAACCTCGATCAGTCAGGCCGACTATCACCTGGAACATGTGGTTTATGAACTCAATCGTGAAGGCGCACGCATTGCGCGCGAATGCTGCGCCGCGATCGAGGCGACGACGCCCGACAAGCCACGCTTTGTCATCGGCGTCCTCGGTCCAACCAGCCGCACTGCGTCAATTAGTCCTGACGTCAATGATCCGGCCTTTCGCAATGTGACGTTTGCGGAACTCGGAACCACCTACACCGAGGCCATCAACGGACTCATTGATGGAGGCGCAGACATCATCATGGTAGAAACGATTTTCGACACGCTGAACGCGAAGGCAGCGCTCGCGGCGATCGACGAAGTATTCCAGTCCCGCAGTGCGAGGCTTCCCGTGATGATTTCGGGGACGATCACTGACCGGTCGGGACGCACGCTGTCAGGCCAGACTGCGGAGGCATTTCTCTACTCGATGCGACACGCGCGCCCTCTCTCGATCGGACTCAATTGCGCACTAGGCGCAAAAGATCTTCGTCCACACGTGGAAACTCTTTCGATGCTGGCCGACTGTTTTGTCAGCACGCACCCGAACGCGGGCTTGCCTAACGCATTCGGCGAGTACGATGAGACACCGAAGGAGATGGCAGCAACCATCCGCGAATTCGCCGAGGCAGGCTTCCTCAATCTCGTCGGAGGTTGCTGCGGCACCACACCAGCGCACATCCGTGCGATCGCCGAAGCCGTGAGCGGACTGAAGCCGCGCGCGCCCATTACCTATATTGATGCAGCGGTCGCATGAGCAACGCAACCCGCCACACTCGTTTGTCCGGACTGGAACCATTAGTCCTCACACCGGAGCTGTTGTTCGTCAATGTCGGCGAACGCACCAATGTAACCGGAAGTGCACAATTCAAGAAGCTGATCAAGGAAAACCGCTTCGAAGAGGCGGTCGACGTAGCTCGTCAGCAGGTCGCAAGTGGCGCGCAGATCATCGACGTCAACATGGACGAGGGGCTCATCGATTCCGAGGCCGCAATGGTGCGGTATCTGAATCTGATCGCCTCGGAACCGGACATCGCGCGGGTTCCCGTGATGGTCGATTCCTCCAAGTGGAGCGTGATCGAGGCCGGCCTGCAATGCCTGCAGGGCAAGGGAGTGGTCAATTCCATCTCCATGAAGGAAGGCGAGGCCCAGTTCATCGAGCAGGCTCGCAAAGTGCTTCGATATGGAGCAGCGGTGGTGGTGATGGCCTTCGATGAAAAGGGCCAAGCTGATACTTGCGAACGCAAAGTAGAAATCTGCACACGCGCGTATCGAATCCTCACCGATCAGGTCGGCTTCCCCCCCGAGGACATCATCTTCGATCCCAACATTTTCGCCATAGCGACAGGCATCGAAGAACACAACAATTACGCGGTCGATTTCATTGAGGCCACGCGCATCATCCGCGCGACCCTGCCCCACTGCCATATTTCCGGCGGCGTTTCGAACGTATCGTTTTCATTCCGCGGAAACAACATCGTCCGCGAAGCCATCCATGCCGTGTTTCTGTTTCATGCGATCCGCGCGGGAATGGACATGGGAATCGTCAATGCCGGCGGCCTGCCGATCATCGACGATCTCGATCCGGAGCTGCGCGAAAGCGTGGAAGACGTTGTGCTCAACCGACGCGATGACGCGACAGAGCGCCTGCTGGTAGTCGCGGAGCGATACAAGTCCAAGAAGGGCGAAGTCGTCGTCGAAGTTCTTGCATGGCGAGCTCTGCCGGTACGCGAACGAATCAAGCATGCGCTGGTACACGGCATTGATCAGTTTGTCGACGCAGATACCGAAGAGGTCAGGTCTGAATCCACCCGGCCACTCGATGTCATCGAAGGTCCCTTGATGGATGGCATGAACGTCGTTGGCGATTTATTCGGCGCCGGCAAGATGTTTCTGCCACAGGTCGTCAAGTCTGCACGCGTCATGAAGAAAGCCGTTGCCTACCTCCTTCCGTATATCGAAGCGGAAAAACTGCGCACCGGCGATGCGGGCAAACCGAATGGCAAGATTGTCATGGCAACCGTCAAGGGCGACGTGCATGACATCGGCAAGAACATAGTCGGCGTAGTGCTGCGTTGTAATAATTTTGATGTTGTGGACCTTGGGGTGATGGTACCGACGCAACGAATTCTCGATGTGGCGCGTGAAGAAAAAGCGGACATGATCGGTCTGTCCGGACTGATCACGCCGTCGCTCGAGGAGATGAGCCACGTCGCAAAGGAAATGCAGCGACAAGGCCTGGAACTGCCGCTTCTGATCGGCGGTGCGACCACTTCGCGGGCCCATACCGCGCTGAAGATCGAACCGCACTACAAATCGCCGACGGTTTGGGTCAAGGATGCATCGCGCGCTGTGGGCGTGGCCCAATCGCTGATCACGCGCGAACTGGTCGATGCCTTTATGGTGAAAGTACGCGCCGACTATGCGGAGATCCGCGAACGACACAAGGACCGTGGCCCGGGCAAGAAACTGGTAACCCTGGCTGCAGCGCGTGCACAGTGCTTCAAAGGCGATTGGCAAGCGTACACGCCACCGACGCCAATAGCCCCGGGTGTGAGCGTATTCGATGAATATCCGCTCGCCACGATCGTGCCGTACATCGACTGGACCCCATTTTTCTCAACCTGGGAACTGGCCGGCAACTACCCGGAGATCCTTGACGACTCTGTCGTCGGCACTCAGGCACGTGAGTTGTACGCCGATGCGCAGGCCATGCTGGGGCGCGTGGTCGCGGAGAAATGGCTGACGGCGCACGCAGCCATCGGCCTGTGGCGCGCCAACTCGGTCGGTGACGATGTGGAAGTGTATGCGACACCACAGACTTCCATTATGGATACCGCAAAAGTCAATCAAGCGCCAATCGCGACGTTGCGATTCCTGCGCCAGCAAGTCGACAAGCCCGTCGAGCGTCCGGACTTCTGTCTGGCCGATTTCATCGCTCCGAAATCTTCAGGTATTGCCGATTGGGTCGGCGGCTTCGCCGTCACAGCTGGAATCGGCATTGAACCGCACTTGGCGCGATTCGAAGCCGACCATGACGATTACTCGTCAATCCTGCTCAAGTCTCTTGCTGATCGTCTGGCGGAAGCTTTCGCCGAGCACATGCACGAACGCGTGAGACGCGAATTCTGGGGCTATGCAGCGGACGAAGCGCTGCCAAACGTTGACCTGATTGAAGAAAAATATCGCGGTATTCGACCTGCGCCAGGCTACCCGGCGTGTCCGGAGCACAGCGAAAAAGCGACGCTGTTCGAATTGCTCGATGCACCGACGAATACCGGTATCGAGCTTACGGACAACTTTGCCATGTATCCCGCCGCTGCGGTTTCCGGTTGGTACTTTTCGCATCCGCAGAGTCAGTACTTCGTGGTCGGCCGGGTCAGCAAGGAACAAGTGGAGGACTATGCGCGCCGCAAGCGATGGACCTTGATTGAAGCCGAACGCTGGCTGGCACCACTTCTCGATTACGACCCGGAGTGAATCCTCTCACGCCGGAGGAGCGCCGCGCTCTCGCCGATGACGCAGTTCGATGATGACGTTGTACACCGCGATGAACGCGGGAAACGAGTTCTGCAGAATGCCCACCGAGTCGTTCTTGCCCCACGTGAAATAGGACAAGGTCAACAAGCTGCCAACGATGGACAACCACCAGAACATCATCGGCAGATGCGCACGTTTGTGCTTGCGGGATGCATAAGCCTGTACAAACCAGCGAGCGGTAAAAAGCAGCGTGCCGAGATACCCGATCAGCTTCCATGGTGTGATGACCACGTGCTGGAAGGCAAAGAGATTCTGATCCATGGTGAGAGATACCGGGCGAAGAGCGACTGTGGGGATACCCATTGTAGCAGCGGGTCGCCGCGCGGTTTTCAGCTGCGGCGGCGAGTCATTGAGCGTGCGCGATAATCCGAATACGTGACGCCTCAGTCGCGATGGAGTCAATGCGTTGTCGGATCGGATTTCAGCGGATCGATGTATTTGAGCAGGGCTCGTTCTTGCTCGTCGACGGAAGACCGAAGGCCTCTCGTACCTTACGCTACCGATTCTGCAAACCGGCGTCCGGACTTATTTCAACGAGCCCGCGCGCGCTGGCCCGATAGCTGAACAACTCCGGCTTTCGGCGCGCCCAACAAAAAAGCCACCCAAGGGTGGCTTTTTTGTTCGTTCCAATTGGTGGGCGGTACAGGGCTTGAACCTGTGACCCCTGCCGTGTGAAAGCAGTGCTC
>JBDTLV010000167.1:0-7501 GCA_039934615.1 Tahibacter sp.
GTCGTCATGGTGCGAATGGTCGCAGTCTTGCTAGGGGTCGGCTGTCTGGCGTGGGCGGCGTCACGCGGCAACGCCACCGAAACCGAATCGCCCGCCGTGCAATCACTCGCGATGCAGGTGCGTGCCGGACAGCTCGACGAGGCGGTCGCGCACGGTGAGGCACTGGTTCTCGATGCACCGGCAGATTCGCGAGCCTGGTCCTGGCTCGGCCGCGCCTATGGCCGACAGGCGCAGCGCGCAAGTTTCCTGCGCAGGGCAGGCTGGGCGTCCAAATGCCGCGACGCCTTCGAACATGCCTTGGGCCTGGACGCGCGGCGCGCGGACGCGCACTTGGACATGCTGCAGTTCTATGCGATGGCGCCCGCGCTGTTGGGCGGCAGCCGCAGCAAGGCGCACGCCCAGGCGCGCGAGGTCGCGGCGCTGGATGCCGTGGCCGGGCACGTGGCGGAAGCGCAAGTCGCGCAGTTTGCGGAGAACAATGCGGCACTCGCCGAGCGCGAGCTGCAGCAAGCACTCGCGCTGGCGCCTCGCGATCCGCTGGCGCGTACGGTGCTCACCCAATTGCTCGCGCGCCAGTTGCGCTGGAAGGACGCGTTTGCCGTGTGGGAGCCCGGCGTGGCCGGAAATCCGGATGAACCTCTCGCGCACTATGCGTACGGGCGTATTGCATCGCAATCGGGCGAGCGCCTGCAGGACGGTTTGGTACAACTGGATTTGTTCCTTGCGGCCAAGGACAAGCCCGACGATGTCAGCGACGCGGCCGCGCACTGGCGCAAGGGTCTAATCCTGGAAAAGCTCGGTCGCCCTGCCGCTGCGCTGGTCGAGCTGCAACGTGCCACGAGCATGCATGCCGCGCCTGAGGAAGCGAAGCAGGATCTGGCTCGTGTCGAAAAGTTGCTGCGTGGCAGCGCCGGATAAGCACGCCGGGATACGCGTACCGCCCGGTTCATACAAGTATATAACTCAGCATCTTGCCCGGGCGCTATCCGCACGCGAAGCGCGGGCTCAGCCGTCGCCCGCCAGCCACGCGCGAACCGCTACGCCGGTGCCCTTTGAACAGAGCGCGAGATCGGCGCGCAGAGCGTCCAGGCCGGCATGCTCGGCATTGCCGCAGGCGCGTTCGAGCAGATGCGCCGCGTCGCCGAGTGCAAACGCGCCGACGCTCAAGGCCATCCCCTTCAAGGCGTGCGCGCCGCGGCCCAGGTCGGCGCTGGAGATCTCGGTGCCCAATAGTGCCTGGACTCGGCGTGCCGCCTCGGCTTCGAAGGAAACCAACATCGCCTCGACCGTCGCATCGCCGATTTCCTCGCGCAATTCGTCGAGGGTGGCGGCATCGAGCCAGGCGCGACGCGTCTGCTCGCGTACTGTGGAATTGGGGGAGGCTTCGACCACGGCACCTTCCTGCCTGCCGCGTCGGAAGGCGCGGACCGACGTATAGTAATGCCTGCGCCGCATCTTGCGTTGCCGGTCCGGCGCGGTTTTCCGGGCCCGGATCCATCCACCGTCAAGGGTTGAAGCATGCAGCCATCTCCGAATGCGCGTCCTCCGGCGAACCTGCGTGTGCGCCTTGTACTTGGGGCGTGCGCATTGGTGTCGCTGGTAGTGGCTGCGCTGGGTGCCGGCTTGCTCGCCTGCGGCTGGCTGCGCCTACCGGGTCACGCCGCCGCGGCCGTGGCACTGCCCGCATCGCTCGGAACCGCTGTGTTGCTCGGCATCCTGGGCGTGACCCTGGGTGGCGGAGTGTGGTGGCTGCAGCACGCCACCCTGGCGCCGCTGCGCCGCCATGCACAGAAGCTGCGCCGCGCAATTGACGAGACCACCCCATCGGCCACCTTGCCAGAAAGTCCTTTTGTGGAATTTTCACTATTGCAGGGCGTGCTGATTGATCTGCAGAAACGCGGCGCCGCGGCGATCACTGCGCGCGAATCCGCGCAGGCCGCAGTTGGCGCCGCGAAGCGGCATCTCGGCGCGGCGCTGAACGAACGCGATCAGCAACTCGCACGCCAGACCGATGAGTTGCGCAGCGCGCTGAATGTCGCGAACGATGCGATCCTGGCGCGCGACTCCCTGCTCGCCAACACCAGCCATGAAATCCGCACGCCGCTGTACGGCATCATCGGCAGCGCCGAGCTGCTGCGGCTGCGCTTGTCCGCAGTCGACGATGTGCGCGATACCGAAGCGATCCTGCGTTCGGCCGAACATCTGCTGCAGCTGATCAACGACCTGCTCGATTTCAGCCGAATCAACGCCGGCAAGCTGGAACTCGCCAGCCAGCCGTTTTCGGTGGCCGACGAAATCAGCGCGGCGGTTACCGCGGTGCAGCCGGTCGCCGATCATCGCAAGTTGCGCATTCAATTCCACAATGAGATTCCTCCGCACGATCTGCGCAAAGGCGATGCTTTGCGCGTGCGTCAGATCGTGCTCAACCTGATCAGCAACGCGGTGAAGTTCACCGAACAGGGTGGCGTCACGGTCACCGTCGCCGCCGTTTCAGATGAACGCATCCGGATCGTCGTCGCGGACACCGGCGTCGGCATTGCACCCGAAGATCAGGGTCGCATCTTCCGCGCCTTCGAACAGGCGGATGGCTCGGCCAGCCGACGTTTTCAGGGTAGCGGTCTGGGCCTGGCGATCATCGACAAGTTGGTCGCGTTGATGGATGGCTCGATTGCCGTGGAATCGGCGATCGGCAAAGGCTCGCGCTTTACCGTGGAGCTCGGTCTGGCACGCGCGGATGCGGGCGCTACTGCGCTGCCGATCGTGCCGAATCTGAGCGCCACCAGCGACCATTCCGGCCTGCGCGTGCTGGTCGTCGACGACGTGGATCTCAACCGCAGCCTGCTGATTGCCCAACTGCAACGCCTCGGTGCGGATCCCAGCGGGGTCGGCGATGGATTCGAAGCGCTGAAAGCGCTGACCATGCAGCCGTTCGACCTGATCCTGCTGGATATCCAGATGCCGGGCATCGACGGTTATGAAACCGCGGAACGCATGCGCAGTCTGGCCAACGGTCGACGCACGCGCATTGTTGCGGTGACGGCGAACGCACAGTCGTCCGAACGCGAGCACTGCCTCGCCGCGGGGATGAACGATTACGTTTCCAAACCGGTACGTTTGCAAACCTTGCAACGTGTACTGGCGGAGACGGCGGCAGCGCCCACCGTGTAGGGCAGGATCCGGATTCGTGGCTGCTGCGATGTCGCGGCATGCGCGATCAGCAGCCGGGTCGGCTGCGCCTGGCGGTTCGCCGGGAGGCGGCACACCGCAATGTCGCGCAGAAGCATCACCGATTCGTCGTCGACTGTGCGCGGACCGCGCCCGTGGCCTACACCGTTTCGCCGAACAACTCGGCCAGATCGCTCTCGTCAAAGCGCAGTGCCTGCGTACTGCCACCTTCAAGCACCGCCTGTGCCAGGTCTGCTTTGCGCTGCTGCAAGCCCTGAATTTTTTCCTCCACGGTTCCGGCACAAATCAACTTGTAAACGAAAACCGACTTGTCTTGACCAATGCGATGGGCACGATCGGTGGCCTGCGCCTCCACCGCGGGATTCCACCACGGGTCGTAGTGGATCACCGTATCCGCTGCGGTCAGGTTGAGACCGACACCACCGGCTTTCAGGCTGATCAGGAACACAGGCACTGCGCCAGCCTGGAATCGTTCGACCAGCTCGGCGCGATCGCGGGTCTTGCCGGTCAGGGTCTGGTAGACGATCTGTTCTTCATCCAGTGCCTGCTCGATGAGTTCCAACATCTGCGCGAACTGCGAAAACACCAGCACACGCCGGCCTTCGGCGACCAATTCACGCAGCAGATCCATGAGCAATTCGAGCTTGGCCGACTCCTCGTTGCCGCGGACGCGCTCAAGCTTGACCAGACGCGGATCACAACAGACTTGTCGCAATTTCAACAAAGCATCCAAAACGACAATGCCCGACTGCGCCAGGCCCCGTTCGCGAATCGCTTCGCGCACGCGCTCATGCTGGGCAAGGCGCAGCGACTCGTACAGCTCGCGCTGCTTGCCGAGCAACTGGACTTCGCGCTGAATGATGGTCTTGGGCGGCAATTCGGTCAGCACGTCTTCCTTGCGCCGGCGCAGCATCAGCGGCGCGATGCGCCGGTGCAGCTTCGCCTGTCGCTCGGGGTCGGCGTGCTTTTCGATCGGCGTGCGGTAGTGACGCGTGAAGCTTTTTTCGTCGCCAAGCAGGCCGGGTTCCACGGCGTCGAACTGCGCCCACAACTCGCCGAGGTGATTTTCCAGCGGCGTGCCCGTCATCGCGAGTCGCCGCCCCGCATCGAGCTCGCGCACCACTTTCGCCGCCTGGGTGCGCGCGTTCTTGATGGCCTGCGCCTCATCGAAAATCAACAGGGCGTAACGGTATGGCATCAAGCGATCGCGGTCGCGCGCGAGCAGTGGATAAGTCGTAATGACCAGATCGTGCTCCGGAATCGCCTCGAAGCGCGCCTCCCGCGTTGCGCCGTGCAGGATCAGCACACGCAAATCCGGCGCGAAACGCTGCGCTTCAGCGCGCCAGTTCCACACCAGGCTGGTCGGCGCGATCACCAGAGCGGGCGCGTCCAGCCGACCGCGCTGTTTTTCCGCCAGCAGGTGAGCGAGTACTTGTACGGTTTTACCCAATCCCATGTCATCGGCGAGGACGCCGCCGAGGCGCGCTTCGGCGAGAAAATCCAGCCACGCGAGTCCGTCACGCTGATAGCCGCGCAGAGTCGCATTGAATCCGTCGGGCTCCATGACTGGCTGGCGCGCCGCCTGCAGCTGAACGAGCATTTCCTTGAGCCGGGTCGCACCGCTCCAGGGAAGGCCGGCGCTGCGGGATACTTCCTCGATGATGTCTGCCTGGGCGCGCCGCAAACGCAGACTGTCACGCAGTTCACCCTGCTCCAGCCATTCCAGCAGCGGAGCGATCAGTGCGCGCACGCGGGCGACGGGTAGCGGCACGCGACGTCGATCGTCGATCGGTGCGAGCCATACGGCGTCTTCGGCTTCCTTCGGCGAGGCCTTGATTGGAAACGATGGGTCGGACAGCGCGCGTTGCAGAATAGGCAACAAATCCACACGTTCGCCACCGATCTCGATGCCGAGGCTCAAGTCGAACCAGGGATTGCCGCTGTCGTCGACTTCGGCGTGCCAGCTGTCCGGTGGCGCGGTGATTTCGACCGGCGAGCCCGCATCGAACTCGAGCTGGAACCCGTCGGCCTGCAGGCGCAGCGCCAGCGACAGCAAATGATCCGGCGGCGCCAGTTCATGGCGGCCGCGCTCCAGCACGAAATCGCCGGCTTCCAGGCGCGAACTGCTCAGGCCGTGGGTGAACGCAACCTCGGCGGCGTCGACCAGGCGATGCTGGTCGAGTCGTTCGCAGGCGGCGATCTCCGCGCTGCGGTCGCGCACGATTTCCACCACTTTCGTGCCGATCATGCGTCGTTCGGTCGGTCCGTTTACCGCCGGTCGCAGGCGCTGGCCGGCGTAGTCGTAGCTCAGTTGCAGGCAGCCGGCCTGGTAATTGTGTACATGGCCCCGTGTGTACTGACGCGCGGGCAGACTGCCAAGACGCAGTACCGGTACCGGCACCGTGCGGATGATTTCCACTTTGCCGGGATCCGTGGGCGCCGGCAGGCCGGCCAGCGGTTTCGCGTGCTGCCAGCGTTCGCGCAGCGCCAGCGCCTGTTCGGGCTGCACGCGGGGCGCGCGCAACAGGCGCTCGGTGAGCGCCGCATCGGCGTCGATGCGGCCGATTGCGCGACGTTCGGCATCCCAATGCCATAGACCGGCGATGCGCAGCAGGCGGGTGTGGTCCGACGCACCATCAATCACCGGAGCCAGATGCTGCGCACCGGTGGTTTCGCTGCGCCACTGCCATTGCAGGGTGCGCGGCGGCCCGATCACAATGGGAGTTGTCGCATTCTTGCCAAAAAAACACGGGACGTTGGAAAGCACGTCACTGAGCCATGCCTCGTGGCGTGGCGAGGTCAGGCGATGCCAGGACGCGCCAAGGCTGTACTCCAGCGGCGCCATGCGCAATTCCGCGATGCGCTGGAACTGGTCCGGATCCAGACCCGCCCAGGGATCGGCCATCCCCGGGGAAGGTTGCACCGGCTTGGGGCTGACCAATCCGCCACGCTTGCCCTGCTTGAACCAGACGGCCTGAGCGCACAGCGCCGGAGGTGTGCCCTGGGTGATCTGGAAGAGAAATCCGAGCACGCGCTCGGCGGGCGGTGGCGCTTCGGGAGGCGCCGGCACCTGCAGCGTGTGCAGCCAGTGATCCCAGGGGCGCAAGTCTGGCAAAGCGGGTTTCGCGGTGGCGGTGCTGTCGATCGCTGGTGCCACTCCACTGGCGGCAAGGCTGGAACGCAAAAGTCCGCTCGGCGCACGGATCATTTCCAGCAAGGTGCCGAGCTCTTCCGTCATCAACGCGGCGACATGCTTGCATTTGCTGTCGAGCGGACAGCTGCACTCGCTGCGCACGTCGGCCAGACGACCAGGTTCGCGGATCGTCAGGGTCGTCGTGTATGCCTCGGCCTGGTTGCCCTGCACGCGACCGTGCAACACGCCGCTGCCATCGCGGGCCGCGTAGTCGAGCTCGATGACCTGACCCTTCTCCGCATAGCGCTCGCCGCGTTCCAGCGCCGCACGCCCGAAGTAAGCGCTCCAGTCCAGCTCTGCCAGCAATTCGAGGAACCGCGACCGATCCATGTTCGTCCCGATAGGCCGGCGCGCGCACTACGCACCGGTGACACAGAGAAACGCCGATTATGCGGCGTTTCCGGTCGATCGGGATAGCGGTCGCGTCGTCACTGCCGACCGACCGCTGTGCCGGGGTTCAGGCGACCAATTTCACATCCAGCGCACGCGGATTGCGCCAGGTCGAAAGCAGGTCGTTCCAGAGTGCGCGCGCTTTCGCTTCGTGCTCCTCCTTGACGTGACCGTAGCCGCGGATCTGCTCCGGCACGCTCGCGATCTGCACCGCGAGGGTCAACTTGTCCGCGTCCAGCGTGGCGAGCAGTTCTTCGATGACCGCGAAGTAGTCAGTGATCCACTGCCGCTCCATGCGGCGCTCGGCGGTCTTGCCGAAAATATCCAGGGCACCACCGCGCAGTCCGCGAAAGTTCTTCAGCACGCGGAATGCACTGAGCACCCACTGTCCGAACTCGCGCTTGATCAGGTGACCATCGGCGTCGCGGCGCGACAGCAGCGGCGGAGCCAGATGGAAATGCAGCCTGAAGTCGCCGTCGAAGCTGTCGTTGATCTGCTGCAGGAATTCCGGTTTGGAATACAGCCGCGCGACTTCGTACTCATCCTTGTAGGCCATCAGCTTGAACGCATAGCGTGCAACCGCCTCGGTCAACGCGCTGGAACCCTTGACCCGGGCCTGCTCCGCAAGGCGCACTTTCTCGACGAACTCGCGGTAGCGCTGCGCATACGCGACATTTTGGTAATCGGTCAAAAAGGCAATACGTCGCGAAATCAACTGATCCAGATTGACCG
>JBDTLV010000168.1:0-7437 GCA_039934615.1 Tahibacter sp.
AAGTTGGCACGTCCCTGTGCCGGAGCAGAGTCACACTGCCCACTGACGAATTACACCGACATACAAACCTTCAATCGCGAAATTGTCCGTGCGCCGCGGATCGACTTCGATCGGCGCGAAATCCGGATTGGCCGGCAGCAACAACAATCGGTCGCGCTCACGCTTGAGGCGCTTGACCGTGATTTCTTCATCCAGACGCGCCACGACGATGCGTCCGTCATCGGCGTCCTGGGTGCGGTGCACGGCGATCAGATCGCCATCGAGGATGCCGGCATCACGCATGCTCAGACCGACGACGCGCAGCAGAAAATCCGCGCGCGGCCGGAACAGGGCGGCATCGATCGCATACGAGGTTTCGACATTGGCATCGGACAGGATCGGACTGCCTGCTGCGACGCGGCCCACCAGCGGCAGCTCGCGCAGGGCAGGGCGATGGCGCGATACGCTTTCCGCCAGGCGCAAACCGCGATGATGCGGCGAACGCTGCAGGGCGCCTTTGCGCACCAGGGCTTCGATATAATCCTGGGCGGAACTGTGGCTGCGCAGCCCCAGTGCTTCCGCAATCTCACGCAGGCTGGGCGCGCGATCCTGCTCCGCAAAGCAGCTGCGGATATAGTCCAGCACGCGTTGCTGGTTGGCGGTGAGGGCTTCGGTCAGGTCCATACGTACGAATGTACGTATATCGGCCTCCCGATGCAAGGGGCAGTCAACACATCTCATCCTGCTCGGCCAAACGCATCGCGCGAAAGGCACGCAAGGTATCAATCGGAACAATTCGGACCATCACACAAGTTCGATCCACGAGAACTGAGATCGAAGCTCGGCTGGCTTTGCGCGTGCCGTTGCGCTTCCTCGCAGGCAAAGCCGTTGCGCCGCGCGCTTCGCGATCACCACGTGGATCGACCACCAAGGAATGCTGAAATCAATGAATGTGCGCATGGTATCCATTGCTGCATGGACCTTGCTCCTCGGCCTGTTGACGGCCGGAGGCTTGCTCGGCAGCTACCTCGTCACGCAGGCCGACAGCAAGGCGCGCGCCGAAGCACATCCGCCGCCACTGGACTTCGAAGTCGAATGGGAGCGCTTGGGTGGGGTGCTCGACACAGCCATCGCACAGCCTCACGCTGATGTCTGGACCGGACAATATCAAGCGGGCTTCGCTTTCGAGGGGACCACGTTCCGACTGGTCCCAGCGAGCGGATTCGCTCTTGAATTAAGGAGCTGTATGGGACCCTTGGTGCGAAGTTTCGGAACATCGCAGCAATCAGCCCATCGCATCGACCTTCATGCGCTGGCTGAGCAGCATGAATTTTCTGACGTCACACCTGATAGCTTGTACACGGTGGAATGGGGCGAACGTCACTACCTGATCGCGCCCGGGCAATTGGCCAGCTTCGCGCGGGCCATCAACTTCGGCGTAGAGCCGCGTTGCAGCGCTGACGGCGAGTTCCTGCTCAAGCAAGGCGATGAAGCGCGCGCTGCGGAGGGTGCGCCGCTGTTGCCCGACTCCGCACGCGGCTATATCCGGACGACACCTTTGCACGTGCATTCCACGCGCGTCGAACTGGTGGAAAATACGGCGGAGCGGGGTCCAGTCGTCCCGTTGCCAGAGCGTGTCCTGCGCTATCGCATCACACTCTCGTCAGGCCGTCGCGACGGCATCAGCGAAGGTCTTGAGCTTCAGGACATCGCCGACGTTGTCTATCGCGACCACTGGCAAGCGATGCGTGTGATCGAAGTATCCGAAACCGAATCTGTCGCTTTGTACACCGACTCCATCGCGGAAAGTTTCAGGAGTTCAGCGCCAGAGGACCTCGAGCGAAATCCCGTCGTGCTGATCGATCATCCCAACCGGGGTGAAATGATCGGACCGCTGGTCGGTGCCGTCTACACGACCGGGTCTTCCATGCTTGATATGACCGCCCAGCGGTGTCCGATTGAGCCCGCACTCAAGCCTGCCCAGAGCGGGCTGAGGAACTGCGAATAGTTCCATGCTGATCTGTGCGACCGGCATGCCTTCCGGTCTGTGCTGGCGGCAACGGAAACGCAGTGGACTCATTCATCGGTTGGCTATTTGGTTCGTGCTCGCCGCAAGCACGCATCAATGATTTGCCGGTGCGGGTGGCCGCTCCTCGGACAGCATCAGGGAAACCGGATTCTTCGGAAGCCAGTCGATGGGCGGTGACGACGCGGCGCCGGCGCGTTGGCGCTGATTTTCCAATTCCAGGCTGCGCACTTGCAGCGACTAGCTCACAAAACCAAATGCCCCCATTCAGCAGCGTCTGCCGTGTCCGCCAGCGGCGAGATGATGTGCCGCCAATATTCCATTAATCCGATTGCGCACGAATTCCAGATCTGCAGGGCCAACCCCCATCTCGATCGCCTTTCGTTTCCGATCGAAGACCAACCAGAACGCGTCATCAACCGGCGCATGCGTGAGCTGCGCAGTCAGACGCTTTTCCAGTGCGTCCATTTCGTTCGTGAGTCGTTCACGTTCTGGCATGACACTACCTCCGGGGAGCGGCCTTAGCATACGGCAAGGCATGAGAGCCATCTTGATCTAGCGCAAGATTTCGCTTGCGAGCTCGGATAAAACGGCGCAGTTCGTGACAAGTTATATCTATACATTATTACAATGCAGACCAGATCCAAGAAGGGTAGGCATCTGTACGTATTACGCGTTCGGGCGTGAAGGTGCACCGTGTGTCCATGCCTCGCAAAGGGGCAAGTGGGGCGACCGAGGGTCTTCGACTTCCAGGTTTCGTCCACCACTCTAGCGACGTCCTCGACGTCGATTTCACGGTTCGCGTTCTCCCGCTACGTCGCTGTGGCTCCCCTCGTTGATTCACCTTTACTCCCGCCGTTGCCCTGCAGCGACGAACCTTCTTCTCAAGGGAAAACCTCATGAACCTGCACACTATGTCTTTCAAAGTCCTCAGCGTTTCCGTCGTGGCGTTGCTGAGCGGCTCGGCGTTTGGTTATGACTCCACCTCGTCGTTCGATGCGACAGCGGACGTTCAGGCTGCGCTGACTGTGGACTGCACGAGCGATGTTCGTTTTGGAAAAATTATCTACCGTGCTGCGAACACAGCGGCCATCGTGACCGTCGCCGCGACGGCTGCGGGTGCCGCGTCTTCCAACGACGCGAGTGTCATTCCAGTGGGTGGAAACGGCTCTGCGGCTTGCACGATTGCCAATGAAGGCAGCGATGGAACACCGAGCGATGCGACGGCGGCCCTCAGCGGCGCGGGCGGTACTTGGACCAGCCCGACGCTGGCTGGCGTCCTGCTCGATGATGGTGCGGCCCACACATTGTCCTCGTCCCTGACGTTGTCAAAAACAGCAGCTATTGGCAATGAAACGGTCTACATTGGTGGTGCGCTGTCGATCCCGACCGCACTGGCCTTTGCAGGCGTCTACACGTCTTCGGCGGTCACCCTCACCGTCACTGATTGAAGCCTCTTTGCGGTGAACGCCAGCATGGCTTCCACACGCTGGCGTTTTCCCACCGCTTGCTTCGCGCGCCAGTCAGCGCGGCTTCAATGTGCCGGAGCAATGTCGCACAGGGAATTGCCACCATGTCGCGCACGTCTTGTTTCCTCTGGCTCATACTGACTGAGCTTGGGCTCCTGTTGCCCTCAGGCGTCGCCGCTCAATCGATTCTGCTGACTCCGGGCAGTTTGGTGTTGACCGATCAGCAACGGTCCGGCGAGATCACGGTCGCCAATACCGAGAAGCGCCCGGTTAGTTTTCGCGTCGAGCCGGCGCTGTTTCGCATGCGTCCTGATGGATTTCTCGATGAAGTGGATTCCCTTCCACTCAGTGCCGCCGCGCTGCTGCGCTTCGCGCCGCGTCAGTTCGAGCTCGACCCCGGCGGTGCACAAGTCGTAAAAGTGGCTTTTCGTGCACCTTCCGATCTTCCAAATGGCGAATATCGGTTGCATCTGCGCCTGCGCAACATGGGCGCTCCGCTGAGCGCAAGCCCCGCCGGGTCCACTGAGGAACCCGCTGTCGTCGGTGAGGTTGAGCTGAAAATCCCGGTCACGGTGGCGCGTGCCGTGCGCATCATGGTCCGGCACGGGGTTGGGCCCGGTAGCGTCGAACTCGGCAACGTCAAGGCGCAACGCGCCGGCGCCCAAGCCATACAAATCGACCTGTCTTTGCTGAATCAGCACACCGGTGGCAGCGCCATCGGCATGCTGGTCTTCGATACGAATCAGACGGTGCTGCCCGGTCGCGCCGGAGAAATCGCAAGGCGCCGCTATAGCGTCTACGCCGATCTGGATCAACGTGACTACCACTTTCTACTGCCCACACCGAGCGGCATGCCAGCGCAGATCTGCGTGGGCGTGCTCGCAGACAATGCTGCTGCCGGAAGCCAGCCGGTCGATCGCCGCTGCACACCCGTCTGACGTGCGATGAACCGTGATCGGGCAGGACTCCGCGTCCGGACGTTCCGGACCCGGATTTTGTGCGCGGCGCTGCTCTTGTATTGCAGCGCGGCAGCCTGCAGCGATCCGGTGCCATCTCAAGAAGATGAAATGCCGGTTACCGCTGTGCTCGATAGTGTGAGTGTCGCGAAAGACTTTATGGTACTTCGCCACAAAAGCACACTTTACGTTCCGCTATTGAACACCGCGAGTCTATTGTCGCTCATCGTCGAATCGCCGACCCCTTCACGCGTCACGGGAAGCGGTGGCCTCGCGAATTTCTCACTCGACGCGGACAGCGAGCAGGCCGTGATCGACGGCAAGACTCTTGCGTTGGGGCCTGACGAGATTCTGGTAATCGACGAGCAGATGTGGGTTTCCGTCGCCCTCGTCGCAAAGCTGCTGCCGATCCGCGTCGAACTGGACTTGCAGAATCTCGTCCTTCAACTGGTTTCGACGCGGGAACTCCCGCTGACCGCACGGTTGCGTCGCGACAAGGAGCATGCGGCCCTGACGAAATCGGTACCCGCGGCAACGGCGATCGCGTCGCGTCACGCGTTTCCGTACCGAGTCTGGGGACTCCCATCAGGCGACCTGCAATTGCTGACCACCTCATCCGGTTCGACGTCGCAGTTCGGACTGCGCGCCTTGCTGACGGGCGATCTCGCGTTTCTCAACGCGGCGCTTTTTCTCGGCGCGAGCGAGCGCGGCCTGGATGAAGTGCGCCTGCGGCTGACGCGCGAAAGCGTGGATGGCGACGTGTTCGGATGGCCACCGTTGACGCGTGCCGAGTTCGGCGATGTGTACGCGACAAACCTGCCACTGGTTGGCAGCGCGCGGGGCGGACGTGGTTTCACACTGAGCAGTTTTCCGCTGGATCAGCAAACCGAGTTCGATGCAACGCGCATCGAAGGCGATGCGCCGCCCGGCTGGCAGGTCGAGGTGTACGGCAATGGTCAACTGCTGGGTTTCCAGCAGGTTTCCAACAATGGTCGATACCTGTTCGAACGACTGCCGGTGTTGTTTGGCGAGAACCAATACCGCCTTACGTTCTATGGACCCGGAGGCGAACGCCGCGAGGAATTCCGCCATGTTCGCGTCGGCGCTGATCGAATTCCCGCTGGCGAGTGGCGGGGACGCATGTCGGCGCACCAACCCGGATCGACGCTACTCGGAATCGGTCGCGAAAGCCCCGGCAACCGCGCGCCCGTGGCCTCGATCGAAATGCGCTACGGCGTCTTGGAATGGCTCACACTCGGTGGCTTCCTGGCGCGCGCGCCGACCTCCAGCGAACCCTTCGCGAAACTCGATGATTTTGCCGGCGGCATCGTGCGCGCCTCACTCGGCAACGTCTCGATCAATCTGGACGTCGTCGCTCAGGCCAACCGCCGCGTCGGGGGCAATCTGGGTTTTATCACTCAGATCGCGGGCACCAGCGTTTCCGCTCGCCTGAGCGATTACCGCGGTTTGACGACTCCAGAATCCACCCGTGGTGGCGCGCTGCTCGACCGGGAAATCTTCGTGCGCCTCAATCGTCCACTGACGATGACATGGCTGCATGGATCCGATATCGGTCTGGAAATTACTCGCGACGATTACCTGAGCGGGCGAGAAGAAACGCGCCTGGCACTTGTCCTGCGACAGCAGATCGGCGGCATCTCGTTCGAACACGAACTCCAGCAGCAGCGGCTTCGCTTCGACAATACCACCGGCCGTCTCTGGCAGCTTCGCAGCGCGGCGACGTTCCACCTCGGCTCCGCCCATCTGCGCGCGCAACTCGCGGCCCGCGAGGGCGGCGTCGATGGCATCAACTTATCCGGACAGTGGTCGATCGGAAAGCGTTCAAACCTGGGTTTCAACTACTCGCGTCAGATGGAAGGACAGGAAGACGACGTCAGTGCCTATTTTTCCCGAGACTTCATCGATTTCACTGGCCGCATCGTTGGCGGTCACAGTGATACGTTGGGCAATTATGCCAGTGTGGAACTATCCATTTCATTTGCATTCGACCAGAGCGGGCACCCTCGGTTCAGCTCGCGGAGGCTGGCATCGGGCGGACTGGCCGAACCTCTCGTGTTTCTTGACCGCAACAATAACGGTCGATTCGACCCACTGACGGATGAGCCACAGCCCGGTGCCGTACTGCGCGTCGATGATGCGGCCAGGCCTGGCGTTTCGGATGCCTCCGGACACGTTTTCCTGGATTCGTTGCCGACGTTTTCGCGCACCGATCTGTCGGTCGATCCGCGCTCGCTGCGCGATCCGTTCTTCGAAATGCGCGAGGACGCGCTCAGCTTCCAGGCGCGCCCCGGAACGGTCTTCCGCGCCGAATTTCCAGTGATCGAAACCGGCTCGATCGAAGGACACGTTTACCGCATTGCCGGCACTACCCGGCTACCCCTTCAGGGCGCTCGCATGGAATTGGTTGATGGTGAAGGTCATACGGCGGCTCGGGCAGCCTCGCAGATCGATGGCTACTACGTGTTCGAACGCGTGAAACCCGGGCTCTGGTCGGTGCGCGTGAGCGCCAACACCCGTACACCGGCAGAACGCAAGGTGTCGGTTACCCGCGAAACCCTACAAATCAATAATGTGGATTTTACACCATGAGGTTGCGATCGCTCACGCGTCAACTCTGCTTCGGGGTAGCCACCACGCTGGCCGGAACCGCCGGCAGCGAGACCATTGTCAAATCGCCGGCTGCGGAAACTCGAACGTCGTGTGCGTTTCCCTTTGAATTGCGCGTGGTGCGCGGATTGGATTTCGGACGCATCGCGTTGGAGCGAGGACGTTCCGGACAAGTCGACGTCGAAGCCGATGGCGCCTATCGCCAGCTTGGTGGCGCGTTCGTGAGTGTTCCCCCGACGCCGGCAGAGCTGCAGTTCTGCGGCCCCGTTGCGGCGCGCTTCGAATTGCAGATCGATCAGGCGGAGGCGACCTTCGGCGGAGTAGGTCCGCAGCGTAATCCACAATTTGCCGCTGGCAGTCTGCACGTGATCGCACTCGG
>JBDTLV010000169.1:0-6746 GCA_039934615.1 Tahibacter sp.
TGGGGATTGAGCAGGAACGCCTGCGCACCGACAATAGCATCCTGTTCGTGATACGCGACCTGTCGATCGGATTCCTCAAGCCCGCGCGACTGGATGATCAGCTCAGCGTTACCGTGACATTGAGCGACCGACGCAGTGCGAGCCTGGTGTTCACCCAGCAGATCGTGCGCGGCGCGGATTCAGCGATCCTGATCAATGCGCGCGTGCGTGCTGCCTGCATCAATGCGAACACGTTCCGTCCTTGTCCCATTCCCGAAGGTTTGTTTGTGGAGATTTCCAATACATGAACGGCGATCTGAATCTGCTCCAGCTGGTGCTCCACGCAAGCTTGTTCGTCAAGCTGGTGATGGCGGTGCTGCTGCTGTTTTCGTTCTTGTCCTGGATGATCATCTTCCGCAAGCACATGATGCTGAAAAACGCATTGGGCAGCGCAAACGATTTTGAAGAACGCTTCTGGTCCGGTGCGGATCTGGCTGCGCTGTTCCGTGAGGTCAGCGGCCGCGGTGATCAGATCAGCGGCATCGAAGGCATCTTCGAGGCGGGCTTCCGCGAGTTCGCGCGCTTGCGCCAGCGACGCGGCCTGGACCCGCGCACCATGCTCGAAGGGGCCCAACGCGCGATGCGCGTGGCGCTCACGCGAGAGCTGGATCGCCTCGAACAGAATCTGGAATTTCTCGCCAATGTCGGGTCGATCAGTCCCTATATCGGCCTGCTCGGCACGGTGTGGGGCATCATGTCCGCGTTCCAGGGCCTGGGCAGCGTCAAGGAAGCCACCATCGCGATGGTCGCGCCGGGCATCTCCGAAGCCCTGATCGCCACGGCCATGGGCCTGGTGGCGGCCATTCCGGCCTCCTGGGCCTACAACCGCTATTCGAACAAGGTCGAGCGCGTCAGCACGCGTTTCGATACTTTCACCGAGGAATTCTCCTCGGTCCTGCAGCGCCAGGCGCACGTCGACGAATGAACGCGACCCCGCGTCCATCTGTCGCCCGTTGGAGCCTCTGATGCAATCCAGCTATCGCAACCGTCGCCGCAAGAAGCTCAAGGCCGAGATCAACGTCGTGCCGTACATCGACGTGATGCTGGTGCTGCTGATCATCTTCATGGTCACCGCGCCGCTGCTCAATCTGGGCGTGGACATCGAATTGCCCGAGTCGCATGCGAAGTCGATCAGCATCGAGAAGGATCCTGTCGTGGTCAGCGTCGATCATGACGGCAAGCTGTATCTGAAACTCGACAAGGGCGAGCGCGAGGCGATCGACGAGAAGGCGCTCGGCGACAAGATGGCCGCCTTTGTCCGGCAAAATCCCAAAGTACCGGTTTACGTTGCCGGCGACGGCCGCGTCGAGTACAAAAAGGTCTATGACGCGATGGTCTTGCTGCAGCAGGCGGGCGTTCCGAAGGTCGGCCTGATGAGCCAGCCCGTGCCGGATCCGGTGCGCTGACTTTGCGCATGGAAACTCCGCAGGAAAAATGGCGCGCCTTCGGCTACTCGCTGCTGGTGCACCTGTGCGTGGTGGCGGTGGTCACGGTCAGCGTGTGGTGGACGCGCAGCACTATCGTCGTGGCGATCCCGGGACCGGTGATCGAGGCCACGCTCATCGGACCTGCGGCAGCGCCCAAACCCAAGAACAGCAAGCCCAAACCCGCGCCGCCCAAACCGCCGGAGCCCACACCGCCCAAGCCGGTCGAGGCACCGCCGCCCGAACCGCCGAAGGAAGACACCAAGGACCAGGACCGCATCGCCGCACTGGCGATCGAGAAGGCCGAGCAGGACAAGAAAGAGCAGGACGAGCGTCACAAGCGCGAGCAGATCCTGCTCGAGGAACAGAAGAAAGCCGACGCGACGGAAAAGAAGAAACAACTGGAAGAAGAGAAAAAGAAACAGTTGCTGGACAAGCAGGCCAAGGAGCAGGCCGAGAAGGACAAGAAGCTCGATCAGAAGCGCCTTGCCGAACTGATGGAGGCCGAGCAGGCCACCACCGGTCAGGAAGGCAAGGACGAGGGACTGGAAGCGCAGTATTTTGCCGCGATCAAGAATTCGGTGGTCGAAAACTGGCTGCGTCCCGAAAGTGCCCAGCCGGGCCTGAGCTGCATGCTGCGGATCATCCAGATCCCCGGTGGCGACGTGATTAATGTCGTGGTCTCCACGCCTTGCAATGCCGATCCATTGACCCAGGATTCACTGATCCAGGCCGTCAAACGCGGTGCGTTGCCGTACAAGGGTTACGAGCCGGTGTTCCGGCGCGAGTTCAAATTCGAATTTAAATACGACGGATAGAGGCGATCACCATGCGAGCGAAAACCATCGCACGATTTACCAGCGCACTGCTCATGTGCCTTTTCGGCACTGTGGCTATGGCCCAGGGTCTGGCCAGCGACGTGCCAACCATCGTCATCGACAAGGGCACCTCATCGGCCTTGCCCGTGACGGTCGTGCCGTTCGCATTTGAAGGTGCCGGGGTGCCGCCGGAGACCGATGCCTCCGATGTGGTGCGCATGGATCTGGCACGTTCCGGCAAGTTCAAGTCGCTCGCGAAACCCGACATTGTGGAATTTCCGACGCGCGGCAGCGATATCAAGTTTCCGACCTGGAACCTGCTCAAGCAGGCGTACATCGTGGTCGGCCGCGTACGTGATGCGGACGCCGGCGCGATGCGCGTCGAGTTCGAGCTGTTCGACGTGGCCAAGCAGGAAAGCCTGCTCGCGCTCGCGATCACCGGTCAGCGCACCGACCTGCGCGGTGTCGGCCATCAGATCGCTGATCTGGTCTACGAGAAAATCCTCGGCGTGCGCGGCGCGTTCTGGACGCGCATCGCCTACATCACCGCCGCCGGCCTGAGCCCGAACATCCAGTACACCCTGATGGTCGCCGATTCAGATGGCTACAACCCGCAGGTCGTGGTGCGCTCGAAGGAGCCGCTGCTGTCGCCGAACTGGTCGCCGGATGGTCGCAAACTCGCCTATGTTTCGTTCGAGCGCGGCGATTCGGCGATCTATATCCAGGAAATCGCAACCGGCGCGCGTCAGGTCGTGTCCAACCGCAAGGGCATTAACGGCTCGCCCGCATTCTCGCCGGATGGCTCGCGCCTGGCTCTGACCCTGTCCTACCTCGGCAACCCGGACATCTTCGTGATGAACCTGGCCAGCCGCGACGTGACCCGCGTCACCAGCCACTTTGCGATCGACGTGGAGCCGCAGTGGAGCGCCGACGGACAGAGCCTGATCTTCACCTCGGACCGCTCGGGCAAGCCGCAGTTGTACGAAGTTCCGGTCGGCGGCGGGGATGCCAGCCGGATCACCTTCCAGGGCGACTACAATGCAAAAGCCTCGCTTTCCTATGACGGGAAGCAGATCGCTATGGCACAGGGCGCGGGAAATGTGTATCGTATCGCGGTTTTGGACCGTAGCAGCGGCGCGGGCCGGATGAGCGTCATTTCACCCGGTAGCCTGGACGAAGCGCCCAGCTTCGCGCCGAATGGAAGCATGCTGCTCTATGCCGCGACGGAAGGTCCGCGCGGTGTGCTGTATGCGGTGTCGACGGATGGCAGGGTGCGCCAGCGTCTCGTGCTCGCCGATGGCGACGTGCGTGAGCCAGCCTGGGGACCATTCCGGCAACGATAGAAGACGCCGGTCCACCGGTGCAAGTTTTTGTACATATTTTGCGTTATTGACCTGACCTCCGAGGAAGACACAAATGAACAATACGATCCGCCTTTCCATCGCCGCCCTGCTGTGCGTCACCGCTGTCGGTTGCGCGAAGACGAAAGTTAAGCCGCAACCTGAGAGCCCGACGCATAACGACCCGATCACCCAGCCGCGCGACAACGGTGGCAAGTACACCCGCGACAGCCTCGACACCGACGCTTGCCTGCGTCAGCGCGTCGTGTATTTCGATCTGGACCAGACCGAAATCAAGGGCGAGTTCCGCGAGCAGATCAGCTGCCACGCTGCCTACCTGCGCCAGTTCCCGGACGCACGCGTGACCCTCGAAGGCAATGCCGACGAGCGCGGTTCGCGTGAATACAACCTGGGCCTCGGCGAGCGTCGCGGCAACGCGGTGCAGAGCGGCTTGTCCGCTGCCGGTGCCGCTTCCTCGCAGCTCAATGTCACGAGCTACGGCGAAGAGCGTCCGGTCTGCCGCGAACACGGCGAAAGTTGCTGGGGCAAGAATCGTCGCGTCGAAATCGTCTACACCGCCAAGTAAGGCGTAGCGAACCCGATGCGTGCACCTTTGAAAATGTTTCGTGCCAGCATCACGGCAGCGGTGGCCCTTGTGGCCATCGCTGCTGTTCCTTTGCCGGCTGCCGCGCAACGCTTGAGTCTGGCCGAACGGGTTGCAAAACTCGAACTGCTGGCACAGGCCGGGCAGGGCAATGTCGACCTGGTCAACCAGATCCAGTCTTTGCAGAGCGAAGTTCAGCAGCTGCAGGGCAAAATTGAAGAAATGCGCCATCAGCTCGATGAGCAGAAAGAGCGCAACAAGCAACAGTACATCGACCTCGATTCGCGCCTCGGGCGCCTCGAAGGCGGCGGTGCGGGTCACGCGCCGGCCGCGAACAACGGACAGCTCGACGATATCCAGCTGGGCGCTCCGAGTAGTGCACCGGTTAACGGGACCACGACCGCTCCGGCGACGACGGACGCCGCCGACGCGGGATTCGAACCCGTGCAGCAGGAACCGGCACCGGTTCGCAATCCGAGCGTCGCATCGATTCCCGCCAGCGCAGCAACGCCGGTGATCGACGCAGGCTCGGAGAAGGCCAGCTACGACGAAGCCTTTGCCGCGCTGAAAGACGGACGCTACGCCGAGTCGGCGCGCCGCTTCCAGATCTTCATCGATCAGCATCCGACCAGTGATCTGACGGCCAATGCCTACTACTGGCTCGGCGAGTCCTACTACGTCACGCAGAATTACCGCGTGTCGCTGGATACGTTCCAGACCCTGCTCAAGCAGTACCCGGACAGCCAGAAAGCACCGGACGCCTTGCTCAAGACCGGCTACTGCCAGTACGAGCTCAAGCAGTGGGCGCCGGCCGAAGCAACGCTGAACCGTGTGGTGCAGAAGTATCCCGATACGACCGTGGCGCGTCTCGCCCAGGGCCGTCTGCGTGCGCTGAAACTCGAAGGCGTGCGTTAATCGCGCGCTGCCCGTAGCGGGCAGCGTCGAGGGTGTTCCGATGTCCAACAGTGAAACCGCCGTCGACGATCCAGTCGCCGCCGACTCGTCGGCGCGACTGCGCATAACGGAAATATTCCATTCGATACAAGGTGAGGCCGATGCTGTTGGCTGGCCCACCGTGTTCATCCGCCTGACCGGCTGCCCCTTGCGCTGCGTCTGGTGCGATACCGCATATTCGTTTCACGGCGGCGGTTGGCACAGCATCGAAGCGATTCTCGCCGAGGTCGCGCAGCATGGCGCACGTCACGTCTGTGTCACCGGCGGCGAGCCGCTCGCGCAGAAGCGCTGCCTGGTACTTCTCGAAAGCCTGTGCGACGCCGGCTATGAAGTTTCGCTGGAAACTTCCGGTGCGCTGGACATCAGCGCTGTCGATGCGCGCGTGCGTCGCGTGGTCGATCTGAAGGCCCCGGGTTCCGGCGAATCGGCGCGCAATCGCTGGGAGAATCTCGCTGATCTGCGCAGCGGCGATCAGGTCAAGTTCGTGCTCGCGGATCGGGTCGATTACGACTGGGCCTGCGGCGTGCTCGCGGAGCATCCGCTGACGGCGCGTTGCCAGGTGCTGTTTTCGCCGGTGTACGGCAAGCTCGCGCCGCGCCAGTTGGCCGAATGGATGCTGGCAGATCGTCTGCCGGTCCGCCTGCAGCTGCAATTGCACAAATTTCTCTGGGGCGATGAGCCGGGTCATTGAGCCGGATCGCACAAACGGGATTCCTCCAACAATGAACAAACGCGCAGTCGTACTGGTTTCCGGCGGCATGGATTCGGCCGTCGTGCTGGCGCTCGCCCGCGAAGAGGGTTTCGCCGTGCACGCGCTCAGCGTGGCCTACGGCCAGCGGCATGCCTCCGAGCTGGTTGCGTCCGACCGCGTCTGCGCGATGCTCGGTGCGACCGAGCACAAGACCGTCACGGTCGATTTGCGCAGCATCGGCGGCTCGGCATTGACTGCCGATATCGCGGTTCCCGAAGACGGCGGCAGCGGCATTCCGGTGACCTACGTACCGGCGCGCAACACCATCATGCTGTCTATAGCGCTGGGCTGGGCGGAAGTGCTCGGCGCGAGTGACATTTACTGCGGCGTCAATGCGGTCGATTATTCCGGCTACCCGGATTGCCGGCCGGAATTCATCGAAGCCTTCGACCGGCTCGCAAACCTCGCGACGAAGGCCGGTGTCGAGGGTGCCGGCATGCGCGTACGCGCGCCGCTGATGCGCCTGAGCAAAGCCGATATCGCCCGCGAAGGCGTCCGCCTCGGCGTGGATTTTTCCGCGACGGTCTCGTGCTATCAGGCTGACCAAGACGGCCGCGCCTGCGCGCACTGCGACGCCTGTCGCCTGCGCGCGGACGGCTTCCGCGCCGCCGGCATCGCCGACCCGACCCGCTATCGATGAACGTATGTCACGCGCGCGCTTGTCTGCCGCGCCGCTTGGCCCTAAACTTCGCGTCCCTCGCGCGGGCCGTGTTTCGCAATGCCCGCCAGTGCGGTTCCGTGGGTCGTTAGCTCAGTGGTAGAGCATCGGACTTTTAATCCGTTGGTCGATGGTTCGAATCCATCACGACCCACCAT
>JBDTLV010000170.1:0-6682 GCA_039934615.1 Tahibacter sp.
AAGCCTGGTAGCGTGCGTTCACAGCCCGGTACGTTGGGGTGAGCGCAAGCGGACTCCAACGTCTTTCGCGTCCGCCAGCGAGGTAGCGTGTGCTCGCGCAAGCGAGCGCACCTGCGAGCGATACGCTGATCGGACATACGCGTTTGCGGAATCAGCGGTCGCGACGGACTGTCGCATTGAGGCCTTGGCCAGCGGCCTCGCTTCAGTATCTCGCAATCAGAATACGGTGCGACTCGCTGCGACTTCCTTATTTTGGAAAATACCGGCACGCTTGCGCAGGTACCACTCACTCCACAGGGCCCACCATGCGTGCAGGTAAATTAGTCAACGGTGTTTTGTCGGTCGGCGTCATGCTGGCGATTTGCTCGGGCAGCGTGGCTGCCGAGAGTTCCAATCTGCCGACAACGCCGAAGCAAGCAATGGAGTTATGGAAAAAGGAAGGTCTGAAATCCATCCGCGCAAACGGGTTGGACATGGTCTATGTGCGTGCCGCGGCGCGGCTCGACGGATATTCCAAGGTTCTGCTGAAGCCGGCAGTGGTGTTGCCGAACCGCGACTGGCGCAATGCCAAGTCCGGCAGTGCCAGCAAGACGCCGATGAATTTGAAGCCGATCCTCGCCGAGGTGACCGATATGGTGCGTGCCGAGGCGGAGACAGCCTTAAAAGCAGGCGGCTACACCATCGTCGAGGTGCCCGGTGAAGACGTGGCGGAGGTCAGTCCGGCGATCGTCGATTTCGTGCTCGTTGCGTTGGAGGCCAATGCCGCTCACGGCGACGAAATGGGTGCCCGGTCGGTTGGTAAGGCCTCCCTCGTTGTCGACGTGCGCGATTCGGTCAGTGGCGAGCTGATCCTGCACGCGTTCGACCAGGAGGTCGGTCCAGGAACGACGGACGTTGCCTGGATGGACGCGAAGAACTGGATACGCTCGGCGATCACGGTGTGGGCTACCGCTTTGCGCGATGGGCTGGACGTGTCGAGCGGCAAGAAGTCGGTGGCGGTGCGCTAGTCTGTCGTCAGGGCGGCCCGGTCGCGTAATGGTTGATGGCGTGTGCTCGCGCGAGCAAGCGCACGATCGGGCGATACGGCAATCTGGATCGCTCATTCGTGCGGTCGCCTGTGGCGGCCACACGCGACGACGGCCGTTTTCGAATCCATTTCGCGTGCTTTGCGGATGGGTAATGTGTACGGGCGACGAAGAACTCGTGCTCGCTTGGCGATCGCCACAACGCGATGGCGGGTTACGCCGTGGGTGCGGAAGCCTATCGCCCTGGCTATCAGTTCCTGGCTTGATCAACGGGCGGCTGGTTGGATTCACCCGACCTTGGCCATCGAGCAGCAACGGGGCAGAAGTTGACATTGCTCACTTGTCGTACCGAAACACCAAATCCACTTTGCGTTCGAACACCTCGTCGTAGCCTTCGTGCGGTAGCGGGGAGGCCAGATGAACCGCTCTTTGGATGGATTTTCGGGTCGCCGTGTCGGCGTTGCAGGGTTCCGCGATAGCGACGGAAACAACCGCGCCATCGGGGTTCTGCGTAGCGCGCGCGGTGCAATGCAATCCGCGCTTCGCGCTCGGCGGACGCAGCCAATTCATCTGCACGGTGCTTTGCAATTTGGCAATGTACTCGCGGCGCAAGGCGTCGTTGTCGTTCGGGCGCTCGCCGAATATCAGAGGGTTTGGTACACGCAGCGGATCGGCGCAGGGTTCAATCGGACGGTCGCGCGGCGGCGCGCAGGAAGCGAGATCGTTAAGCGTCGCCTGGGTGCGTTCGGCGAAGCGTTCGGAGGTCTCTCCGGGTGCTGGCGCTGCAGCAGCGAATATTCCGCGCAACTCGATCTTGCGAAGTGGCGAAGCCATGCCGAACGTGCTTTGCAGTCGAACCTCGACTCGGCGCGCCCGCAGATCTGCATCCATCGCGACGATGCGGACTGGTACGGGAATCATTGCGCCGGAGTGATAGCGCAATAGCACGAAAGGCACAAATGGCTGCGGCAACATCAGATCCGAAGACTCGCCGTTCGCTGTGCGCAGACGGACATGCGCATCCGTGGGGAGATATTCGTCGAGTTGCCACGCCATGGTGCGGACGCTGGCGCACGTGTCGGCCTCTGGCGAGGCGTGCATCGAGATGCGTTCGCCCGATTTTCGTGTCGCCTCGCCCAGCGTGCCGCTGGCGACGCGCAAGCGCGTAGAGGATGCCTGCACCGACGTCGATCGTTCGGATGGGCAATCCGGCGTTGTGCGATCAGTCGCCGCGTCCGCGTTGACGAGACGCAGCGAACCGTCATCCCCGATCGCGAATCACGCGATCAGCTGCAGCGAATAGTAGTCGCCGGTGTCCTTGCTGCCATTGCCCGTGATCGTGCTGTTGACCCGCTGCAGCGAGCTCTGGAACGGCGTGAAGTTGACCAGCTCAGAACGGGACACTCTCTCGTCCGGAGCGGCACAGGCAGCCGCGCAGAGGAAAAGCGCGGGTGCCATGCATGTGGTTAGGTATCGATTCAATGGCACTCCCCGGTGCGCCGGATTTGCGAGGTCGCAACTCCGCCGTCGACGCGCTTATGCACAACGCGTTCGCGAGTGCGATGCGAACAGTCCTGCGCTCTCGATTTTCGCCGTGCGTCGAGCCCGCAGTTGAGAGGACTTCGAACGTCAGCCGTGGATTGATACCGGCAAACTGAATTTTCTTTTTGTCGATCATCGCGTCCGTACTGGTGATCAGTTTCGAGCATAACTCCGATCTCGGTCTCCCGGCACGCAGAGAAATGCGTTTCACGAAGACGTACAGATGTCCCGCCAAAATTGCCCGTCCCCTACTGAGACGTCGCAGCCACCGTGACGAGCAAACTCGCGGTATTTTGATCGGGATGATGGCGCGGGCATCGGCCGCGGTGTCCAGTTCTCTGATCCCTCCGAACTCGGCATTGTCGGTCGTTGGCCCGTAATCGCCTGAATGGATTCCGACCGTGGCAGCGGCCAAACGGGTGCGGTACTTTTCCGAGCCATTGTTGCTGCGCGGATAGCCCTGCCGACCGTGATGATCTGGATTTGCTTGCGATAGAAGCGGCAGCAAAGTGGCTCCAAGTAGCTCGTCGAATGTATTCCCGGTAGCGTGTGCTCGCGAAAGCGAGCGCACGATTGGGTGGTAGAAC
Organism: Tahibacter sp.; assembly: GCA_039934615.1. Lineage (GTDB taxonomy): Bacteria > Pseudomonadota > Gammaproteobacteria > Xanthomonadales > Rhodanobacteraceae > Tahibacter. Next base: position 3,155 of record JBDTLV010000170.1, read on the forward strand.
AATCGGAGCCGCCGATTCGTGCGGTCGCCTGCGGCGACCACACGCTACGAAGGCCTCGGACGTGTTTGATGGTCGAGGGCGCGCGAGATATTGCGCATTCCCGGTAGCGTGTTCTCGCGCCAGCGCGCGCACGATCGATACGACGATCGGAGATGCGTTTTCACGGGTCAGCGCCCGCGATTTACTGTCGCGTTGTCCGTCCTCCCTGTCGCCATGTCGCGCAAGTACGAAACGATTCGTTGACAAGTACGACAAGACTCGTACAATGAATTCCGAACCACGGCAGATTCTCAAATCACGCTACGGAGCAGTCCATGAAAGCCACGTCGACGAGGGTGTTGGTCGGGTTCATTGCATTGACCAGTTGCGCGGTTCAAGCACGTGACAGGCGTGATGGGACGCTCACCACGGAGTCGATCAAGAATTTCAGCGAGCAGGCCGCTCAGGTTCGCGATCAGCTTCAGCCGGGTGGGCGATACGAATTCACGTACCCCGCTGAGCGCGAAAAGGTCGAGCAGGGTCTGCAGGAAATCCAGCGACTGCTGTCCGCTGTGGAAAATCCGGAGTCGTTGTCGGACAAGGACAAGGTGGACCTGATGGTCGCTCAGGAGTCGGTCAATGCGATCCTGACGGAACGCGACGGGAATCGCCTGATCTGCGAACAGGTATCACCGACCGGTTCGCATCGAAAGATCCAACAATGCGGCACGTATGCAGATCGCATGCGGATGCGAAAAGATACGTGGCACTACTTTCATGACGTGAACACGCGAATGCTCACCAAGAGCAATTGAACCCGCGCTCCACTTCGCCTGCGGCATTTCGCTCGGTTCCGCACCGAGAGCCGCGGCGCAGTCCGATTGCGTACGTTCCCGGTAGCGTGTGCTCGCGTCAGCGAGCGCACGATCGAGCGATGCGATGATCGGAAGGTCCCGTTCGTGCGGTCGCCGGCGGTGGCCACACGCTTCGTCGATGTCAGCGGGATCCGCCGGCCGTCTGGTCCGCACCTCCACAACGCCCCGCAGATCCGCCCGCTGCACCGCTTCTGCGCATCGGCGCAACGCCTCCGCGGGGTCGGCGATCAGGTCACAGACGCGGCATATCGACCATCAGTTCGCGGCATCGTCAGTCGCCGGGCCCCGCGTGCCCGTAAGCAACCGTACGTATAGTTTCGATCCGTGGCGCAGCGCATCCTTCAGTCACGGCAAATTGAGCCGGGGTACCTTCAAAACGCCAGCGGGTGCACTGACCGCTGAGGAGAAACGTATGCCGAGGATCATGTTGGTCGACGACGAACGCAATGTGCTGAGCAGTCTGCGTCGCACCATCCACGCAATGCCCAGCGAATTGTTCGATGGTCCTGCCATCGTCGAGACCTTTGACGAGCCGGAACGCGCGCTGGCGCGGGCAGTCGAGTGCGAATTCGACCTGGTGATTTCCGACTGGCGCATGCCCACGATGAGCGGCGTCGTCTTTCTCAACGAGCTGATCCAGATTCAGCCCAACATTGCGCGCCTGATCCTGAGCGCCTACGGCGATTTCCTCGCTGAGCAAACCGCGATCCGACGGATCAAGATTTTCCACTTCATCAACAAGCCCTGGTGCAACGACGAGTTGAGCTCATTGATGCGTCAGTCGCTGGAACACCGTCGCCTGCTGATGGCGAACGGCCGGCCATCCGACAAGGTATTGAGGCAGGAGTGCCGCCTCTCGGAAATGGAACTGCGGCGCATCGAACGCGAGCAGCCGATGTTGAAACACATCACGCTCGATGAACCGATGCCCGCACTGACTCCAGAGAACCTCGTCTGCGTAGCCTGACTGAGCGTCGCAAAAGTGGCATGAAGAACATCGGGCTGAGCGGTTGCCTTCGTTTTTGAATTGGGCAACCACCGCTCCGGTCAAATTCACGCCAGGGCAATTACCGGTCGGTCACCGGCAGGGTGACCGTAAATGTAGTGCCATGGCCCAGCTCGCTGGTAACGGCGAGCTCACCGCCGTGCTTTCGCACAATGCCATAGGAGACGGACAACCCCAGGCCCGTGCCGATGCCCAATGGCTTCGTGGTGAAGAACGGTTCAAAAATGCGCGGAAGGTGCTCGGCGGGAATCCCCGCGCCGTCATCGGCGATCACAACGAAAACATGTTGCCCCGCGGCGTGCGTGCGAATTTCGATCGTTCCCCGGGCCTCGAACGACTGTGCAGCGTTGATCAGCAAATTGAGAAAAACCTGATTCATCTGGAAAGGCAGGCACCACACGTCCGGTAGCGGACCGTAGGCGCGAACGATCGTGGCCTTGTACTTGAGTTCGTGGGCCGCTACGTTGAGTGCGCTTTCAATGCACTTGTGGATATCGTACCGCTCCCAATCTTCCTTCCGGTCCACGCGGGAAAACTCGGTCAAGTCGCGCACGATTTTCTCGACGCGAGAAATGCCTTCGAGCGATTCGCTCAACATATCCGGAATGTCTGCGCACACGTCGCTGAAGCGGATGGATTCCTTCAGCCGACGCAGGCGCTCACGAGTTTTGTCCTCCTCGCCCGCGTGATCGAATCCTTCGCAGGCGTCGACTACCGATAGAACGTTCGCGACGCCTCCACGCAGGGCGAGGAAATTGGCGCGCACAAAGGCGATGGGGTTGTTGATCTCATGCGCGATCCCTGCGGCCAACTGGCCGACGGCGGCCATTTTTTCCGATTGGAGCAATTGACTTTGCGCATCCATCAAACGCTGCGTCATTGCTTCCAATTGTGTATTTCGGGTTTCCAGTGCGTTTTCCACCTGTAGCCGTTCAATGACCTCCGTCATGAGTGCGTCGTGGGCACTGTCCATGTCCAGTCTGAGCAGAATGGCACGTCGCTGCGCCGCATGCAGCGAGGTCGCCGTGATCGCCAGAGCCGTCATCAGCAAGAGCATGAGCACCAGCAGTGTTGCGCTGTGCGACGAGTGAGGTCCGAGAACAATTCCGAGGACTACAGAGCCGACGTTCGGCAACATGTAAGCGAGGTAGGACCCCAGACTCGGGCTCATGCTCACAATGGCGATGCCGTTGATCGCGGCCGACAAAAACGCGATGAGGGCCATTTCTTCGGGGGTTGAAACAGCCGCTGCGGAAACGTTGATCACCGCGATGCCCAGGCTTAGCAGGCAGGCGCCTGCGCCGAAGATCCATTCTCGACGGTGTGCATCCGGAAACCGGCGCTTGATGGACTTCTGTCCAAACGCCACGTAAAGCCTCGGCAGCAAGAGCACGAGCACCAACAGAAACGCCCAGCGGATGCCTGGACTTCGTGCGATCGCGTCGGACAGTAGCGCATAAAACGCGAGCAATACCGGAAAGAACAGCAGCACCGGAAGCGGTGACCTGCGGTACAACTCCTCCACCAGGGTGTCGCGGAGCTTCCTGGCGCGGTCGATATCATGCGGGTGTGCAGACCGGGTTCCCCGGGAAGTCCAGCGTCGGAGTTTTTGAGTCCAGGGAAGCGGCAGCCTCAGCCTCACATCGATCCTCCGGGGCCGGCAACGGT
>JBDTLV010000171.1:0-6473 GCA_039934615.1 Tahibacter sp.
TCTGCGCATTTGATGGCAGTACCGACGCGCAGTATTTCGAAGCGGGCTGCGGACGTATTCCCTACCACCATATTGCACTGCTGGAATTGTGCGAGCTGTTGAACGTTCCATTGCAGCCGTACGTGATGGAAACGCGCGCGAACCGCTTCCAGACCAACGTGGCATTCGCCGGCGCGCCCGTCGCGAATCGTCAGGTGGTGAACGATACGCGCGGCTATATTGCCGAGCTGCTCGCGAAAGCGATCAACAAACGCTGCCTCGACGATGTGCTGAACGAAGCGGATCGCAAGGCGATGCTGAGCCTGCTCTCGACCTTCGGTGACGTCAGCGACAAGAGTGCGCCGCCCTACGCCTATCGCGGTTCCACGCGCAGCGGCTACATCGAAGACCCCGGCGTCGCCAATCCCGGCAAGCCGGTGACGCCGCTCAAGCTCGGCGAACTGCTGAAGTCGGAATTCTGGAAACACCGCGTCTACCAGCCGGAAGACTACCTCTGGCAGGCCACATTGTTCCATCCGGTCGGTGGCATGTGCAAGATCGTCGATGCATTGCACGCGGCGGTCGGCGACATAGTGAAAACCAATATGCCGGCCAAGCAGATCTTCAACAGCAAGGATGCCGTCGCCGTGTTGTTCGACAATGGCACGCGAGTGACCGCCGACTATTGCGTGTCGACGATCCCGCTGCCGATCGTGAAAAAGATGCTCGACCCGGCGACCTTCAGCGCTTCGTACCGCGAAGCGGCGGGCATGGTCGACTTCGCCAAGACTTGCAAGGTCGGCTGGCAGGCGAAAGATCGCTTTTGGGAAAAATTGCGCGGCGCGGACAACAGCAACGGTCCGCAGATCTTCGGTGGCATCAGCTGGATCGATCACCCGATCACGCAGATGTGGTATCCGTCCGCGGACTATTTAGCGAAAGCGCCCGCGGTGCTAACCGGCGCGTACAACTACGATTCGACTGGCATGCCCGTTGCGACGGAATTCGGCAAGCTCGGTCTTGCGGAGCGCTTGAAGGTCGCCCACGACGGCGGCCTCCGACTGCATCCGGAATTCAAGACACAGGTGCCATTGGACAAAGGGCTGTCGATCGCGTGGCAAGAGGTGCCCTACATCGGCGGCGGCTGGGCCGAATGGAATCGCACGGATACGCGGCATGCCGAAGCGTACCGGCGCCTGCTGCTGCCCGAGCAACGCTTCATCGTCGCGGGCGATCAGGTCTCGTACCTGCCGGGCTGGATGGAGGGCGCCGTACTGTCGGCCGACCACGTCGTCGGACACATTACCGGTCGAGTCACCGTGCGTGCCACCGAAGGCGTTGAAATGCATGAGGCACCGGATTCGGCGAAGATGACCGGCGCAGGCTGATGGTGTCTGGTTGACGGGTGGGGTTCATTCTCCGCTCGTCAATTCGGCGGCATGGGGATCTGTGCAGGTGTAGCCAATGCGTCACGACTGCCTCAACCTCATTCTGGATTCGCAACCGGTGCATGACGGCGTCGATGGCGCCGGCATGTACTGACGCCAGCGACTCAAAGTCGAATACGCGCGTGCGGATCGCGGCGCATGCCAGCTGCGCCGGATTGGAGATCGCGGATCGAAAAAGCGCGTCCGATCCGTTAGTCTGTTTCCCAAATGACTAGCGCGCCGCGCGGATTGTTTTCATGGTCCTCAGCACATGCCCGGGTTTCCACACCAACGGCAATTTGCCCGGTGGGGCACGGCGATCGCCCGCGCATTGTCATGGTTCGAGGATCACGATGAAACTGATGCGCCGATGGATCGCCCCGCTTTTCGCACTCGCATTGAGCGGCTGCGGTATCTCCATTCCGCCGGAAAAATCCGCCTATGTCGGAGTATGGCGCGGGCCGGGCTTGTCCTTGGCGATCAGCTGGGAAGGCAGCGTTATCTACCGACGCGTGAATGGAGATCTCAAGACTTCCATCCATGGACCTCTGAAGGCCTTCGACGGTGACAACTTTGTCGTCGGCATCGGACCACTGGCGACGACTTTCGTCGTCTCGGTCGCTCCGCATCGCGAAGGCGTTTTCTGGACGATGACTGTCGACGGGAATCGCTTGATCAAGTGCCCCGAACAGAGTTGGATCGATTGCAGCTCGTGGAAGAACTGAGACGATGCACCCGATGGGTGTCGCAATCGCTGCAGAAATTCTGTGCGGAACCATGGGCAGCGAAGTGTGGACAATTGCCGAAGGCGACGTTCGCTTCGTGCGGAAATTCGGCGAGTGGATCGCGCGCGTGATTCTGCCCAAGAACTGTGCTTCGATAACATAGTATCTTTGTGAAAGTTGCTCTGGGCGTTTCGTCGCGTACACCGAATGTTCGCTTCCACTGCCACGCATGCGTTCTATGTGCATCGACGATGCTGGCAGGTGAACGTGGTGCTCGAAGGGATGCGTGTGTGTGGACGACGTGAAGACACGTTACCTCGCGGTCGTCATCGCCGGTGGTCGGCAGCGCTTGCGGCAAGTCTGATCGGATGCGTGGCCACCGCGGCTCACGCGCAATCGCCGCCGGTGGGACAACTGTGGTATTCGGCGGACGTCGGCGCGAGTCTTCTCGATGCACCCGGCTACGTTGCACGCAGCAACTACGTCGGCGACGGTCTCGGCGCGCATCGCGTGCGTTTCGCGATACCCGGATTGCCGCCACGCGCCAATCTGCACGATTTCCAGATCGACGCGAACGGCGACGTGCTGTTCTCGCTGGATGTGGGCGTGACCTTGGGCGGACTCTATTTTGACCCCGCCGACGTGATCGCGTACGCAGGCGGTGTGTTCGTCAAGGCCTTCAACGCGTCGGCCGCAGGTGTGCCCAAGGGCGTGCGTTGCGATGGCGTTGCGCGTTCCGGCAACAGCGGCGCGCTGTGGCTTTCGTTCGATCGGACGTTCAAGGTCGGCAACGTCACGATCGTGCCGGCCGATGTGATCGCGGTCAGCGGCGCGGGATTCGGTGCGAAGGTGCTCGATGCGCGCGCGCTCGGTCTGCCTGCTGCGCTGAATATCGATGCCATCGACTCGATCAACTCGCCGACCGATCTGCTCGTGTCATTTGACACCGGCGGCGCCATCGCCGGCATCGCGTTTGCCGACGAAGATCTTCTGCAGCTGCATCTGGCCGATAGCAGCTGGAGCAAACGATTCACGCTGCGCACCATTTCCGCGCGATGGGCAGCGGCCAATCTCGATGGTCTTTCCACATCGCCACAAAGCGACGTGATCTTCTACAACGGATTCAATTGACCGCCACGGCGGGCTGAGGAGTAGTGCGTGAAACGGATGGGCAAGATGATCCTGACGCTGGCGGCACTGCCGCTGATGGCTGCGTGGACGTGCGCAGGCGCTGCCGATGGCACCCTGGAGATCAATCAGGATTGCGCGGCAGACGGATGTTTTCCCGGTGATACGCCCGGCAGTCCGATCACGCTGCCGGCGTCGGGTCGCTACAAGCTGACCTCCGATCTCAGCGGTCTGTTCATCCAGTTCGGACCGGGCGCGCTGGACGTTGATCTCAATCTCGGCGGGTTCACGCTCGATGGCGGCGTGCGCTGCACGGGGTCGCCGGTCACGTCGTGCACCCTCGGCGGGCCACTTGCCGGCATCTCGATGCCGAATCTGGCCAGCGGCTACTACCTAGCCCACATCCACGATGGCACGCTGCGTGGCTTTCAGTCCGCCATCTACGGCGGATCGCTGGCCGGTGGCAGCAGCTTCGAGCATCTCCTGATCACCGAAAACAATAACATTGCAGCTGCATGCAATCTCGATCTTGGTGAACCCGGATCGACCCTGTACGTGCGTCATTCGCGCTTCGTGCGCAATCGCAGCGATGGCTTGAAGCCGAACACGAATGCCGGTTCGACGCCGATCCGCCTGGTCGTCGAAGACTCGGAATTCTCCGCCAACGGCAACGCCGGGCTGACGCTGTTTGTCGGCTCGATCGTGCTGCGCAACACGTTCACCGACAATGCCGGCAGCGGTTTCCAGTGTGCCGGCGCTGTCGGTGCCGGGGGCGCCACGGCCTCGGCAGCGGGCGGCAACGTGTTCTTCAACAACCGCCCAACACTGGCGAACAGCGAATACAGTTGTCCACTTCGCGACATGGGCGGCAATGTGTGCCAGGACGGTGCGTGTCCGTGACGGCGTCGCCGACGCTTATGCCGACGACGTGGCCTCGCCATCGGACATTGCGGCGGCGCGTTCCAGCAGACGTCGCGCCTTGAAGGCCTCGAAATAAAAATCGCCGAGTATCGATACGAGTCCGATTACAAACACGCCAGCCATTGCCATCCCCTGCGGTGCGAGTCTCGACTGCAGGGAATCGATCGCCACGACGCCCACGATCGATAGCCAGGCCAGCGTGAACACGATGACTTCCGGCGACAGCGTGATCGTCGTGGAGATGCGCGATCCGCCCTCGATCGGATCAATCGAACCTTTGATGCACGGACGCAATGAATTTCGGTTACCCATATCGCGCCGCAGTTGGAAGTGGGAAGCGTCCGCCGTGCCGACAAACGGCGGCGCAGTCACGCCTGGTATCCGCGGCCACCACGAGTCCCCCGGTGTGACAATCAAACGCTGGATGCGCTGCGCCATGCCCGGCGCGGTGACTGCGGAGTGAATCTCGAATCGGTAGTAGGGCATGGGCTTCAGCTCAACGCAGAGAGAGCAATCGAGCGCCACTCCGGCGGCGCCGCCACACGGCGTACGTGGAATTCCGACAGCGTGAGGAGCATGGCACTATGCCATCCGAGATTCCATCCGCAATGAATCCATACAAGTGACAGCACGTGTAAGCCAGAGACCCGGCAGCATCCGGATCGCGACAATTCGCGGCGCGCCGGTATTTGTACACTGGTCGTTTCCAGCCGGCGGACTGGTGCTCTCGGCACTCGCCGAATTCCACCCGTTGCCGACGTTGTACTTCGTCGTCGCTTACACGCTGCTGATTGTCCTGCATGAATTCGGGCACCTCGTGGCAGCCTGGAGCCTGGGTCTGACGGTGTTCGCCGTGGACATCTCGGGAATCGGCGGGATCTGCCGCATTCAGATGCCGCGCACCGTGCGCGACAGGGCGATCGTCTTTTCCGCCGGCCTGATCGCGCAGATCATTCTGCTGCTGGCCACGCTCGCTTTCTTTCACTGGCACGGTCCGCCGCACACGCCGCTGACCAAGTGCGTGGCGATCACATTTATTCTTGTCAACAGTATGTTTTTTGCAATCAACCTGATTCCCGGAAAATCGCACGGTGGGCTGTCGAATGACGGAATGATTCTCTGGCAACTCTATCAGCACGTTTTCAGGGGACACCGGCTGCACGCCGCAAATCCCGTCGACGTGTCACCCGTTTACTCAACGCAAACATCGCTGCTGACGATCGCCGCGCTGGTTCCACCGGATTTCGTGACCGGTGTCGAGATTTTCAACGACAACACCACGCCGATGGATTTCGTCGTGCACGTGCTCACCCGGCATTTGCAGCTCGATTCCCACAGTGCCGCACAACTGATGCTCGCGATCCACACCCACGGTGGCGTGCTCGTACCGCTCGTCGATCGACCAAGCGCTGACGCCGTTGCCCTCGCCATCACCACCGATGCGCGCGCCAACGGCTACGCGTTGCTCTGCAGAGCCGTGCAGATGGGCGAGACGTGAATTAGCAAGCGCGTTCGCCCAACCGTCCGTCGCAATGCAATCGGTCGCACGCCCTGCGTGGGTGAACCTGGCCTGCAGCAAGTTCGTCGCGCATAGCGAAGACATCGACGTTGATGTTCGCCGGCGCTCGCCGCAACCTACGCGCGATGCGCGACTACTTACCGCGCCCCGGCCAGACTCGATCCATCAATTCGGCAATTTCCACCTTTTCCGTCGGCGTCTTCAAGGCCTTCTTCCACTCTGCCGGCGCGGGCTCGCGTTGCAGGGAAGATGCGCCGGACAGCGACGAATCGATCGCGAAAACGACGACGCCGCGCTGGGTCTTGCACGGTGGCACGGCGTCGAGCGCTGCGCGCAGGCGCGCGTCGAGTGCAGCGGGCAGGGCAGGGTTGAAGTCGAGCCAGGTTTTGCTGGTGCCTTCGGGGCGTATCGCGAAGACCAGAAAACCCGCGCTCGGTGTAAGGTTGTTTTCCGTCGCCAGCGTCGCTGTCGCAGCGGCCACCACCGCCTTGATGTAGTTGCCGAGATCGTCGACCGTGACGCGTTCCTGCAACAGGAATTCCGGCTGCAGCAACACGATGCCTTCGTTGCTGTATGGCTTGGCCGCGAAGCTCGCATTCGTGTACAGAAGTGCGACGAGTGCTGCTGCGCGCAGGAGAGTTTTCAGTCCGGCAAGATTAAACATTTTGTGCACAAAAAATTCCCGATGGGAGTGCTGAGTCAAGCAACGTATCGCAGATCGATTATGCAAGCGCTCAGCGCAAGCCGTCGATATTAGCCGATGTCGCGTCATCC
>JBDTLV010000172.1:0-6440 GCA_039934615.1 Tahibacter sp.
CCATGGTCATGGTGCCGTGCTGGATGATCGCGTTGCGCTCGTTGCGATGGTGCATGCCGATGCGGAAGAAGCCGTCGTATTCCCAATTCGTCATGCGGCGGAACGCGTTGTGCTCCCAGTCGCGGTGCGCCTGCGGGCACTGCACGACAGCGACTTTCGGGTCGTGGAAATAGCCGGTCAGTGCCTTGAGCCAGTCGGGACGCACGGCGTAATCGGCATCGACCGCCGCAATCACTTCGGCGCGCGGATCGGTCTGCGTCAAGCCATAGTTGAGTGCGCCCGCCTTGAAGCCGGGCCATGGGCTCAAGTGGAAAAAGCGGAATCGCGCGCCGAGTTTTGCGCAATGTTCCTCGACCGGTTTCCACACCTCTTCGTTCTTGGTGTTGTTGTCGATGACGAGCACTTCGAAGTTTTCGTAGTCCAGCGCAGCCAGCGAATCCAGAGTCAGGATCACCATCTCCGGTGGTTCGTTGCAGCAAGCCAGATGGACCGAAACGAACGGCTGCCGCTCGTCGGGCGCTGGCGTGAGCAGGCCGAATTCGCGCAGCCAGCGCGGGCGCCAGATCACCTCGGTGAATTCGAAGGCATTGATCAGCAGGATGCCGATGATGGCCAGCTGCGCCGGCATCAGCACGATCAGCATGGCCCAGTCGATCGGATCCAGGTAGAACGCGTAGGGAACTGTGGTCGACCAGACCATCACGCCGCAGGAAAGCTGGATAAGTCCCAGAAAGAACAATTTACCCAAGGTGCGGAAGCGCGAGAATTGCCATGCAAACCACAGCATCGGGCCGAACGCGAGGATCGATGCGGCAAACGCTTTCCACGGCCAGCGGGGATCTTCGATGACCGGCCCGACCATGGAAAACTTCGGCAGGCGGTCGGCACCGAAAATTCCCCAGTAAGCGCCCGCGCGTCCCTCGGTTTGCTCCTTCCAGGGCTGATCGAAAGCTTCCATCAGGAAGTATTCGATGTGACGCGCCCGCGCAACGTTGAGCCAGTCGCGGATAAAATGGGCTTCATCGGCCAATGTCGGGTCGGCGAATTTCTTGCGGTCGCCATAGCTGGGCCAGCCGATTTCGCCGATGACGACCTTCTTGCCGGGGTATAGACGCTGCAGTTCGTCGTAGTTGCCCAGCGCGAAACCGATCGCATCCTTGCGCGGCACGCCTTCCCAATACGGCAGCAGATGCACCGTGATGAAATCGACGTGCTTGACCAGTTCCGGATTATTTATCCAGATGTGGATAGGTTCCGCTGTGGACACGGGCTGGTGGATCGCCGCGCGGGCCCGGTCGAGGTAGTCAATCATCTGCTCGACGGTCAGGTCGTCGCGCAGCATCGATTCGTTGCCGATGATCACCCGGTCGATGTTTGGCCAGCGTTGTGCGGCGCTGATGACGGCCTGAAGCTCTACTTCATTGTTCTCGACGCGGCGATCCAGCCACGCACCGGCCATTACGTCGAGACCGATATCGCGCGCCAGACGAGGAATTTCCGCGCTTTCCAGCGACGAATACGTGCGCACGCGCTTGCTGTTTTTCGCAATGACGCGCAGGTCGGCGGCCAGTTCCTCTTCGCTGGGGTAGGTGTTCTGCAGCGGACTCTGGTAGCGCTGGTAAGCCGAGAACGCGAGTCCTTCGACCGGACCGCTCCAGTTCGCGATCTCGACCGGCCGATTGATGTACGCCCACAATCCGACATTCAACGAGGCCACCAGCAGCGTGAGCAGCAGCGCACTCCACAGCGATTTCTTGGGTGCAGCAGCCAGCGACATGCTCAAGTCGGACCTCGAAGCGGGGGATTTTCAACGGGCGGGAATCGGCGCGCAGCATAGCCGATGCGCAAATGGCGTCACAATCTAGCAGGCGAAAAACAACCTGACTTGAACGGCATCACGAATCCGGACGCGGTGAATCCATGGCGTCCTGCGTTGCCGCCGCGATGATAGCTGCGCGTCGCCGGGACCCCCGCCACTGGTTGACGAGGATCGGGACCAGCGAAATGAGCGCGAGGCCAAGCACCGGGATCAGGACGGTCGGATCCGAGATCAGGTGCATGTCGACTTTGCCGGTGGCTGCGATCGACTTGGCCAATCCTGCGCCGAGCGCGGTTTCGATGCCCGTCATCACCGAGCCGCCGATTCCGGTGGCCAGCAGGAACAGCCAGATCGGACAACGCAGCCAGGCCAGGGCGACCGTGACGCCGCCAAACGGGAAAAACGGCACGAGGCGCAAGAAAAACGTATAGCTGACCGGGTGGGCGAGATAACCGCCGCGCAGGCGTTCAACCAGCGCCGGCGCGCCGCCGTGCGTGTGGTCGCCAAAGGCCGATCGGCTCGCGAAGAACAGTGCCAGCGCTCCCAGCGTCACACCGATGCCGGAAAGGATCGTGCCCTGCAAGACGCCAAACAGCATGCCACCGGCGAAGATGATGACCACCGCGCCCGGAATGCCGGTGGAGATTGCCAGCGCCAGCGCACCGACATAGGCCAGCGCCGACAGCACCGGATGCGCGGCAATCTGCGCCTGCATGACCACTTGTTCCCTGGCCAGGGTTTCGGGGCGGAAGCGGTCGAGGGTGCCGGTCGCAAACAGCGCGATGCCGATGCCAAGCAGCACGATCAGTGGCAGCAGGGAGCGCAGACGTCTCATAGTTCACAAATTTGCAAAACCGGAGGTCCGGTTTTGTGGAAGTCGAGTGCCGGACCGATGCCCGGATGTTCCTGAACTGGCAGGGCCCCGGACCGCGTTCAGCGAAAGCGGCGTTGCCCGTTTTGTCGGAGCGCCGATAGTAACCGCAAGTGACCCGACGGGGGATGGCAACGGCATCCATTGGGCGATCGCGAGGCATCCAACGGGCGATCGCGAGCCATTCAATGCGGCGTCTTGACATCCGATGCGTCGCCGTCGATGAGGCGTCTACCCGCACCAGCGAGGCGATGAGGGGTCTGCGCGCCGCATTGCGTCCTGATGGTTAAGCGGTGCAGGCATCGAAATGGCCTCGTGCCGGGACTCGCACCCGCGATGGGTGGCGGGTATCGATCGGAGACCGTCATGCAGCTGCTCCCTCCCTCGCTACACCTTTGTGAATTTGCATGCCGCGTCACGCTGCGGCGGATCATGATCCTCGCACTCGTCCTCGCTGCGAGGTCGGCGCAAGCCGCGCCGGAATACCTGATCGTAGGCGACACGCAGGGCGGGGCCAGCCGCTGCACCTATGCGACCCCGCAGGCCGCGCTGGACGCGGCCCTGGCCAATGGCCCGGAGCTCGACTACGTGCTGCTCACCGACACCGTTGCCTACGCTGCGCAGGCGCTCGTCGTCGGCGATCAATCGGTCCTCATCGAAGGCGGCTATTCCGATTGCGATCTGACACCAAGTGGGCAGCAGACAACCATCGTCGGTGACTTCGCACATCCGATTATCGACATTCAAACCGGCGGTTCCGGCGCGCGCACGATCACGCTGCGACATCTGGAACTGCGTTCCGGCAACGCGTTTTCGGGCGGTGGAGGCGTTTACCTGTTCGGAAATCCGCAATCTCCGCCTTATGTGCTGATCGAAGACGTGAACATTCACGACAATGCGGCGACCTACGGCGGCGGCATCGCCAGTGCGTTCGCCACGTTGGCGATCGGCAAGGATGTCGCCATTGTGCAAAACACAGCGCGCCGTCTGGGTGGTGGTCTCTATCTTCAGGGTGGCACGGTCCGCATCGAGAATGATCGCACCGACATTCGCGCGAATCGCGCCTTGGTCGACCCCAATTTCGTTCCTTCGGGTCAAGGCGGCGGAATCTATGCGACAGGTTCCGCGGGCGCGCCGCTGGATGTCTCGATCGGTGACTGGCAATTCTCCTCAGGGAACGCCAGTGTGCCGATTGCCGATCTTTCAATCGCCAGCAATCGCGCCGACGACAAAGGCGGTGGCATTTTTCTGAATGGTCCAAACGTGAGCCTGCTGGCTTTCGAAACATCGTTGCTGGACAACAGTGCCGGCAACAATGGCGGTGGCGCATTTCTGTATAACGGTGCAACATTGCAAATGTCGCGAGATTTTCCCGGAATCGCGTCTGCGCATTGTGCAAACTATCTACAATGCAACGTCGTGCGCGGCAACAGCGTCGACGCGCACGCCAACTACGTGGCCGCCGGCGGTGGAATCAGCGTGCAGGTGGGTACGCTGAGGCTGCTGCAGACCGCCTTTCTGGACAACATTGCCGATGCGGCCTCCGCGATCGATACCGGCAGCATCGCGGGTGCGGCAAGCCCTCCCAACACGCTGCGGCTGGAGGGTGTACTGGCAAGTCGGAATCGTTGTCGCGGACCCACTCCGCAGCGGACGTGCAGCACGATCGATCTGGGCGCCGGAGCGGACGCGCGCATCAGTTACAGCACCTTCGCGGACAACCGGCAACTGCCCGGCACGTTCGCTTCCGAAATCTATGCGTACGGCGCAACGACGACCTTGCGCCTGCTGTCGTCGATCCTGATCACCGATCCGACCTTCGTTGTGCCGAGCGTTTTCCAGGGTGGTGGCGCGGTGTACCAGTCGGACTGCGTGATCACCAACAACAACGGACTGCCACCGGGCAGCACGCGCAGCCAGGTGGGAAATCCCGGGTTCAACAATCCGGCGAACTACGACTATCGCCTGCGCTCGGCGTCGCTCGCCACCGACTATTGCGACAACGCCAATACGGTCACTGACGATTTTTCCGACCTCGCTCTGGTCGCGCGGGGAATCGACGACGTGCGTCACGCCAACCTGCACGGGCGCTTCGACGCAGGCGCGTTCGAATCCGACCACATTTTCGGAGCTGGCCATGAATAATCATTGTGTAAATGTAGGTTCAACGCGCCGCGCTGCATGGTCGCTGGCTGCGGGAATGCTGGTCCTCCTGTCAGGACTTGCTCCCGTTCGCGCGGAATTGCCACCGGCCGTGGTATCGCTGTTCTCCCTCGGCGCAGGGCAAGGCTGGGCGCTGGACGGCCCGGAATTCACGGCACGTGCGGGCGCGGCGTTGAATGGCGACTGCGATTTCAATGGCGACGGCTACGTCGATCTGCTGATCGGTGCATTGGGTGCGGGCCCGAATGATCAGGGAACGGCATTTGTGGTTTTTGGTTCGAGCGCTGGTGCCACGCCACCGCCCAGTTTGAACAACGCGGGGCTAAGACTCCTGGGCGAGCAGAGCGGCGATGAGGCGGGCGCCAGCGTCGCCTGCGCCGGGGACGTCGATGCCGACGGATTCGACGACATGCTGATTGGCGCGCCGTTTGCGGATTCCTTCGGCGCGTCGTCGGGAACGGCATACCTGGTTTACGGCGGCGAGAGTCTGCCTTTTTCCATTGGTCTGGGAACCCTGACGGCCAGCACCGGCATGCGGATCAACGGCGTCGTGGCGGGTCAGCGTCTGGGTGGGACGGTCGCAGGAGGCGGCGACGTCAATGGCGACGGCTACGCCGACGTGCTGCTGACCGGCCCCAATTTTTCAGCGACGTCATCCAATCCAGGTCAGGCCTATGTGATTTTCGGCAGCGCATCCTTGCCGGCCAGTTTCGCCTTGGCCACGCTCAATGGGAGCAACGGATTTGCGGTGAACAGCACCAGCGCGTCGACGCTGTCGCTGGGCGTCGCCGCCGTGCTGGGCGATATCAACGGCGACAACTATCCCGACGTGGTACTCGGGGCGCCGCTGGCTTCGCCCGGGGCCGTGGCCAGTGCTGGTAGCGTGTTTGTCGTGTTCGGTCACGGTGGCGGATTTCCCGCTCTGATCGGCCTCAACACGCTGAATGGCAGCACCGGCTTTGAAATCGACGGCGTAGTGGGCGGCGGAAAGCTGGGCGGCAGTCTTGGATTTGTATCCATTTCCGATTTCAACGGCGACGGGCGTGCGGATCTGGTTCTTGGTGCTCCCGGTGCGGCGAACGGCACGAGCAGTACCGGGCACGCCTATCTGCTGTTTGGCGCGCCTATTTTTCCTGCGGTGCTCAGTTTGGCTTCATTGAATGGCAGCAACGGTCTCGCGCTCACCAGCGCCGCAACCGGCGACGTACTTGGTAATCGCGTCGCGGGCCTGTTCGACGTGAACGGTGATGGCCTCGGCGAGGTGATCCTCGGCGCACCCGGCGCGGACTTTGGTGTGACCGACGCAGGCGGTGCGTACGTCGTGTACGGGCGTCGCAGCGGATTGCCTGCAGACTTCCTGCTCTCCGCGCTGAACGGCAGCAACGGATTCCGCATTCAGGGCGCGGTGGGATTCGATGCCGCTGGCCAGACGGTCTGTCGCGCAGGCGATCTCAATCGCGACGGGTTTGCGGACCTGGTCGTGGGCGTGCCGGAGGCCGATCCGAATGCCACGCAGGCGGAAGGTCGGGTCTACGCCATTTTCGGCAACGACCTGATCTATCGGGACGGTTTCAATTGATGGATGCG
>JBDTLV010000173.1:0-6418 GCA_039934615.1 Tahibacter sp.
AGGTGGCGTCAAAGTTGCAGGGTGATCACGGCGCGGGTTGTCGATCGGAAAATCGCGCGCAAGACTGAACTGATTCGGAGCCACAGGGGGCGACGATGGATCTCGCTGAAACCGCAACAAGGCTGCTCGGGAAAAGACCGATGAAACCTTGCGCGCCGGATCACAGCTGTAGCTACGCGCCGGTGATCTCGGCCCGTAGCAGGTTTGCCGATCCATGCGCTCACGGCAGGACGTGGCTTGCTCGTTGGCATGCGATCGCTGCGGGCTTTGTCACGGATCGTACGAATTGTCGAACCGGGGCTGCGTTGCGGAGTCGCGACGCATGAGCGGCCACGAATCTTCGGCATCCCGGCGGCGGCCACGTCGCCAGTCTCCACGTCGGATTACGCCGATCCTCGCGCTACTGGTCGGAACGATCGTGGCACTTTATACCTATTCGCGTCATATACAAAATCCAATACCCGGTCATTTTGCGGCCCTTGGCGCCAGCGTACCGACGGCCAGCGCAGGTCCGCGTCAAACGCAAGCCGGCCAGCCGATCGATCCACTGGCAATCGCCGCCGAGGTCGCACGGGCGCACACAGCCGGGGTGATGGGCGACCGCGACGGTGTGCAACGCCACGCGGCCGTCATCAAGGATCAATTCGCGCGGTCCCTGCGCATGCCCGATCCGGCGCGTCGCATCGATCCGGAATCCGCCCGCGCCGCGGTGCGCCCGATCCCCGGCGTGCGCTCTGCGATCTGGATGGATCCGCAAAACCTTCTCGTGATGGTCGACGGCGCGCAATACCGCCAGTCCGCGATGATCGATCAGGCGTGCCTGGCCCTGCAGCCGCTGGGCGATACCTTGGCAATTGTGGTCAATGTGCAGGACGTTTCATCGACCACACGGGATGGGGCGTCGACGATCTCGCGCAACTGCCAGCTGCCGGAAGGACAGCGCGCGTTCCTGCAGGCGAAGCGCCAGGTCGATGCGATTGCCCCCGAACTGCGAGAGACATTCAAGGCGCAGCAACGCGATTAGTCGGTCGCACCCCGCGCCATCAGGAACAGAAATCGCTGCCGCCATTGATGAGTCGGACGCATTTCCTGGTGCCGCGATGGCGTGCCGCGGTCGAGTAGGTCGCCAGCACGTTGAATGCGCCATTGTTGCGATTGAGATAATTGGTCGCGAGAAAGCCGGTGACCGGCAATCCGCTGAAAACGTCGCCGTCCTGTGAGGGACGCAAGGCGTGCGGCTCGGAAACCCCATCGGTGGGATTCAGCTGCAGGCGCAGCCAGCCTGATGGGAAGTGCGTCAGGCCGCGAATGTCAATGTTGGTCGTCAAGCGTGAGCTGAACACTGCCGACACGCCGCCACTCGCGAGATAGCTGGCTTCGGGAAGAAAGCTCAGGATCTGCGTTTCGTAATTTAACGTCGTCGGTGGGAACGGCGTCGGGACGCCGATGCCGTCGATCAGGCTGAAATAACCCTGGTCGCGGTCCAGCGCGGTGTAGCCCACAACGACGGGTGCGCGGCCCGGTGCCGCAAAGCGTGCGATGAACGGGGCGACGGCCGGCGCAAGGCCGACATAGTGGTGCTTCGTGGGAAACGAGATCACCCATTCCGATTCCGAGGCCGAGCCCGACTCGAGCACGAATTCGTTGAGCAGCGTTTCCTGGGTCAGCACAGCGGAAACCGCGTCGACGGCGCTGCCTGCGCTGTAGGTTGCCGTCACCGTTTCGCTGGGCGCGCCCAGCGTATTGCTGGAGACGTAGGCCACTGCCGTGCTGGTCGTGGTGCGCGCATCGTCGAGCGCCGGCGACGCCGAACCTGGCGCAAAATATAAATTGCCAGATAGGTGATAAAAGCCTTCCAGTGCGTCGGCGTTGTAGCCGATCAGCGTGCCCAGGGCTGGGTCGACGATGTTCGCCGCGCCAAACAGGCCGCCCGACGGCGGCAGCAGTTCGCCCGGCTGCGACTGGATCAATGCCTCGATGCTGCCACATCCGGCCGGCACACCGTTGTCGGCAAGAATGGCGCTTTCCGCATCGGAACCACTCTGCAATCGCGCCATGTCCAGAATTTCCAGACTGCCTTCGCGCGTACGGCTGACGCCGGTCGGCCCGCCATCCGTCTGCAGATTCGCCGTGGAAAACGGCCGGTAGCTGCGACCGTCCGGCAAACGCAGCACGCCAGGGCCCGTTGCGCCTTTGATATCGGGCAGGGTGCAGCTTTCGTCGTCGGTCAGCAGGTTTGCGCCGCCGGCAGCGCTCAGCGAGAACACATTGGCCGTCCAGACATCGAAGGGACCGAGGAAGACATTCGCCTCAAACACCGACTGACCGTTGTAGCCTTCGCGAAATCGCACGCGTACCGCTTTGGTGTGGTCGGTCGGATTGACCACTGAAATCAATGTCGCATTGTTCGCATTGACGGTGTAGTAGGGATAGAGCAGCACTTGGCCGGTGCCGTCCGGATTGAGACTCACCGCTCCGGTCACGGACGAGACCACGGTTGCGATAGCCGCAGCGATCACCAGGACAACCGTCTTAAGTTTCATGCCGGACGTTTCCAGTGGGGTGTTGAAAGCACGCATCTGAGAATCGCGGTGCCCTGCATCCCGGTCACTTTATCGAATCGCCTAGTCCGCAACACCTTTGCGCTTCAGCACGTCGCGGGCATATTCGATGCCAGCCGTGGCGGCTTTCTTATACCAGACCAGCGCCTGTGCTTCGTCCTTGGGCACGCCGCGTCCATTTTCATAGTTGTCGGCAACTTCAACCTGCGCCTGCACGAATCCACCGTTGGCGGCGAGCAGGTACAGACGTGCCGATTCGGCGAGGTTCTTGCCGACGCCGGTGCCGTTTGCATAGTCGATGGCGAGATTGTAGCTCGCCTGGGGATCGCCGAGATCGGATGCCTGACGGTAGAGTTTCGCCGCGCGCGCTTCATCTTGCGGTCCGATCTGGCCACGACTGTAGATCGCGCCGAGGTTGTTCATTGCATCGGCGAAGTTCTGTGCGCTTGCTTCGCCATACCAGCGCGCCGCGGTCTGGTAATTTTGTACAACGCCGCGTCCGTCCTGGTAGGCCAACCCAAGCTGGTACTGGGCCAGTGCATAACCTTGTTCGGCGGCGCGTCGATACCACTGCGCGGATAGCGCCGCGTCTTCGACAACCGCATAGCCGCGCCAATAGGCTTCGCCAATCATGGACTGTGCCAGGGGCTGGCCCTGGTTCGCCGCGGCGAGGATCGCGGCGAGCGCTGGTTTGTCGCCGGTGCGCACGGCCTCGTACAGGCCGTACAACTCATTTTCCACAACGCTATTGCCTGGCTCGGCCGTCTCCCGCGTCTGCGCAAGACTGGAGGCCAGGCCGCCGATCGGGCGCGGGTGGTTCAACCAGTTCTCCAACTGGCCCGAATCGATCGCAGCCAACACAGCCGCGAGGTCCGCCTGCAACGCACTGTCGGTCGCATCGGTCTTGAGTTTTTCAAAGTAGGCCCGGGTCGTATCGGGCTTGCGCGAAAAGCGGTAGCTGTTCTTGAAACTCCAGACGCTGTCGGCATGCTCGCCCTGCGCTGCACGCATCACGCCGATATTTGCCCAGGCCGAAGTGCGCATGGGAGCCAGTGCAATCGTCAGTTTGATCGCGTGCCAGGCCTGCTCGGGCTTCCCGGCGCGAAAGTAGGCAAAAGCGAGATTGTTGCAAATTTCCTGATCGGCCGGATCCAGCGCAAGACCGCGTTCGAAAGCCGCGGCCGCCTGGTCATAGTGTGCGTCGCCGAACAAGGCCAATCCCTGGGCATTTGCGACACGCGCTTTCTTTCGATCACCGCGCGCGACAAACGGCAGGCGCTCGATTTCCGCGGTGTTGTCCTGCAAACGCCCTTCGTCCAACTGCCCGCCATCCACCAGTCCATTGACCACCACGAGCCGTTCGGCGAGCGCCTCGTCGATGGTGTGCGCGGCGACCGCCGGCAAGTACGCGCAGGCCAGCAACAGCGCACCGACTCCGCATCGCGATGCGGAGAGAATTTTGAACATGATGGTGTTTCCTCGGGATGGGTCGCCGTGCGTATCGGCATTGCGACTGTCATTCCAAACGACGAACCACGCCAATGCGAACAGACGTCCGCGCACCATCTGTTTCCCACGGCGTCGCCCGGCGACTGATCGGACTCGTCACACCGATCCGAGCGCATTCCGTTTTGCGTGTGGAGACGTTTGGTGCAACCTGCGTGTACAACGACAGCCAGATCGGGAGTGCCATGCGCAATGCCGAACTGCTGATGGGAATTCAACGCTGCGCCTGCCTGGCAACGGGCCGCGACATCCCGGTAAGCCAAGCGGATCGCGAGCCGACCATCATCGCGTCGGCAGCGGAGTGCGCCGCGCGGGGAGGTACTTGGCGGCGGGTGGGCCTGCGGGCGACCGAGGTGTGTTTTCTGCCCACCAAAGATGCCGGCAAGGCCTGCCGCGATGACGCCGAATGCACCAGCCTTTGTCAGGCTCCGGAAGGCGCGCATCCCGGTGAGCAGGTTACCGGTCGCTGCTACGGCACCACCGAAGTTCCGGGCGGATGGCCTGACCCATGTGCGGGATGGAGCTGCACAGGCGGCATTGTGTACCGACTGAGTGCATGGTCGCTGTTCGAGCGGATCCGCCCCCATCGTCGTCGGTGCGGGTGATGTGAATGGGTCATCCGGCGCGATACAGTCCATGTCGAAATTTTGCCGAGATCGTCAGCCGGGCTGCGAAATCCATGCCCAGTTGCGGATCTCCGGCATGTCCTGTCCGTGCTGTTCGATGTAGCGTCGATGATCGATCAGTTTTTGCTGCAGCTGCTGCTTCAGTTCCTGCCCTGGCCGCCCGGTATGCGGCACGCGATTGATCACGTCGATGACCAGGTGGAAGCGATCCAGTTCGTTGAGCACGGTCATGTCAAATGCGGTCGTGACGGTACCTTCCTCCTTGTAGCCGTGCACATGCAGATTACGGTGGTTGGTGCGTCGATAAGCAAGTCGATGAATCAGCGATGGATAGCCATGGAACGCAAAAATGATCGGCTGACCTTCGGTAAACAACGCATCAAAATCCACATCGCTCAAACCATGCGGATGCTCGCCGGGCGGTTGCAGCCGCATCAGGTCGACGACATTGACCACGCGCACTTTCAAGCCGGGCAAGTGCTCGCGCAGGATCGAAACCGCTGCCAGCGTTTCCAGAGTCGGCACGTCGCCACAGCAGGCCATCACGACGTCCGGTGTCGCGCCCCGATCGTTGCTGGCCCAGGGCCACGCATCGATACCCTTCGCGCAGTGCGCAACGGCCGCCGGCATCGGCAGCCATTGCGGGGAAGGATGCTTGCCGGCGATGACGACATTGACGTAGTGGCGACTGCGCAGGCAGTGATCCATCACGGACAACAGGCAATTCGCGTCGGGCGGCAAATACACCCGCACCACGCCCGCCTTCTTGTTGGCCACGTGATCGATGAAACCCGGGTCCTGGTGGGTGAATCCGTTGTGATCCTGGCGCCACACGTGCGAGGCCAGCAGGTAGTTCAGCGAAGCGATCTGGCGCCGCCACGGCAAGTTCGCCGTCACCTTCAGCCATTTGGCGTGCTGATTGAACATGGAATCCACAATGTGGATAAACGCCTCATAGCAGTTGAACAGGCCATGGCGGCCGGTCAGCAGATAGCCCTCCAGCCAGCCTTCGCATTGATGTTCGCTCAGCATCGAGTCGAGCACGCGCCCGCTGCGCGCGAGAAATTCGTCGCCCGGCAGGGTGCTGCCGTTCCACTGACGCGACGTAACATCGAACAGTGCGCCCAGGCCGTTGGACAGGGTTTCGTCAGGACCGAATACGCGGAAGTTGCGTTGCGGTTCATTGAGCTTTGCCACATCGCGCAGAAACGGACCGAGCGCGTGTGTGTCGCCGCCGCCGCGCACCCCGGGCGCGGGGACGTCGGTCGCATAGTCGCGGTAGTCTGGTAGCTGCAGGTCGCGCAGCAGCAGGCCACCGTTGGCGTGCGGATTTGCCCCCATGCGGCGTGTGCCCTGCGGGGCCAGTGCGGCCAATTCCGACTTCAGGCTGCCATCGTCGTTGAACAATTCCCAGGGGCGATAGCTCTTCAGCCACTCTTCCAATAATTCCAAATGACCGGGGTGCGAGGCGGGATCGGTGATCGGCACCTGGTGCGATCGAAACGTGCCTTCGACCACCTGTCCGTCGACGACTTTCGGTCCGGTCCAGCCCTTTGGCGACTTCAGTACGATCATTGGCCAGCGCGGCCTTGTTGAATCTCCGTCGACGCGGGCGCGCCGTTGAATGCTTTTGATCTGATCGATCGCCGCGTCGAGCGCCGCCGCCATGGCCGCGTGCATCAGTTCCGGTTCGTGCCCTTCGACAAAGATCGGCGTCCAGCCGTA
>JBDTLV010000174.1:0-6270 GCA_039934615.1 Tahibacter sp.
AGCGCAGGAACGCGGTTTGTTGCAGGTGCAGGCGTGGAATCCCCGCGACTATGCCTTGGACAATTACCGTACCGTCGATGGACGGACCTGTGGCGGCGGTCCAGGTATGGTGATGTTGATCGACCCTTTGCGCGCGAGTCTCTCGGCAGCGCGAGCGGCAGCGGCAGCACCTGCAAGAACGATTTATCTGAGTCCGCAGGGTACGCGGCTCAATCAGGGCCGCGTTGTCGAATTGGCGCGTCTTGAGCGGATTATCCTGTTGTGCGGTCGCTATGAGGGCGTTGATGAACGCCTGATCGCGCACGAGGTCGACGAGGAAGTGTCGATCGGCGACTACGTGTTGTCCGGTGGTGAGTTGGGCGCGGCGGTATTGATCGACGCGGTGGGGCGATTGCAGGATGGTGCGTTGAATGACGCCGCGTCCGCCGAGCAGGATTCATTTTCGAATGGATTGCTCGATTGCCCGCACTATGCGCGACCGATGCAGGATTCCCTGGGCGAGGTGCCCGCGGTATTGCAGTCCGGTAATCACGCGGCAATCCGTCGTTGGCGAACGAAGCAATCGCTGGGCAGAACCTGGCTGCGCCGTCCCGATTTGCTGGCGCGGGTGGTTCTGAGCAAGCAGGATAGAGATTTGTTGGACGAATTCCGCCGCGAGTGGTTGGCGGCAGAAACGCATAGGGCCGGCCCTGCGCCGGAAGTACAATCAGACGAGTGGTGATGTCATGAACCTCCTTCAGCAGTTCGAAGCCGCGCAGATTTCGCGCAAGTTGCCGGAATTCGGCCCAGGCGACACGGTTGTCGTCAATGTCAAGGTCAAGGAAGGCAATCGCGAGCGCGTGCAGGCGTATGAAGGCGTGTGCATTGCGAAAAAGAATGCCGGCCTGAACTCGGCCTTCACGGTGCGCAAGATTTCGCACGGCACGGGTGTAGAGCGCGTGTTCCAGACCCACAGCGCAATCATCGATTCCGTATCGGTCAAGCGTCGGGGCAAGGTGCGTGGCGCCAAGCTGTATTACCTGCGTGGACTGGAAGGCAAGGCAGCGCGCATCCAGGAAGACCTGTCCAAGCACGCCAAAGCCGACTGATCCGGCGACGCGAACTTGTGCAAAAAGCGGCCGCCTCCGGGCGGCCGTTTTGCGTTGCGGAATGCGCTCGTCCGATCGTCAGGAGTATGTTCTGCGTTGCACCGCCGGCCGCGCTGACGTGTGGTTTGGCGCTTGAAAGTCGCCCGCGCGACCGCATCATTCGCACACCTCCTTGTTTCCCATCTGCCGGAGCCGTCCGGTCGACCAATTCAGGTAACCCACCATGACCGAATCCAGCGCCACCCAGACCCGAAAGTTCGAAGCGGAAGTTGCCCAGGTCCTGCACCTTGTGACGCATTCGCTGTATTCGCACAAGGAAATTTTCTTGCGCGAGCTGATTTCCAACGCGTCCGATGCCTGCGACAAGCTTCGTTTCGAAGCCCTCGCCAACCCGGCACTCAGCGAAGGCGATGCCGAGCTGCATATCGACATCAGTTACGACGCCGAAGCGCGCACGCTCACCCTGCGCGACAACGGCATCGGCATGAGCCGCGACGAAGTGATCGAGAACATCGGCACTATCGCGCGCTCGGGTACGCGCCGCTTTCTGGAATCGCTTTCGGGCGATGCGCGCAAGGACACGCAGCTGATCGGCCAGTTCGGCGTCGGTTTCTATTCGGCGTTCATTGTTGCTGACAGAGTGACTCTGCTGACGCGCCGTGCTGGCGCGAACGCGGACGATTCGGTGTTGTGGGAATCCGACGGAACCGGCGAATATACCCTGGCCTCCGGCGGGGAAGCAGCGCGCGGAACGACGATCACCCTGCATCTGAAAGAGGATGAAAGTGAATTCCTGCATGAATGGAAATTGCGCGAATTGGTCGGAAAGTATTCCGATCACATCGCTTTCCCGATTCGTCTGCCCAAGCAGGAAGACGGCAAGCCCGGCGCTGAATGGGATACGGTGAATCATGCGGCTGCATTGTGGACACGCCCCAAAGCCGAGCTGAAAGATGAGGACTACCAGGGTTTCTACAAATCCGTTGCGCACGACTACAACGATGCGGCGGCGTGGACCCACAACCGCGTCGAAGGTAACCAGAGCTACACGTTGTTGCTATACGTCCCGGCGAAACCGCCGTTCGATGCGGCGTTCAGCGGCCGTGAAGAGCGCAAGGGACTGAAGCTTTATATCCGGCGCGTATTCATCATGGACGCCAGCGAGCAGTTGTTGCCCGCGTATCTGCGTTTCATGCGGGGTGTGGTCGATTCCGACGATCTGCCGCTGAATGTGAGTCGCGAAATCCTGCAGGACAATCGACTCGTTGCACAGATACGTTCTGCCTGCGTCAAACGCAGTCTCGATCTGCTCGAAAAGCTCGCCAATGAAGACGCGGCAAAATTCCAGGCCTTTGTTGACGCATTCGGCAATGTATTGAAGGAAGGCATTGCCGAAGATGCAGCGAATCGCGAGCGCATCGCGAAGCTCCTGCGATTTGCTTCGACGTCGTCCGAAGGCCAGGTACGCAATGTGTCGCTGGACGACTACATCTCCCGCATGGTGACTGGCCAGCAGGCGATCTACTACGTGACGGCAGACAGTTACGCAGCCGCCAAGGGCAGCCCGCAGATTGAAGCGCTGCGTGCGCGAGGTGTCGAAGTGCTGCTGATGTTCGACCGCATCGACGAATGGATGCTCGGTTATCTCGCCGAGTATTCCGGCAAGAAACTGCGGCACGCGGCAAAGGGTGAACTGGAAGTGGATCTGCCGGGCGGCGTCGACGCGGCGAGTCGCGAGGCGGCGGCGAAAGAGGCGGAACCCATTGTACAGAAGTTAAAAGATGCGCTCGGTGAGCGGGTTCGCGAAGTGCGTGTCAGCCAGCGCCTGACCGACTCGGCGTCCTGCCTGGTGCTCGACGAATACGACATGGCCCTGCACCTGCAGCGATTGATGAAAGAAGCAGGTCATGACGTGCCTGCGGGGAAGCCCGTTCTCGAGATTAATCCGACCCACCCGCTGGTACGCCTGATCGAGAACGAAGGCGATGGCGCGCGGGTTGCTGATCTTGCTGTACTGCTGTTTGAACAGGCGCAACTGGCGGAAGGTGCGGTGCTGGAAGATCCGGCTGCCTACGTTCGCCGAGTGAACGCTCTGTTGCTGCAGAACCTCAAGGCTTGATGGCCGCCTGCAGGGGCTGCGCGGCATGTCGCAGTTATGGATTTGGATTGCATGCTTGAGCTGACCGAATCGGGAGTGCGCGCGGACCTGTGGCTGTGGGCCGCGCGCTTCTTCAAGACCCGCACGCTGGCCAAGCAGGCGATACTCGCCGGTCGCATCCAGGTCGATGGTGCCGAGTGCAAACCGTCGAGAGTGCTGCGCGTCGGTCAGATCGTGCGTGTGGTACGCGGTGACGACTGCAGGGAAGTGGCAATCGCCGCCCTCAGCGATCGCCGCGGTCCGGCGGGCGTTGCGCAAGGGCTCTATCGCGAGAGCGAGCAAAGCCGGGTCACGCGGCTGGCTCTGGCAGAGCAGCGCCGGCTGGCGGCGAGCGGTTATGCCAGCCCACCGACCAAGCCGGACAAGCGCGCAAGGCGACTGATTCGCGCGCTGGGCGACATCGATGCATTGTAGGCCGTGGCGACCCTTATGTGCTGTCTGTGACGCGCCGGCGAAGAAAGTCCGAGTGACCGCAATCGAGAAGCTTTTTCAGCTGGCCAGAAGCCCGCGCAGGCGGTAAAGCGCCTCAAGTGCTGCCTTGGGCGTCAGCTCGTCGGGGTTGATATCGCGCAATGCGCGTTCAGCGGCGGAGGACTCGGCGAACAGACCCATCTGCTGCGGTTTTTCCAGGTCAGCAGTGGTCGTCGCGACGGTCGGCGTACTTTTTTCCAATGTCGACAGAAAACGTCTCGCATCGGCAATCACCGCCTTGGGCAAGCCGGCCAGCGCAGCGACCTGCAGGCCAAAGCTGCGATTCGCCGGGCCTTCCTTGACCGCATGCATGAACACCAGCGACTCGCCGTATTCAATCGCATCCAGATGCACGTTCGCGATACCCTCGACCTGCGCGGCCAGCTCGGTCAGTTCGAAATAGTGCGTCGCAAACAGCGTATACGCCCGATTCGCCGAGGCCAATCGCAGCGCGCAGGCCTTGGCGAGAGCCAGCCCATCATAGGTTGACGTGCCGCGGCCGATCTCGTCCATCAGTACCAGACTGGACGAAGTTGCATTGTGCAGGATGTTGGAAGTCTCCGACATCTCGACCATGAACGTCGATTGGCCGCGCGACAGATCGTCGCCGGCACCGATGCGGGTGAAAATCCGGTCGATTGGTCCGATCACCGCGCTGTCCGCGGGCACGTGGCTGCCAATGTGCGCGAGTAGCACGATCAGGGCCGCCTGACGCATATAGGTCGATTTTCCGCCCATGTTCGGTCCGGTAATGACCAGCATGCGCCGCGACTCGTCGAGCAGCAGATCGTTCGGCTCGAAGGGTTCGTCGCGTACCAGTTCGACGACCGGGTGACGACCTCGCCGGATCTCGATGCCCGGAACATCGCGCAATTCCGGTGTCGCCCAGTTCAACGCACCGGCGCGTTCGGACAAGGTCGCCAGTACATCGATCTCGGCAATGGTTGCCGCGGCCTGCTTGAGTGCGGCGAGCCGTTCGAGCAGATGGTCGAGCACGCTCTCGTACAGCGCGCGCTCGCGCATCAGGGAGCGTTCGCGCGCCGACAGCACCTTGTCTTCAAACTGCTTGAGTTCCTCGGTGATGTAGCGTTCGGCGCCTTTGATCGTCTGGCGGCGCGTGTAGTGGACGGGTACCTTGCCGCTGTGCGCGTGACCGATTTCGATGTAGTAGCCGTGCACGCGGTTGTAACCGACCTTGAGGGTCGCGATGCCGCTGCTCGCGCGTTCTCGCGTTTCCATGTCGATGAGGTACTGGTCGGCGTTCGTGGCGAGTTGGCGCAACTCATCGAGTTCGGCATCGAAACCGTCGCGAACGGCGCCGCCTTCACGCAAAAGTGCCGGCGGTTGCTCGGTAATTGCGCTGACGAGATACGCAGCGGTCGACTCGTGCGCACCGAGCAGATCGAGCAAGCGATGCAGTAGAGGACTGTCGTGCTCGGCCAGAACATTGTGCAGGTGGGGAATCAACAGCAATCCGTCGCGCAGCGTCGAAAGATCCCGCGGTCGCGCCGAACGCAGCGCGACCCGGGCGAGGATGCGTTCCAGGTCGCCGACACCTCGAAGGCGCTCGCGCAGATCATCCAGGCGTCGCCGTTCCGCAAGGCTCGCAATAGCCTGGTAGCGGTGGCGCAGAATCTGGTGATCACGCAGAGGGCGATGCAGCCAGCGGCGCAATAGCCGCGTGCCCATCGGTGTGATCGTATGGTCGAGAACGCCGAGCAGGCTCTGTTCGGCGCGACCGCTGGCGTTGGATTCCAATTCCAGATTGCGTCGGGTCGAGGCATCCAGCGTGATCGTATCGCTGGCGTTTTCCACCGCCAGGCCGCTCAGATGCGGCAGCGCGCTCTTCTGCGTTTCTTCCACGTAGGCGAGCAGGCAACCCGCCGCTGCGACCGCGAGTGGCAGGTGTTCGCAGCCGAACCCGCTCAGATCCCGCGTGCCGAAAAACCGGCACAACTGACGCTCCGCGCCTTGCGCATCGAAATGCCACGGTGCCCGCTTGCGCAGGCCGGGCAATTCGCTCACAAAACGCGGCCAGGCAATGTCTTCAGCAAGCAGCGTTTCTGCCGGAGAAAGGCGCGCGAGCTCCGACGCGAGGGCTTCCGCGTGATCCGCCTGGCTCAACAGAAATCGACCGCTCGCCAGGTCTACCCAGGCTAGCCCGTAGCCGGTTTTTCCGGCGTGAATCGCCAGCAACAGATTGTCGCGGCGCTGGTCGAGCAGGGCCTCATCCGTGACCGTACCCGGCGTGACCACGCGCACCACGCGACGTTCGACCAGACCCTTGGCCTGCGCCGGATCGCCAATCTGCTCGCACACGGCGACCGATTCACCGAGCCGTATCAGTTTCGCCAGATATCCCTCGGCGGCATGGTAGGGAACACCCGCCATCGGTATCGGTGCGCCGGCAGACTGACCGCGCTGAGTCAGCGTGATGTCGAGCAGGCGCGCCGCCTTGCGCGCATCGTCATAGAACAATTCGTAAAAATCGCCCATACGGAAAAATACCAATGTATCCGGGTACTCGGCTTTCGCCGCGAAGTACTGGCGCAT
>JBDTLV010000175.1:0-6197 GCA_039934615.1 Tahibacter sp.
ACGTGGTTTCTTCATCGACACTGATCTTTGCTAATGCAGCGTCGAGCACTTGTATCAATTGCGGCCAATCCTTGCGTACCGCGAATGCGAGTGCGCCGTCGCCGCCAATCTGGCCGGCCATGCGCGGCGCGTTGCCGCTCGCCACGGCCTGGATTGTCACCATGTCGCCAACCACCGCGTCGACTTTTCCGCTCGCCAGGGCAGCTATTGCGGCGCTCGCCTGGGAATATTTGCTGATCGAGGCCCGCGGCGCGAATTCGACCACTCGGTCGCCGCAGACATGGCCCGCGATCAGCCCGATCGAATGAGAGTCCAATTGTTCCAGATGCAGCGAAGTATCGGCGTTTCGGACGAAAGCAGCGCAAGGCAGCCGCAAATAGGGTGCGCTGAACAACGCCAACTCGCTGTGGTCGGCAGAAACAAAGGCGCTCGCGATCATGTCGACACGGCCCTGCCGCAGCGCGTCGATTGAGTCGTCCAGTCCATGCGTGGTCACGAGGCGGAATTTCAGCCCCGTGCGATCGGCGATCATGCGCAGGTAGTCTGCCGCGAGCCCGTGCTGCAGACCTTTGCCGTCGGCGCTGTCAACCGGGGAAAAATCATCCTGCACTGCGAGCCGGACCTGCGAGTGGCGTGCCAACCAGTCGCCGCCTGGCTTGCTCGTCGCGTCGACCGCACAGATCGGCGGTGCAAACGAAATCATCAGAAAAAGCGCGCATAACCAAGCGATTGCGCGTAAATCGAGCGAACCTCGCCCAATGAGGCGGCACCGGTCATTCATTGCAGTCATGCTCTGAACTTGCGTCAGGCGGGCCGGAAACGATAACATACCGCTCTTTTCCAACGCGTTCTCTCAATTCCGGAGCCACCATGAAAGCCGACATTCATCCCAAGTACCACCCGGTGGTGTTCCAGGATGTGACCACCGATTTCTCGTTCCTGACCCGCTCGACACTGAGCAGCAAGGAAAAGGTCAAATGGGAAGACGGTCAGGAATATCCCTTGATCAAGATCGATATTTCCAGCGCATCGCACCCGTTCTATACCGGCAAGCACAAGACGATCGACGTCGGCGGCCGTGTCGACAAGTTCAACCGCCGTTATTCGGCGAAGAAGTAAGCAGAAGCTCACAGGGCTTCCTGAGGCGCACGGACGCGCCCGACCTGATCTACACAAGCTGTCCACCGCGTTCCTCTGCAACGCGGACTTCGTCCAAGTCGGCCGACGTTTCGCTGCTACCGATTCGCGACTCCACCGCGCCGGATGAATCTGCGGCAGTGGACCAAAGTCGCAACGCCGCGGTTCGGTTTCGTGGCACACCGACACTGCCGCTTTCAAACGCTTGTGCGATAATTCCGCATCGCAGCGAGTCTTCGCCGCGCCGCTGCGCTCTGGGTCGGATTTCGACAGGGGCGCGTTGAACGCCGCTTTGCCCGGCCCCGCATTCAGAGCAAGGAGTTCGCCGTGTCCGAGAAGACCGTTGTCCTGACCGACGCTTCGACCAATCGTTCGGCGACCTTGCCGATTGTTACCGGCAGTATGGGCGACCCCGCCTTTGATATCGGCAAACTGAACAAAGAAACGGGACTCTTCACCTACGATCCCGGCTTCATGTCGACCGCCGCGACCAAGAGTGCAGTGACGTTCATTGATGGCGATCAGGGTGTGCTGCTGTATCGCGGCTATCCGATCGAGCAGTTGGCGAAAAATTCCAGTTTTCTCGAAGTGGCGTATTTGCTGATCAACGGCGAGCTGCCTTCGGCGCCCCAGTTCGCTGCATTCGATCATGAAGTGACGCATCACACGATGATGCGCGAATCGCTGAAGAACTTTTTCCAGGGTTTTCACTACGACGCGCATCCGATGGCGATGTTGATGGCGGCGGTCGGATCGCTCGCGGCGTTTTATCACGACTCGCTGGACATCGCGGATCCGGCCCAGCGCAAGATGGCGGGTATCCGCTTGATCGCAAAAATGCCCACGATCGCCGCAGCGGCTTATCGCTACTCGATTGGCTGGCCGATCCGGTATCCGCGCAACAATCTGGAATATTGCGCGCGGTTCCTGCACATGATGTTCGAAGTGCCGAGCGAACCACTGACGATCTCGCCGGTTGCCGCGAAAGCGCTCGATCTGTTGTTCATCCTGCATGCGGATCACGAGCAGAATGCATCGACGTCAACCGTGCGCCTTGTCGGTTCGACCGGCGCCAATCCCTACGCCTGCGTGGCCGCGGGCATTGCCGCGCTGTGGGGACCCGCGCACGGTGGGGCAAACGAAGCTGTGCTGAAAATGCTGGCAGAGATCGGCGATGCAAAAAATGTCGGCAAGGCTGTCGAAAAGGCGAAGGACAAGAATTCCGGCTTCCGCCTGATGGGCTTCGGACATCGGGTCTACAAGAATTTCGATCCGCGCGCGACCATCATCCGCGAGATGTGCCACAAGGTACTCGCTGACCTCAACGTTTCCGATCCGATGCTCGACATCGCCATGGAACTCGAACAGGCGGCATTGAAGGATTCCTACTTCGTCGAGCGCAAGCTTTATCCGAATGTAGATTTCTACTCCGGTATCATCTACAAGGCACTGGGTATTCCCACCGAGATGTTCACCGTGATGTTCGCGATCGCGCGCACCGCGGGTTGGGTCGCGCATTGGCTTGAACAGCATGAAACGCCGGATGCGAAGATCGGCCGGCCGCGCCAGGTCTATACCGGAGCGGTCACGCGGGATTATTTGGATATCGCCAAGCGCTGACACTTCTGCGATCGGTGAGCGACTTGTTCGCGCGATGGCGGAGGTCATCCTTCTTCCGGGTGCTCAACGATCGCTCACTGGTGGAAGCATCGCCTGGACGGTAGTCAGATTCGCACGGCGCATCGGCTTGCCATCGATGCGGTCCAGGGGTGCCTGGCGCAGCGCATCCAGTGGAAGCAAGGTCAGGTCGACCGGGATGTCGTCGGCGCTGAATTGATAGGCGTCGAATTCTTCACTGTGCTCGCGGTCCCAGCGCAGACTACGGGTTACCTGTTCGTACGGAATGCCATGTTCCTGCAGGAATCGCTGCAGAGCATCGGCATCGTCGCTGAACAGGTGGAGGCACACCGCCGAGTGCACATCGGCGGTCCCTTCGAGCACCGCGCCAACCAAGCGTGGTTCGAATTTGGCGAAGAAGCGCATCGCCTCAACGGCGCAGCGTCGCAACTCCATCAAATACGCCGAATGCGATTCGCCCACAAACAAACGCTGGTACTCGCGCAGCGCGGATTCGATCTCGGTATTACGCGGCAAGCTGCGTTCGTCGTTGATACCGAGTCGTTCTGCAGCACGCAATTTGGCCTGATGGTAATCGCGAATGCCGAGTTCGGTGATCAGTCGGGCAGCCTCCATCGCAATGCGCTGGCGGTTGTCCTGTGTTGGTACCGTTGTTCCAGCACCAGACTCGCGGCGATGCCGGCGCATCAGAAAATGTCGTACGACTCGCGTTGATCCGAGTCTTCGTTGGATTCGGCCTCGGCTGCCTGTGCACTCAACCGGGCAATATCTTCACTTTTGAAGACTTCCAGCATGGCGCCGCCGGTATCGCTGGAAGCCAGATAGCCGGTTGCCGGATCGATGCGCGCGGTGCTCACGCCGGGTGGCATCGCAAATGGATGTTCCGGCATCCCGTCCAGCGCACTGCGCATGAAATCAATCCAGATTGGAAGGGCCGCCTTGGCACCGAATTCGCCGTGGCCGAGCGAGTTGAAGTCATCGAGTCCGACCCATACGCTGGTGACCACGCGATCGTTGAATCCGCTGAACCACGCGTCGCGATGCTCATTTGTTGTGCCGGTCTTGCCGGCCAGATCGTTGCGCTTCAACGACATTGCCGCAGAGCCCGTACCCCGACGCACGACATCCCGCATCAACGACGTGACAAGGAACGCGTTGCGTGCATCGATGGTTCGCGGTGCCAACGCTGGCTTTTGGTCGGAAGTCGCCGTGACGGGCGCGCTTGGCAAGGTGGAAGCACGCGCTGTCGAAAGCGGTGACAGCTGGCTGCCGCTGGAAGAGTTTCCGACCGGCGCATTCGCCGCGAGCGCCGCATCGCTGGCGGCGAGCTTGGCCAGCCTGGCTTCCTCGAGCAATCGATCCGGACAATCGCGACATGCGCGTACAACACGCGCCGCGTACATCTGCTTTCCGTCGCGATCGGCGATGGTGGCCACAAAGTAGGGATCGACCAGAAATCCACCATTGGCAAATACCGCATATCCGCGCGCCATGACCAGCGGTGACACAGATGCGGTGCCCAGCGCCATCGACAGATTTTCAGGAATCGTTTCCAGCGGCAGGCCAAAACGGGTTACGTATTCCCGTGTGTAGCGCACGCCAATCGCATCGAGGAGGCGTACCGAGATCAGATTGACTGACTTGACGAGGGCCTCGCGCAGACGCATGGGGCCCTCGAACTTGTCGTCGTCGTTGGAGGGCGCCCAGATACCGTCCGGTCGGGACGGGTCCGGAAACACCAGCGGCGCATCGTTGAGTATCGAGGCCGGCGTGAAGCCGTGATCGAAGGCGGCTGAATACAGGAAGGGTTTGAAGCTCGAACCTGGATTGCGTGCGCTCTGCGTAACGCGGTTGAACTTGCTGCGGGCAAAGCTGAATCCGCCGACCAAGGCTCGGATCGCGCCGTCCTCCGGATCGATGCTGACCAGTGCAGCCTGGGCCATTGGAATTTGTGACAATGTCCAAACATTTTCATCGTTACGCGAAACGCGCACGATGTCTCCCACCTTGAGCACGGCATCGACGGTTTTCGGCGCCGCCCCGCGGCTGCTCTCGTTATGGTAGGGGCGCGCCCACTCAATTCCGGGGCGCTCGATCTGCGCCGTCTGGCCATCGCTGAGATAGGCGAGGGCGTGATCTTTATCCACTTCGGTAATCAAAGCCGGCACCAATCCGGCCACGATACGAAAGGCTGCCAGTTCCCGATCCCAGTCTTCCCTGGCGCTGCCGGCAGCGAGTTCGACGTGCGCCTCGGCGCCGCGATATCCATGTCGCCGGTCGTAGGCGACCAGTGAATCGCGCACGGACTGGTTTGCGGCTTCCTGCTGGTGACTGTCCAGCGTGGTCTTGATGACGTAGCCGTCGTTGAGGGCTTCCGCCCCCAATCGCTGCAACGCTTCTACGCGGACCATTTCGGCGACGTACGGCGCTTCGACCTCGATCGGTGGTTCGTGCGCGTAGGATTGGTCCGGCTCCAGCAGTGCGCGCTTCACCTCATCAGGAGTCGCATAGCCGTTTTCCTGCATGCGCTGCAGCACATAGTCGCGCCGCTGCACCGCGCGGTCACGGTTGTAGAGTGGATTGCCGGTCGAAGGAAATTTTGGCAGCGACGCGAGCATCGCGCACTCAGACAAGCTCAGCTGGTCCAGCGTCTTGCCATAATAGAACTCGGCAGCGGCGGCCACGCCGTAGGCACGGTGACCCAGAAAAATCTTGTTGAGATAGAGCGCGAGGATTTCGTCCTTGCTCAGTGCGCGCTCGATACGCAACGCCAGGAACAGTTCGGAAATCTTGCGCGTGTAAGTTTGTTCCGGACTCAGGAAGAAATTGCGAGCGACCTGCTGGGTAATCGTCGAGCCGCCAGGGCCCTTGTCTCCGCCAGTGCGCACAAGGTGCCAAATCGCGCGAAATATACCTTGTACGTCGAACCCGGGGTGCTCGTAAAAACGTGCATCTTCGGCGGCCAGGAACGCATTCTTGACCCGATCCGGCACCTTCTCGATCTCCACCGGTATACGGCGGGTTTCACCAAAGGTGGCTATCAGCTTGTCGTCGGAGGTGTAGACTCGCAATGGCACCTGCAGGCGAACATCGCGCAGCGTTTCGACCGAAGGCAGGCGTGGGGAAATCAGCCAGTAAGCGATGCCGACAGCAAGGCATCCAAGCAGGAGACCGCTAAGCGCAAGGTAAAGCGAGTAGCGAAGCAAGCGAAATAAAACGCGCATGATGAGCCGGGAATGTGATGGCAGTCAAAGTCGGTGGGACTTAGCCCAGAGTATAGATCGTGCCCGGCACGAGCCGATAGCCGAATTCGTCAGCCCGAATCTCCGGTTTTGTGACAAAACCCAAGAAAATTCATCATTTTAGAGAATATTCTTGGAAACGTTGCCATTCGCTTAACTTTCGTATTTAATGTTGCTGCG
>JBDTLV010000176.1:0-5943 GCA_039934615.1 Tahibacter sp.
TCTGGCCATCGCCATCGAGCGTCGCAATCCAGGCGCCACGCGCTGCCTTGACGCCGGTGCGGACGGCGGTACTTTGTCCACTTTGAGATACATGATGGATCACCCTCAGCTCCGGCACCTGCGCCTTCAAGGCCTGCAGCACCGCGAGACTGTCGTCCCGACTGTTGTCGTCGACATAAACGATTTCGAAGTCATGCCGACCACGCAATGCCGCGACGATTTCATCGATCAGGGATTTGACATTGTCGCGTTCGTTGAAGACCGGCACGACGACGGAAAATTGAGGCATTGCGGACATCCGGGATTCTGGCCTGGTGCATTATGGCCCGAGCACGCCGAGTTTCGGGCCTAAATTCACCGCAATGGGCTCAGAGACGCGTGCCAAAGTAGTCGCGACACCAAGCCACAACACCCGGCAATGCGGTGTCGATGCGCGTCTCCGGACGAAAACCGAATGCCGCCTGCGCGCGGCTGACTTCGGCGCTGGTTTCCGGCATGTCGCCGGCCTGCATCGGCTTGTTGACGCGGATTGCGGGCTTGCCGGCCGCCTGCTCGATGACGGCGATGAAATGCTCCAACTCGACCGGTTGGTGATTGCCAAGATTGTAGACGTCACACGGCGGCCGGGAACCGTCGTCGGCCGGAACGGCGTCCAGGGCGCCCAGGACACCGGCGACAATGTCATCAATGTACGTGAAATCGCGCCGCATGCGACCGTGATTGAACACGTCGATCGGCCGGCCGGCGAGAACGGCACGCGAGAACAGCAGCGGCGCCATGTCCGGGCGACCCCAGGGACCATACACGGTAAAAAACCGCAGGCCGGTGCAGCGCGTGCGATAGAGATGCGCATAGCAGTGCGCCATCAGTTCGTTGGAGGCCTTGGTCGCGGCATACAGCGAAAGCGGCTGATCCACCTTCTGCGCTTCGTCGAATGGCGTCAGCGCATTGCCGCCGTAAACCGAAGATGACGACGCGTAGACCAGGTGTTCGACCGGGTGCGCGCGGGCGGCTTCCAGGACGTTCAGGAAGCCCAGCAGATTGCTGTGCAGATAGGCGTAGGGATTCTGCAGTGAATAGCGTACCCCGGCCTGAGCTGCGAGGTGTACGACGCGACGCGGTTTCAACTCGGCAAATAATGTGTCAAATGCTGCTTTATCACCAATATCCATCCTGCGCAGATCGAGGCCTGGGCACAGTGCTGCGACACGATCATGCTTGAGTTGGGGATCGTAGTAATCGTTGAAATTGTCGACCCCGACAACGACGTCTCCGCGCGCCAGTAACGCGCGCGCGACATGGGCGCCAATAAAGCCGGCAGCGCCGGTGACAAGTATACTCATCCGTCAGATTCCGGCGCGGCAGCGCACTAGGGGGTATCGCCTGCATTCTAGCGATGCGCCGGCTGAAATCCACGCGCCCTGTGCCTCAGCCGAGCCTAACGGACGTTGCGCGCACGCGACTCTCAGGTCCGCTCAGCGTCCGCCCGCGGCAGTGTTCACGTCGCCTTCAATCGAATGGCGCCATGAGCGCTCGAGCGTATCGAACAAGGCGCTGTCCTGGGCCACCAGGACCAAGGTACCCTGACCCATTGGCACGCTGCGTCCGTGCCATGCATTCCGTTCGAAATCATCGCGTCCCGATTCGCGGTGGTCAGCAATATAGATCACTGTCACCGGGCCCGATTTCTCCGGCATCACCATGTGGACGCTGCGGTAAGGCCCGATCGGACATGCGCTGACGTAACTGATGCCGGCTGGCAACTCCGCGGCCAGACGCACGCCACGATTGTCGAAGCGTTGTTGCACATCAGCATTTGGCAGGTTCTGACTGGAAGCAAACGCGCCGGGCTCGTGGGCCAGATGGTCCACGATCATATTCGGGAATGCCTCCGCAGTCGGTGCACTCCACAAGGTTCCCAGGCCTACTGCCACGGCCAGCGAAGCCGCAATAGCGAAGCCGGCGCCCCATCGGCGGCGTTGATCGCCGCGTTCGCGCCGGTGCTCGGTGGTCTGTGCCAGCAGGATGCGCTCGGCGAGTCCCATCGGCACCGGTACGTTCAGAACACGCCGCAGCTGCATCTCGAAACCCAGGCTGCGCGCCTGGTGTTCCGCACAACGCGTGCATTCCTGGCGATGCGCCTGCATGTCCGCGGATTCGTGACGCGGATCGGAACCCAACAATCGACGATACTCAAGGCAGTTCATGGATTTGCGCCTCGTTGTAGTCGCCGGATAACAGTACTTTCAATTTTTGGCGGGCGCGAAACAGCTGGGTCATGACCGCAGCCGCTCCGAGACCGAGCTCGTGGGCTATCTCCTCGCACGAGAATCCGCCCAGCACCTGCAGCAGCAGCGGTTCGCGGTACTTCGGATCCAGCTTCGCCATCGCCGCTCGCACTATCGAGTCTTCACCAATCTGTTCCGGTGTCTGCGCTTCCCGGTCATCGAGATCGAGATCCGCGATATCCGTCGTGTCGAATCGTTTGCGCTCATACAGACGCGCGTGCTCACGCCGCAAAATGGTAATCAGCCATGCCTTCGCAGCCACGGTTTCACGCAGCGAATCGAGCGAACGCCAAGCGCGCAGGAAGGTTTCCTGGGCGAGGTCCTGCGCCAATGCCGGATCACCGCACAGCCAGCAGGCGTAGCGGTACAAATCGGCATTGTGCGCGCGGACCAAGGCATCGAACTGGCGTTGGCGAGTGCTCACGAGCATAAGGACCCCGACTGCGTGCATTTCCTTTCACAACGAACCGGTGTACCGCCTGTTTGGGACCGGCTATTTGATTCTGCCGAGAATCCCGTCCAGCTCGTCGAGGCTGTGATAGCTGATCACGAGTTGACCGCGCCCGCCGCGACTGTGGCGAATCGCGACCCGTGCACCGATGCGCTCGGCGAGTTCGCGTTCGAGTAATTCGACATTCGGATCGCGTTTCACCTCGGGGAGCTTTGCCGGGACTTTCGGAGCCGCCTGCGCCGAACGCGCAGCCTCTTCCAGCTGACGTACCGACCAGCCATGCTCCACCGCCTGGCGCGCCAAGCCCAGCGCCAGCGATTCGGGCAGCGTCAGCAATGCGCGTGCATGTCCCATGTCGAGCTTGCGCTGCTCCAGCAGCGTCTTTATTTCTGCGGGCAGCTCCATCAAACGCAACAGGTTCGACACGGCGGCGCGCGAGCGACCGACCGCATCAGCCACGTCCTGATGGGTCAGGTCGAATTCGTCAATCAGGCGCTTCAACGATTGCGCTTCTTCCAGCGGCGTCAGTTCCTCACGCTGGATATTCTCAATCAGAGCAATTGCCACAACAGCGCGATCGTCCACATCGCGCACAATGGCAGGTATCTCGGTCAGACCGGCAAGCTGCGTGGCGCGCCAGCGGCGCTCGCCGGCGATCAGCTCGAAACGATCGACGCCGCTCGCGCGGACGACAATGGGCTCAATCACGCCTTGCGCGCGGATCGACGCGGCAAGTTCTTCCAGCCGCTCCGGATCCATGATCTGCCGCGGCTGATACTTGCCTGGCGTGATCTTGCCTACGGCGATCAGACGCAACTCTCCGCCCGACTCGGGCGAGCTGGTTTCGTCGTTGTCGAAATTGCCGAGCAAGGCATCAAGTCCGCGCCCCAGTCCACGTTTCTTGGCCGCAGCCATGGTGTTCGTCCTCAGTTGGGATGCGCGGCGGCGGCGGCGGCGACACTGTTGCGTTCGAGCCGGAGCATCTCGCCAGCGAGGCCCAGATAGGCGATTGCGCCGCGCGATTCGCGGTCGTACAGGTTGATCGGCTTGCCATGACTGGGTGCTTCAGCCAGGCGGATGTTGCGCGGAATGATCGAACGCAACACTTTGTCTCCGAAGTGCTTCGCCAACTGGGCGGAAACTTCGTTAGAAAGGTTATTGCGCACGTCGTACATGGTGCGCAGGAGTCCGTCGATTTCGAGCTTGGGATTGAGCCGGCGCCGAACTGCCTCTATCGTTTCGCGCAAGCTGGCGAGACCTTCCAAAGCAAAATATTCACATTGCACGGGAATCAACACGCCTTGCGCGGCGGTCAGCGCATTGATGGTCAGCAGATGCAGGGTCGGCGGACAATCGATCAAGATGGTGTGATAGCGATCGCCGAGCTTGGCCAACTGCTCCTTGAGGCGCGACTCGCGCGCCAGCGCGTCCATCAACTTGAGCTCCGCCGCGGTCAGGTCGCCACTGCCAGGTAGCAGGTCGTAGCCGGCCTCGGTCGTGATGATCGCCTTTTCGATCGGCGCTTCGTCAAGCAGCACTTCGCAGCCATTCGGTTTTGCGCTGCGCTTGTCGATGCCCGAGGCCATCGTCGCATTGCCCTGCGGATCGAAATCGACGAGCAGGATACGCCGGCGTGTTTCTGCCAGAGCCGCGGCCAGATTCACCGCCGTGGTGGTCTTGCCGACTCCGCCTTTCTGATTCGTGATGGCGATGATGCGCGTCATGTCGAAACCGTTTCCCCGAATACTTTGGCTATCACCACCAGATGCCGCTCGGCGTCCAGACCCGGCACCTGCAGGGCCTGCACGCTCTCGATATGGAAACCAGGAGGAAGCGCGGCGAGTTCATCGTCCGCGATCTTTCCCTTCAGCGCGAGCCAGCGGCCGTTGTCGGCCAGTAGCTGCCCGCCCCATTGCAGCATATCCGCGAGCGTCGCGAATGCGCGTGCAGTGATGCAATCAAATTTCCCATCGACCTTTTCCACGCGCGATTCCGCAACTCGCACGTTGCTCAACTTCAGCGAGCGTACCGCTTCACGCAGAAAACGCGCCTTCTTGCCATTCGAGTCGACCACCAATACCTCGCGCTCGGGCGCGAGTATGGCCAACGGAATTCCAGGCAGGCCCGCGCCGCTGCCGAGATCGGCCAGATTCGCCCCGGTCACGAACGGCACGATGCTCAGCGAGTCGAGCAAGTGCCGCGCGACCATTTCGCCGGGATCGCGCACCGCCGTCAGGTTGTACGCCTTGTTCCAACGTTCAAGCAGGTCGAGATAGTCGAGCAGTGTGGCCACAGCCGCTTCCGGCACCAACAGGCGCATTGCCATGAGGCCGTCTCTCAGCTTGGCGTGCAGGCGGTCTCGTTGGCTCATATCCGGATCCGATCCTGCCGGCCAAGCCGCTGCAGGGCCGCCAAGTATCCGGGGCCGGAGCCACAAAATCCAGTCGCGCACGGGCCAATGGCCGGCGCAACGACATTGTCGACGACGTCAAGCGCGCTTTAGAGCAGGGTCAACTGCACCCGCGTCACCACGATGCCACGTTCCCGAAGGGCTTCGTTGAGCGTTGATTTCAGCCGGGCATTGCGCGCTTCCAGCGCTTCGTCCGCCGGATTTTCGACGCCGCGCACGGCATTGAGTGTCCGGCTGCGAATGAGCTCGTCGGCGTTGTCGATCAGCGCATCCGCGCGCTCCGCGTCGATGACCTGCCAGTACACCTTGCCGTTCAGCCGACACAAAGTATTCGCAAGCGGCATGCTTTCATCGAGGTTGAGGGCATGGCCCGCCAGCGAAATGCGGTGTACCACCCGCTCCAGGAGCGGCCACACCAAGTGGGTGCCCGGTTGCAAGGTGCGTCCTTGGCCATTGAAGCGGCGCAACGTGTACACCGTTCCTTCGGGAATGCGCTTGATCGACGCGAACGCGACCAGCGCTGCCGCGCTCAGGACCAGCATCATCAGATTTGAGAACATATAAAAACCTCTTCTTGCAAGAGGTTACAAGACATTGTTGAGGTACGGGCCAAGTCTACGACTCAGCTCGATGAAAAGTACAGGATTAATTATTCCTTAACACGATGAAACTGTCCCTGAATCGCGATGCGGCTTCGCGGAGATGGGTCACAGTTTGCGCATCGCGTTCCGATCGCCTGTGCTGGAGTCACCCAGCAAAATGCGTACCAGTCGATCATTTTCGATCGGGCGCGC
>JBDTLV010000177.1:0-5827 GCA_039934615.1 Tahibacter sp.
GTCAACGGCAGCGCGAGTTGCGCGGTCGCCTCACTCGCCCTCGGCGTGCATGCGCTGGGTGCGAGCTACAGCGGCGATGCCAATCACCTCGCCTCGGTCGCGGTACCCGTGTCGCACACGGTCCTTTCCGCGTCTGTGACGTTACTGTCCACCGAATGCACATTGACGGTTGTGGACAATACACCGTTCACCGTGACCGCCACCATCAGCGGCGCTGCGCCGACCGGCAGCGTCACGTTCTATCGCGATGGCACCGCGCCGTTCTGCGCCGACACGGCGCTGGCGCAGCAAAGCGCCGCGTGCGCCACGACCCTGCACACCGTCGCTGGCCACGCGCAGGATGGTTACGCACTCACCGCCGCGTACTCCGGCGATTCCGCCAACGCCGCCAGCGTCTCGGCACCGCTCGCGGTTCGCGTGCTCGCAGCAAGCGAGATCGTCTTCCGCGATGGTTTCCAAACCGCCGTTTCCGGGTGTGCGCTGCGCTGACGTCCTCGCAGCAGGACGTGCGGGCTACCGATCGGGCCGTGGACGAAAGCCCGTTTGCAAGGCTCGGGATTTATTCGAAGTCGTTGGCAAACAGCACATCTTCCTGCACACCGACCGCCGCGTTCGTGCGCGCGAGGCCATTGATGCTGACGTTCGCCGTCGCAACCAGACGACCGGATTGCAACAATGCGCCGTACGACGTCGAGCCACCGGCGGTCGATGCGGAAATATCCACAAAGTGTCGAACCTTGCCACCGCTAGCGTAGCTCGTGTCCAGGTCCAGATTGTGCTTGAGGCGCATCACCACCAGACCTTTCTCGCCCTCTGGACCAGCGCTGTTCGCCACGATCAGATAGCGACCGTTGCCTTCGCGCAGGATCTTGCTTGCCTGATCGTTATTGTTGTCGACATTCGCCGGATTTGCGCCGGCGTAGTCCAGCGCGTAGCGACGTGCGCCGAAAGGGCCAAACGTCGTGTCCCGCAAGCCATCGGAGCGCCAGCGCACGATGAAGATGTCGCTGGAGGATTTGGGGAAATTGGTATATTCCGCATCACCAACCTGGATCAGGCTGCCATCGCGTTCCATCCACGAATCCGCGGCATAGGCCGAATCCACCAGGTTCAGCGCAGTCTTGAAGTCGTACATGCTCAGGCCGGCCGCGTTGCTGCCAAAACTTACGTCCGGCGCACCGCTCGGCTGCAGGCGAACGACGAAGTGCTTGCGCACGCTACCGCCGGCCAGCGTACCGTCGATCATCAGTCGACCGTCGTCCATGCGGTGCAGGCCGTTGACGAAGAACGCATCCACGTCGACTGGCATGACGGCTTTGCCGCCGACGCCGAAGGTCGGATCGGGCAACCCCGCCGCCGTGAACTGCGCGACACCGACATGGGTGTTCGTCGGCGTGGCGACCCAACCTGCCACCACGAATCCGCCGTTCGGCAGTAGCAGCAATTTCGACGCGTTGTCCTTGTTCGTGCCGCCGCGATCAAACGCAATGCTCGCCACGCCACCACCGAGCAGGCTCACGTCCGGATCGCCATTCGGCAAAAAGCGGAAAACCATGAAATCGTCGCAACCGCCCACCGAGATCCAGATGCGTCCCTGCGCATCGATCTTCCCGTCGGACAACGACGCATCGGCGCACGGTTTGACATAGGTTCGCAGACCCGCATCACCAAAGTCGTAGATCGGATACCCGTTGGTATCGTGCTTGCGAATCGCCAGCCGAATGCCACCCGGCCCGATCAAGCGGCCAAATTGGTACAACGATCCATCGGGAGCCGACGCAATCGCGGTGGTGCTGTCGTTGACGCCATTGCTGAGAGGATTCGGGTAGAACCCGTAACCCGGATACTCGGCATCCGTCCCAAACGTAGCGTCCAGCTGACCATCCGCGGCCCCCGCCAACGGCGCTATCAGCGCAGCGGCGAGCAGGAACGCAAACTTGCGTGCATACGACGTCATGGCAGCAATCCAGTGGGAGTTGCCATCACGTACGCAGGATCGTGCGGCCGGGGATCATCGCGCTGGAAAGGCCCGGCTCCATCGCGGTGACATTCGACCATTCATGCGCGATGCGTCGGTGGATAGCGCCGAGCAGCAGCCGAACGCGCGGGGCTCCGAGCAATTTCAAGCGGCCATCGAACTGCAACCCACTCGACGTGTTCGCCAGGGAATGCCAGGTCGACGCAGGAAGCCGCGTTGTGCGTAGTTGCTAAACTGGAATTATCACGCTGAACCCGTTTGCAGTGGATATGGCCTTGTCGCGGCGAACCTCCCGCACCTTCCGATTCGCAAACTGCGGCGTGCCCATGCCACACGCAGTACCTATCGCGCAACGTGCTCGCGCGCTTCCACGATTGCGTCGAATGCCGCGCTTGGATCGTCCAGTTGCAGGTCGTGCGATGTTTTGTGGACCAAAATGCGTTTGCCCAATGTGGATGTTGCAGCCAATGCGGCGTGTGTCTGCGCTTGCGCCGCCTCCAGCGCCTTGCGGTCGTCAGGCGGGGCTTCGGCGTATGCGTCGACGGCAGTCAGTACGACCAGCGGCTTTGCGCCGTGCTTCTCGTCGGGCGGAACGGGGCGATCGAACACGTGGACTTTTGCTTCGGCGCCGGAGCGGACGGTAGCCCAGAATGCGGGAGAGGAGCGATAGCTTCGCGTCGCGGCGTTCAAGGTGTCACTGTAAGCCGGATTGGCACCGCGCAGGCAACGCTGGAGCTCCGCTGCAGGAGCGGCAAGTTTGCCCTCCTTCGCCGCTTGCTCGCAGCTTCGGTAGGTCTCCATCATTGCCGGCACCATTTCCGCTTCAGCCGCAACGTAGGCCGTGGAGAATTCCGCGATGTTTTGTGGCGGCGGATCAATGAGCACCAGCGCGGCCACGTCGTCGGGATAGCGCTGATCATAGCTACGCACGATGTTGCTACCCATCGAATGCC
The DNA here is from genome assembly GCA_039934615.1 of Tahibacter sp. Lineage (GTDB taxonomy): Bacteria > Pseudomonadota > Gammaproteobacteria > Xanthomonadales > Rhodanobacteraceae > Tahibacter. The sequence goes on from JBDTLV010000177.1 coordinate 2,932, forward strand.
CGACCAGGATCGCTGGCACGTGAATCTTGGCCGCATGGATCAGCGCATGAAGATCGGCAACTTCCGCGTCCAGGTCTCGCGGCATGGGGCCGATGTCGCTGAAACCATAGCCCGCACGATCGTAGGAGCACACACGCAGTTTCGCGGACAACAATGGCTGCAGTTTCGACCACGCCAGCGAGTCAGCACCAAAGCCGGCTTCCAGCACCACCGCAGGGTTGCCGTTGCCCGTGCAACGCAGGTTAAGTCGGCGTGCCGATCCGATGTCGACGCGCTGCGCGGCGCGGGCATAAACATCCAGCGCGGGATCCGGCTGGATCGCCGTGGTGGATCCCTCCGCGACGGCAGCATCACCGATCGCGCTCGCTATCGTCAGGAAAACCAGCTTGAGAATGGGATGTTGCATATCTGACCTCGAACGAGTGATGCGCGACGAATAGCGTCCGCGCAGCTAATCAGGTCCGTCGTTATTTTTGTGTAAATGTCAATCTGCGGGATCGCGAACTGGCGCGTGACATCGCAACAGGGGTCGGTTGGTGGTTTTGCCGAACCTGTCCGTTGGTGGCATTCACACTCGACGAGCGGCAGAAACCACAACTCCATAGTGGTAATCAATGGAATGGTCCCGTGACAATCTCAATTGAAACCGTTCTTGAAAATTGAATTGACGACCGCGCCATACTCGAATGCGCCAACATCGCAATACAGCCCAGCGCCTCGCGGGCCACCGCGCTGGTCGCCGTTCAACGGCGCACCGCTCTGATCAACGCAGCCGAGGTTGTTCGTGGCGTTGATCGCAGGGCTTCCTGCGAGTAACGCGTGGGTGAGGGTCGGCCCGCCGTTATTCTGCAGAGGGCCAATCGTGCTGCGCGAAATAATGCCTCTGAGGTAATCGGTGATTCCGGTGAAGTGACAGTCGGTCAGATTGCTGAAAAGATTCCAACTCACGGCGGTGAGCGTGCCATTGCAATCGTAGGGAGCGTTTCCGGCGATTAGCGAATTGACCACGAAGAATCGGTCGCCGCCGCCGACGATATAAAAGCCGCCATAAATGCCACCGCCGTATTCATCGGCCACATTGTCGATCACGGAAACGTTGTACAGGGCGGTGTTGGCCGGTATGCCGAGACTGCAGATTCCGCCGCCGTTGTAGGCATGGTTGGCGCTGATCGTGCTGTTGACGACGATCAGGTTGGTAAGGGCATTGATTCCCCCGCCGCAATTGGCACTATTTCCGTGAATGAGACTGTCACGTACCGTGCCGCTGCCGGACACCTGCAAGGCGCCGCCGAATTCTGCGACATTGGATCGCAGCGTGCTTCTTACAACGGTCGCTACGCCTCCGGACTTGGTTTCGATGCCGCCGCCGTTTGCTGACGAATGGTTGAACTCGATGATGCTATCGGAGATGGTTAGTGTGCCGCTATTGAGAATGCCACCGCCGTCCGGGTCACCGGGATTGGTTTGAGGTTCTCCATTGCGGATCGTGATCCCACTGAAATAGGCAACGCGACCTTGCGCGATCGAGATCGCACGATCGCTGTGATTGGCGTCGATGATCGTGCTGGACGCTCCGGCCCCGACGACTTGGATCGGCTGATTGGCGATTTGCGGCACGGTCAGATTCAAATCGCCCGTATCGTCTCCGTTAGCGCCACTGGGCAGGAGGGTCAGCAGATAGGTTCCACGCGGCACCGTGATGACCGCCCCCGCAGAGCCGCTCACCTGGTTCGCCTGCATGATCGCGGCGCGCAGCGAGCAGGTATTGGTTGCGGTATGACACACGCCATCGCCGGTATTGTCATCGACCAGGTCAGCCACCGTGGTGACGGTAAACCGGCGTGGTGGATCCTGCGCGTGAGCCAACGGTGCGGTGACCAAAACCGCTATCAGTAGAAAACGCGGTAAAAGGACATTCGGAATCTGTGCAGTTTTCACGATGAGGCGCCTGTTCAATTCCGTTGTTGATAGTGCGTCGATCCTGCCCGCAAACCCGACCGCGCCGACCTCTCAGCCCAGACCCGAGACGCGCTGTGCAGTGCGCCGGTCGGTGATCCGATGCGGCGGTCTGATGGTTGTGATGCGGCCCGGCTCGATAGCGATCACGCGCCGCGCTCAGTCACGGCATGCGCCGTGCACGCGACCGCCGAGGCCAATGCCCCTACGGCAATGGCAAATAACGTAGGGTTGGAAACGGGTATTTGCTTCATTGTTTCGACTCCGCTGCATGACCACGTTTCGCTGGCGGCTTGTGCCTGAAGCATTTTTTCAACACGTAAAACCCGTAATCGGAAATGTCCCGATCGTGCGTCGAAAGGCACCGCCTGAACGTACAAACACGGACCCGCGCGAATTCCGGCCACGCGTGATGATTTAGAACGAAGCTAGCTCGCCGCTGGGCTGGCATGCCGGCAGCCGGCTGCCGCAGCGCACCGTCGGTCGTCGGAAGCTTTGCAAGGTGACGGATGTGCGCGACTTCCTGCGCAGCGAGTCGAACTGCGACGCCGGGGCGTTCGAGGGGCAGTGGGCACCATGGCGGGCTGTTCGTGTCGAGCCGGTGGCCTCACAACAAAAGGAACAAGAAGCGTCACCGATGAATGACACTTCCTTTAGCCGGACAGAGTCGCGTCAATCTTCATCCGTGCAGTTTTAGCCGTATCCCAAGACTTGCTCGGGTGGCGAAAGGTCCTGACTGCGAGCTACTGGATCGCGCACCGTTGAGCGCCAGAGCGCGACGTAGTACCGCTGAGATTGCCGAGCAGCCGCTGCGCGGCTGGCAACGGGTTAGGTGAAGCTGGCGCTTTACGCTTGCATCATTACTGCTGAGGCGATCGGTGACGCCGCCCCCTTGTAAGCTGTCGTCGCAGTGAGTTCCCCGGTCGTGCCAGACCGTAAC
>JBDTLV010000178.1:0-5763 GCA_039934615.1 Tahibacter sp.
GAGCCAGAGCCTGGCTGGTCAGGGGCCAGTACCGGGTACCGATTCGCGGCGAGGCCGCGCTGCATCGCAACGCACGGCGCTGCAACGTCGACGCGCTACTGGGCCGTCGCGAGGAATCACCGCAAGCCGATTCTCGGTTCAGCTACAGCTGCCGATCTTCCGCCTTGAAGTGGCCATTGCTGATCATCAGGCTGGCGCCGTGCGCATCTTTCAGGCGGAACTGGAAGCTGCCTTCGATGGTTTTGGCCGAGGCGGCGCTGATCTCGAAGTGATTATCGGCGCTGCCCTTGTCCAAGGTGTATTCCGCTTCCGGCTCGCCGCCCATCGGCGGAGTGCCTTTCGCGAAGCTGACCCGACAATGATTTGGTGAGAAATCGGCATTGCTGTAGATTTTTGCTTGTCCCGGTGTATACAACGTGCAGCTGATCGAGAGGCGATCCACGCGCGTCTTCGGCGGCGGGTAGGCACTGGCGCCTTTGGTTGAAGCCGTCAGGGTGAAGGTTCCGCCAGTCGGCACCGGTACCAGGAGAATGCTGTCGTCGTCGCTGACGAACGCGATCTCGCCAATCTGGGCGCTGAGGCTTTGCGGTTCGGTCGCGCTGCAGGTGGCGGCAGCGCAAAGTGCGGTGATGATCGCGAGCGAGAAGCGCAGGGCAGGCATGCTGGGTCTCCAGAGGTAGTGAGGTGTCTGCTGAATCAGAATACGCAATAGCCTGGGCAAAGATGACATTGCTGCCGAGGGCGGGCATCCGCCAGCGCGACAGGCGGCCCATTCCGGTCCGCTCGCAGATTCAGCAACTATCCGCCGTTCGTCGGGTGCCGTTGTGCAGTGTCGGTACCCCTCGCATGTTGCACCAGTCGTGATTCGTTTCGAGACCGTCTTGACTCTGGCGTTTACGCGTGTAATCTATATTTCAATTACAGTCGTAAACGGGAGCGACCGATGCCAATCAGTGAAGCCGAAAGTCTCGTCATGGAGGTGTTGTGGCGCAGACACCCGTTGACTGCCGACGACGTTGTCATGGCCTTGGCCAAGACGACCGACTGGCAGGAGCCCACGGTCAAAACCTTGCTCAATCGACTGCTCAAGAAAGGCGCGATTGCCGCCGATCGCGATGGCAGACGCTATCTGTATCGGCCCTTGCTGGATCGCGCCGACTATGTGCACAGCGAAAGCAAAGGCCTGATCGACCGACTCTTCGGCGGTCGCGTGGCTCCGCTGGTGGCGCAGTTTTCCGAACAGCGCAAATTGAGCAAACGCGACATTGCGGAATTGAAGCGGATCATCGAGGAGCTGGCCCATGATCAGTGAACGTCTCTGGTGGACGCTCAACTGCGAGGCAGTCGTGTTCGCCGTGCTCAGCCTGACCGCAGCGACCAGCGCGGCCGTGCTACTCGTCCTGGCCCTGCGCGCGTCGGTACGCCGCGTACTGGGTTCAGCTGCCGCCTATCTGCTCTGGTTGCTCGTGCCGATCGCGGCGCTGGGCTGTCTGCTTCCGGCGAAAACCGAGCTGCGCGCCGAATCGGTCGCACCGATCAGTTCCGGAGCGGCCGATTATCGGGAATCCATCGCCACGGCAGTTGCCATGTCGCCGGAGCCCGCCTTCGATCCGGCACCATCGCTGGTTGCCATCTGGCTGGTGGGTTCCTTGGTGATGAGCCTGCAACTGACAGTTCGGCAGCGACGCTTCGTGCGCGAACTGGGGGCGCTGTCCTCCGCTGCCGACGGCATGCTGCGCGCGCAGGTCTCCACCGGCTGTCCGGCACTGGTCGGCGCATGGCGCCCGCGGATCATTCTTCCGGTCGATTTCGAGCAGCGCTACAGTCCGGACGAGCAGCGCTTGATCCTGCTTCACGAACAGCGCCACCGTCGCTGCGGCGACCCGCAGTTCAATGCCCTGGTCGCAGCGATGCGTTGCGCTTTCTGGTTCAATCCACTGATCCACTATGCAACAAAGAGCTTTCGTGTCGATCAGGAGTTGTCCTGCGACGCGGCCGTGATCGCTCAAGTTCCGCATGCGCGCCGCATCTACGCGGAGGCCTTGCTGAAGAGCCAAATTGCCGACTGCGGATTGCCAGTCGGTTGCCATTGGCAGTTCTTCCCCGCGCAATCATCGATACATCCCTTGAAGGAGCGACTCGTCATGTTGAAACACCCAACGCCTCGTCACGCGCGCCGTGCTCTCGGTTTGATCGTGCCCGGTATCCTGGCACTCAGCGCGGGCTACGCCGCGTGGGCAGCGCAACCGGTACGCATCATCGTGGTCGATGCGCTCGCGGCGCAGTCACCCGGCAGCACGTCACCCGCATCGTCGCCAGATGCGCCATTGAGCCTGCGCCGCTGGCACGCGCCGATCTATCCGCAGGCGCTCATCGACGCTGGTGTCGACGGTGTCATCGGGGTGCGCGCTGAGGTGGATGCGTCCGGCAGCGTCATTGATGCGCACGTCGAATTCTCCGCGCCGGCCAGCATCGCGGTCCTGGACGGCAACGCGCTGTCGTCGGTGTATGCGTCGAACTTCGCTCCGGCGAAAGTCCACGGCAAGGCGGTTGCGGCGTCGACCCTGGTGCCGATTCGGTTCCGCATCGAAGGTCATCCGGATGTGCCGATGCCGCCGTTGCCCGCGGACGCGATGCCGGGCGATTACGTCGTATTCGATGCGCCATCGGATCCGGATTCCATGCGCACGGAAACCAAGCCGAAAGGACTCGACGTCGGCTGGCCTGACTATCCGGACACCGCGGTGCGCACGCGAAGCGCGGGCAGGGTCGTGGTAAAAGTACATATCGACGCAAAAGGCATTCCGCCGACCGCCGTCATCGATTCGATGGATCCGGCCGACCTGGGCATCGCGTTTGCCGCGCCGTCGATTGCCACCGCGATGCAGGCCCGCTACACGCCTGGTACCCGCAATGGTCAGCCGGTCGCGGGGGAGTTGCTGCAGCAATTTCTTTTCCGCAATGGCGAAACGGCACGTTCGCAGGAATGAGTCGGCGCATTGCTGTTCGGGACTATTGAATCCGGGTCGCGGTTGGTGGCAATGCAGGAATCGTCATGGCTGCTGCGGATGGGTCCCGGCGGAATCGGCCGGCCGGGACGCGGTAGCGCTGCCGCTTGATGCGAGGCGGACTGCCTCGGTGGGAATGGAATGCGCTGCGCCGCACGGCAGGGCATTCACGATCGCCGGATACGCTGCCGTCGGGATGAGACGTGGCGCCTTCCGTGCACGCCCAGAAATGCACACTGGCAGACTGTGAAAATTGCACGCGACCAAGGATGCGGCCACAATCGTGCCGCATGAGCGATGACATCACCCAGCTGTTGCGCACGCACCATCAGGGCGACCGTGAGGCCTTCGATCGCTTGATGCCTCTGGTGTACGAGCGCCTTTGCGCGATTGCGCGACGGCAGCTTGCGCGGGGCGGACGCGGGCATACGCTGGACACCGGCGCGTTGGTGCAGGAGGCCTACTTCCAGCTGATCGACGAGACCGGCGTGCCGTGGCAGGACCGCGGCCACTTCTTCGCGATCTGCGCGCGCACCATGCGCCGTATCCTGGTTGATTTCGCGCGCCGTCGTCAGGCCTTGAAACGCGGCGGCGGGATGGCCGATGCAAGCCTGGATCCGGACCTGATCGTCAGCGACGAGCAAAGTGAATTGCTGCTCTCGGTGGATGCCGCGCTGGAGAAACTCGGCGAGTTCAATGAGCGACTTGGGCAGGTCGTCGAATGCCGGTTTTTCGCCGGCATGACCGAAGAAGAAACCGCGCAAGCGATGAATGCCTCGCTGCGCAGCGTGCAGCGTGACTGGATGCGTGCACGCGCGTGGCTGCAGAAAGCGCTGGCCTGACATGCCCGGCTTCGGTCCGCGAGAAAGCCAGCTCGATGCGCAGCTTGAGCAGGTGCTGAAGCTCGACGGCGAGGAGCGTCGCGCATTGCTGCAGCAATGGTCCGACGAGGATCCCGCCTTGCACGCGGAGCTGCTCGAACTGCTGGCACTGGCCGAGCAGCCGGCGGAATGGCTGGCGCCGGAGCATCTACCGCGCGCAGCGATGTGGTCGGCCCTGCATGCACGATTTGACACAGCCGGCAGCGAAACGGGTCAGCGTATCGGCGCGTGGCGGCTGCTGCGCCTGATCGGTCGTGGCGGCATGGGCAGCGTCTATGAGGTGGCGCGCGAAGAATGTGGTTTTATACAGAAAGCGGCACTGAAACTGATCCGCAGCGATTTCGCCGGCAACGGGTTTGCCGCGCATTTCGCCCGCGAACGGCAGATTCTCGCCACGCTCAATCATCCCGGAATCGCGCATCTGCTGGACGGCGGTGAGAGCGCTCCGGACCAGCCCTACCTGGTCATGGAATATGTCGACGGTCTGCGCATCGATGACTACTGCGACGAGCGCCGACTCGATCTGGATGCCCGGCTCTCGCTGTTTTTGCAGGCCGCCGAGGCGGTAGACCACGCGCACGCACGGCGGGTAGTGCATCGCGATCTGAAGCCGTCGAACATCGCGGTGACGGTCGACGGTGGCGTCAAGCTGCTCGATTTCGGTATCGCGCGGATGCTCGATCAGGAAGGAACGTCGCCGCGCACCGCGCAGGGCACGGTGACCCGGCTGCTGACTCCCGACTACGCCACGCCCGAGCAGATCCACGGCCGCAGCACGGACATTCCGTCGGATATCTACCAGCTAGGTTTGCTGTTGTATGAACTGCTGTGCGGGCAGCGCGCGCAGCAGCCGCTGGACCTTACGCCGGCGGCGCTGGAACGCGCAATCTGCATCGATGTGCCAGCGCCGCCGAGTGCGCTGGCTGCGTCCTGCCCGCCGGAAATCGCGGCGAAAATCGGTGGTCTCGCGCCGGGTGCGCTGGCGCGTCGGTTGCGCGGCGACCTCGATGTGATCGTGATGAAGGCGCTGCGCAAGGAACCGGAGCGTCGTTATGCATCGGCTCGCGATCTGATCGATGACCTGCGTCGCTGGCAACATCATCTGCCGGTCCGCGCGCGCGCGGAAACGCTGATGTACCGCACGCAGCGCTTCGTGCGCCGGCACGCCTGGGCAGTGGCCGGTGTGACGACACTGTTCCTGCTGGTAGCAGCGTACGCGGTCACGGTCAGTCTGCAGGCGCGCGTCATCGCCGCGGAGCGCGACCGCGCACAGGCGCAGGCGCAGCGAGCGGATCAGGTGAAGTCGCTGGTGCTGCAACTGTTCGAGGGTGCCGATCCCGAACACAGCCTGGGCAAGGAACTCAGTGCGCGCGAACTGCTGGACTCCGGTTGGCTGGCCATTGATGCGGAGATGCAGGCGCAACCGGAGGTGCAGACCGAACTGCTCGCGACGGTCGGCGAAACCTACAGTCAGCTCGGACAATACGAGCAGGCAGAGTCCCTGTTGCAGCGCGCGCGCGTCATCGTCGACGCGAATCCCGGGCTGCCCGCGTCGACCCGCGCTGCTGCATTGCGCGGACTCGGTCGCGTGCTAGGTCTGCTGGGCCGATTCGACGCGGCGGACGCTGCACTGCGCGACGCCGAGTTGCTTTATCGACAAAATTACCAGACCGATCATGTGGATATTGCAACGACACTGCGTGACCGCGGCCAGGTCGCGCATCAGCGTGGCGACTACGCGGGTGCGGAAACGCTGTTCCGCACTTCGCTGGCGATGCGCCGCGCCATCCTCGGTCCGCGCCATCGCGACGTCGCCGACAGCCTCGGCCGCGTTGCAATGAGTTTGCGCGCACGCGGCGACTATCGCGCCGCCG
>JBDTLV010000179.1:0-5620 GCA_039934615.1 Tahibacter sp.
AGCGGCGGCGTCTGCCGAAGCGACGGCCTTGGCGCTAACCCGGCCGCTGGCTGATTCTTGCTTTTTATCTTTTTCCAGAGCGTAGCCTTCGTCGCGACGTACGCCCGCTGCGAGGGCCGACTTGCGCTCGACGGAGTTGAGATCGTCCATGCCGCGTTCGCGCAGACGCTGCGCATCCGCACGCTGCCCGGTCACCACGACCGCTTCTTTTGCCGGACTCGGGGCCTGCGCTTTCGCGCGGCTCTCCGCTTCGACCGGCGCTTGCGGAAACGCATCCGGCTGCGCGTTGCGTGCCAGACTCTGCACTTCCTCGCGCGGTGCGATCATGTCCATGGCGCGCTTGTCGTTCTTCAGTGCATCGACAGGCTTGGGCTTTGCCGGCGCCGGCGGTGCAGCCGGAGCCATCGCGCTCGCGGTCGAGTTCGCCTTGTCCGCTGCTGAGGGTGCGCGAGGCGGTTCCAGCGCGGGTGGGGGCGGGGCCGCAGCGGGCCTCGGAGCATCGCGGAGGATGGGCGAGACCGAGACGACCTCGGCCATGCTGCCGGGCGTGCTGGCCTGGCGCAACGCCTCGGTGGCCGCCTGCTGTTCAAGACCGGCGCGCATCTGCCACGCGACGCCAGCCGCCATCACGACACCCGCCGCCGTACCGAAGCCAACCAGCCAGGTCGGTGCGCGGCGGCGGCGCGGCGCTTGTTGGGTAGCGGCCACCAAATGTGGATTAAGCGCACGATGCGCCATCGACAACACGGCCGCATCGAGCTTCGCGTCGGGCTCGGCCTGCGGCAGCTTGCGATACAGACGCGCCAGTTCGCTGTCCGCTCCGGAGAGCAGGGCATCGAATTCGCGGTCGTCGGCGTCTTTGTGGCTCATTCGGCAAACCTTGTTCGTATCTTGGCGAAGGCGTAACGCAATCGCGATTTCACGGTTTCGGCACCGACTTCGGTGACCGCGGCGATCTCATCCAGCCCAAGACCGTTTTCCATACGCAGCAGAAAGGCCGTTCGTTGTTCGTCCGGCAGGTCTTCCAGCGCCCGTTGCAAACGACGCCGCTGTTCGAATTCGCTCAGCACGCGCTCCGGTTGTTCCGATTCCGGCGCATCCAGGGTGCGAAACACTTCCTCGGTTTCTTCGGCGCCAGCCTGGGGTCGATGGCGGCGCATCTGGTCGATCAACAGATTGTGCGCAATCTGCAATAACCAAGTGGTGAACTTCGCCTCGACCCGATAGCGCTCCCGCGCGGCAATGACCCGGCTCCAGGTTTCCTGGAACATCTCGTCCGCCGTCGCGCGCTCGCGGCAGCTGCGCAGCAGAAAGCGGAACAGGGTGGCGCGGTGACGTGCATACAGCACCTCGAACGCGCGCACGTCGCCGTGGCCGTAGGCCAACATCAACTCCTCGTCGGTACACTCCTCCCTCATGGGAGGCAGGTTAAGCGATCCACCGCGTCGGCGTCACCAATGCGGGCGTTTGCGCAGCGGCGATGGTCTGTCATTCGCGCAAGGGATATAACGCAGGGGATTGCTGCGCGGGGTCGCAAAGCGTCGCGCCGTCGCGTCGAACAGGGCACTCGGCAGTGTGCGGTTCAGCCAGCAGACCGCAAAATGCCGCAACGGGCCGTAACAGCAATGGTCCGAGTCTGCCCGACTTGCCAGCTGGCGAATCGGAAACAAGGAGTTCGCAGGCCATGATGGACGATAGCGCACGCCACGACGCGGGTACCGCACCGCGTGATTCCGCTCGCGAGTCAGCGCGGAAAACCGACGCGGAGGGTTCCGAGGCAGTTCGGCTGCGCGGCCTGCGTGATTCGCTGGACCGCGCCTGGCATCGCGTGCGCGGACGCGTTGCCGCAAGCCCTTCCGGCAGCACCCCCTCGTCGGGCGCCGCTTCACCGCCGAATACCGAACCATCGCCCGATCCATCGTTGCATTCGACCTTTGGCGAGTTCAGCTCGCTGGGAGCCGCCGTGGCCGACGATGCGCTCGCGCTCGCCAAGCAATGGGGTTTGTCGGTTTCCGATCTCGTGCGCCGCCATCCGGTGCGCGCCGTGCTCATCGCCGGTCTCGCGGGCGCCGCGATCGGTGTCGCGCTGCGTGTGCATCGCAAGAGGGACGAGCGCGAATGAATCCCGCCGACGAGGCGAGTCTGCCACCGCCCGAAACGCCTGCGCCGCCCCGACTCAGCCGCGAGCGCCGCGGCATCATTGCCAGAGCGCTGCGGTTGTTCGGCCTGGCCGGTGATGTGGGATCCGCTGCGGTCGCGCTGGCGAACGCGGAAATCGAACTCGCGCGTGCCGCGTTGCCCTGGAGCATTGGCTGGTTTTGTGCGGCGCTGGTATTCGGTGTGTCCCTGGTCGGCTGCGCCTGGTTGGGAATATTGCTATTGCTGTACAGATGGACAGGATCACTCGGCATTGCGCTGGGCCTGATGGCCGCTGCCAGTGCACTGGCCTTCGTGGTGAGTGCGCTGTTGCTGCTCCGTACCGCGCATATGCTGAGTTTTCCAGAAACCCGTCATCGCATCGTTGCCTGGCTGCACCGGAGAAAGAAAGATGACCAAGCACCTGCGTCAACGACAAACTGAAGTGCGCCTGCGGGCCGTGCGCTTCGACGCGAGCTTCGACGCGATGGTCGGTCAGACGCAATCCCTGCGTGGCGCGGCACGCGCGATTTCACCGCCGCTGCTGCTCGGTGCGGGGCTCGCCGCCGGATTTCTGCTCGTGATACTACCGGGTCGCCTGCGCGGCCCGCTGTTCGTCAGCATCGGGCAATTCGTGATCGCGCGCCTGTTGCAGCTCTGGCGGCCGGGTGGCGTCGCATGAACGGAATTCGCTGGTGGCAACCGATCAGTTCGCGCTGGACAGGCGTTGCGCCGATCGACGAAGGCATCGAGGAAAAGGCCAATCTGGAAAAGGCGACTTTGCTGGCTTCGCGCAGCGGGCACTTGGCGTCGCTGCGCATGGCGCTGCTGTGGGTTTCGCTGATCGCGACCCTGGCCTTTCTGTATTGGGCCAAACCCTTCGTGGTGCCGATCCTGTTTGCCACCTGCATCGCACTGTCGCTGAATCCGTTGGTGTCGGGGCTTTCGCGACGCTGGTTTCCGCGCGCGCTGGTCGCGGCACTCGTGATGATCGCCGGCATGTGCCTGCTCGCCCTGCTGGTCGCGTGGGTCGCCGAACCCGCGCAGCACTGGTTCGAGCGAGCTCCCGACGCGGTGCGCGCGCTGGCCCCCAAGATGCGCGCCATGACCCAGCAGCTCGAGGCCGCCGGACGCACCACGCAGTCGATCATTTCGCTCGGTACGCAGACGCCGCCGGCGACCCGCGCGCTCGGCGCGCCGTCGGTGCCGGCCCTGTTCAACGTGTGGGAAATGGTCAGCGCGACGCCGCGCGTGCTCGGCAGTCTGTTCGCGGTCGTACTGCTCGTTTATTTTTTCCTGGTGTACGGCGATTCGCTGCTGCGCAAGGTCGTCGATCTGTCGCCGTCGCTGGCGCACAAGAAAAATACCGTCGCGATCGTGCGCGCAACCCAGCATGAAATCTCCGGCTACATGCTGACCACCACATTGATCAATGTGTGCGTCGGCATTGGCGCCGGCTGCATTGCGCTGTACACGGGCATCGAAGATCCGATCCTCTGGGCCGTGCTTGCGGCCGTGCTGAATTTCATTCCCTACGTCGGACCCTTGCTGATGACCGCGATGATGGGTCTGCTCGGACTGATTGCGTTCCAGACCGTTGGCCATGCGCTGGTCCCCGCGGGATTGTTCGCGACTCTGGTGATCCTCGAAGGGCAATTCCTCACCCCGCTCATCGTCGGCCATCGCATGCAGCTCGATCCGGTCGTCATCCTGATCTGGCTGATGCTGCTCGGCTGGTTGTGGGGCCCGGTTGGCATCGTGATCGCGGTTCCGACCCTGGTCGTGCTCAAGGTGATCTGCCAGCGTGTCGAGGGTTGGGCATGGTTTGCGCGCATGGTCGGCTGAGACGCATCGGCATATAACCGTGGCAGAGGCGGTCGGCGTGCTAGGATTCGCGCCTTGTTTTGGCCGTCCAAACGGAAACCGCTGATGCAGATCCAGACCAAGTTGCCGAAGGTGGGCACGACCATCTTCACTGTCATGAGTCAGCTGGCCGCGCAGCACAACGCGGTCAACCTCGGGCAGGGTTTTCCGGATTTCGATGGACCGCAGGCCTTGCGCGACGCGTTGGCCAATGCGATGAATGGCGGCAAGAACCAATACGCGCCGATGCCGGGAATCGCCCCGTTGCGCGAGCAGATTGCGCTCAAGACGGAGCGTCTGTACGGACGCAAGGTCAACGCCGACAGCGAAGTGACGGTCACCTCCGGTGCGACCGAAGCCATCTTCGCCGCGATCGCCGCCGTGGTACGCCCCGGCGAAGAAGTGATCGTGCTCGATCCCTGCTACGACTGTTACGAGCCGGCAATCGACCTGGTCGGTGGTCACGCCGTCCACATCCCGCTGACGTTGCCGGATTTCTCGGTGGACTGGCAGCGCGTCAAGGATGCGATCACACCGCGTACGCGTCTGATCATGGTCAACAGCCCGCACAATCCGTCCGGCGCCATTTTCTCGCCGGCGGATCTGGACGCGCTCGCGCAGATCACCCGCGATACGGAAATCCTGGTCATTTCCGACGAAGTCTACGAACACATCGTGTTCGACGGCGCCGCGCACCAGAGCGTACTGCGTCACGCGGAACTGGTCGAGCGCAGTTTCGTGATCAGTTCCTTTGGCAAGACGTACCATTGTACCGGATGGAAGGTCGGCTACTGCGTGGCACCGCGCGCGCTCAGCAACGAATTCCGCAAGGTGCATCAATACCTGACCTTCTGCACCTTTGGTCCCGCGCAGTGGGCGTTTGCCGAGGTGCTGGAAAAAGATCCACAGCACTACCTGGACCTGCCTGCGTTCTACCAGGCCAAGCGCGATCGTTTTCGCGAACTGCTCGCGCCGACGCGCTTCACGCTGCTGCCGGTCGGCGGCGCGTATTTTCAGCTGGTCGACTATTCGGCGATCAGCGACAAGGATGATCTGAATTTCTGCGAAGCGCTGGTGCGTGATGCCGGTGTCGCGGCGATCCCGGTCTCCGCGTTCTACGAGACCGCACCCGATGCGCGCATCATCCGCTTCTGTTTCGCCAAGAGCGATGCAACGCTGATCGCGGCCGCCGAGCGACTCGCGAAACTCTGATCCCGTTCCGGAATCCAGCATGACACGACCCAACGAAAACCTGCGCATCTCGATTGTCCAGGGCAATACGCGCTGGCACGACTCCGCCGCGAATCGTGACTACTACGGTGCTCACGCACGCTCGTTGGCAGGGCAGACCGATCTGATCGTACTGCCCGAAACCTTTACCAGCGGCTTCACCAACGAGACGCTTGGCAACGCCGAAACCATGCAGGGCGCGACGATTCCCTGGCTGCAGTCGCTCGCGGCCGACGTCAATGCGGTCATCACCGGCAGCGTGGTCATTCGCGCCGGCGACCGCTGCGTCAATCGTCTGATCTGGATGCGCCCCGACGGCAGTCACGAGACGTATGACAAACGCCATTTGTTCCGAATGGCCAAAGAGCACGAACGCTACAGCGGCGGCAGC
>JBDTLV010000180.1:0-5572 GCA_039934615.1 Tahibacter sp.
GCCAGGATCAGGCAAGCCGCGGAGATCGACCACCTGCGTTGCCAGCGAGGGTCTAGCATGCTTTCGGCATCCGGAATTGGTCCTTGCCGCGGCGCAACGCGGCAAAGCGCGCGGCGCGCGCGGCCGCCGGGAGCGAATGCGTAGTGGCGCCCCATTCGATGACTGTATCCGCGTCGATGCGCAAAAAGGGATTTGTCGCAAGTTCGGCGCCGATCGTGCTGGGCAGGGTGGGTTGACCTGCCGCCAGCAAACGGCGCACTTCCGACATACGTGCATGCAATAGCTCATTGCCCGGTTCTATGGTGAGCGCGTATTCACAATTGGATAACGTATATTCATGCGCACAGCAAACCAATGTTTCGGGAGGCAGCGCCGCGAGGCGGTCCAGGGATGCGAGCATTTGCGCCGGCGTGCCCTCGAACATGCGACCGCAGCCGACGCTGAAGAGCGCGTCACCGCAAAACAGGATGCCAGGCCGGTAGTAGGCGATATGGCTGCGCGTGTGCCCCGCCACGTCGATGACACGAAATTCCAGCGGCGGATCTTGCAGCGTGACGGTATCGCCATGTGAAACCCGCCGCGTCGCGCGGGGAATGCGCTCTTCATGCGGGGCGATCACGGGTACGGGCCCATGCGCCAGCAAGGCATCCACGCCACCAATGTGGTCCGGGTGATGATGAGTCAGGAGGATTGCCGCGAGTCTCCAGCCTTCCTGGTGAAGTTGGTCGAGCACCGGCGCTGCATCACCTGGGTCGATAGCGACGGCAGTGCCTTCCACGTCGGCAGCGAGCCACAGATAGTTGTCCTCGAACGCAGGAACGGGGATCAGGCGCAACATGCTCGTGCATCGAAACTGGGTGTTCGACTATAAGCGAGGCTCTGCCGAACCAACGTTAAGGAAATTTAACCTTGCAGGGGATCGGGACAAGCGCCCGGCTTTGGCGCAAAATCCGACTGCCCGTGACCTGCGGTTCGTCGATGCACGCCATAGCCGATCATTTGTTTGTCCTGCCCAGCGTTCACACCTTGCTGCAGCACGAGTTGGACGCGCTCGCGCCCGAACTCGCTGGCGTGTTCGGTCGTCAGGGTCTATTCGTCCGACCGCACGCGATGGCCCCGGATCAGATCTGCGCGCCAATGCTGGGGCGCTGGGTCTGCCTTCACACCGACGCTGCTGACAGCCTCGCTGGCGATCTGTCATGCAGTCCGCAGGAGCTTCCGTTCGCCGATGACAGCTTTCGCGTCATCCTTGTGCAGCATGCCAGCGAGAGACTGACCGATGCCTCGACGTTTCGCGCCGAACTCGCGCGCGTCCTTGAACCGGGCGGAATCGTGCTGGTCGTCGGGTTTCATCCACTCAGCCCGTGGCGCCCCTGGCTCGCTTGGCAGCAGCGGCATTTGATCGATCGTGTCCGACCCAGTTCCGCCTCGCGCTGGCGAGATGAGTTTGCTCAGGCCGGTGTGCTGACGTATTCCGTGCGGCGAGTCGGCGGCATCACGCAGCCAGACAGGGCACTGCGAACTGCCTACGCCCCACCCGGCGGCATCTCGACCCTGCTCGCGCCTTTGCGTCCAAGCTACCTCCTGTTGGCGCGCAAGCGCGTGCGAGGGGTAACGCCTCTCCCGGTGCTGCGCCGTGTCCGCGAGAAAAGCGTGCGCCCCCACTTTGCATCCGGCAGCCAGCGGGCTCGGGCTTGAACGCAGTCATGTCGGTCGAGGTGTTCACCGATGGTGCGTGTCTGGGTAATCCTGGCCCTGGCGGCTGGGCGGCTTTGTTGCGTTACGGAAATGTGGAAAAAATAATTTCCGGTCCGGATCCCGCAACGACCAACAACCGCATGGAGCTGATGGGCGCGATTCGCGCGCTGGAGACTCTGAGTCGGCGCTGCAAGGTTAGCCTCACTACCGATTCGCAATACGTGAAACAGGGCATGCAGCTATGGCTGCCGCGTTGGCGCGCGAATGGCTGGCGAACCTCGGACGGCAAGCCGGTGAAGAATCAAGATCTCTGGCAGAGGCTTGCGGAGGCGGTAGCCCGGCATGACGTGGAATGGCATTGGACGCGTGGCCATTCCGGGCATCCGGACAACGAAC
This sequence comes from Tahibacter sp., assembly GCA_039934615.1. Lineage (GTDB taxonomy): Bacteria > Pseudomonadota > Gammaproteobacteria > Xanthomonadales > Rhodanobacteraceae > Tahibacter. Next base: position 2,095 of record JBDTLV010000180.1, read on the forward strand.
GAGTCGACATTGCGGCGCGGCGCGCCGCCGAAACCCAGCAGCAGGAAGCCTAGGCATGCGTCAGATTGTGCTCGACACCGAGACTACCGGCCTTGAGGCATCGCGTGGTCACCGCCTGATCGAGATCGGCTGCATCGAGTTGCTCGCGCGCCGCCCGACCGGTGTGCGTTTCCATCGCTACCTCAATCCCGAACGCGACATCGATGAGGGCGCGCAGGCCGTGCACGGCATCAGTCGCGAATTCCTGGAAGACAAACCGCGCTTCGTCGACGTGGTTGAGGAGTTCCTAGCCTTCGTCAGCGGGGCAGAACTAGTTATCCACAATGCTGCTTTTGACGTCGGGTTTCTCGACGCCGAACTCGCCCGCGCCGATGCACGGCACGGCCGTATCAGCGATCACGCGGGCGTGCTGGATACCTTGAGCCTGGCGCGCGAGAAATTTCCGGGTCAACGCAACAATCTCGACGCGCTATGCAAACGGCTCGGCGTCGACAACAGCCACCGGGACCTGCACGGCGCACTGCTGGATGCGCAATTGCTTACGGACGTCTACCTGGCGCTGACGGCAGGGCAGGGGGCCCTCGATCTGGTCGCAGACGCGCCGGACGGGGGCAGTCGCGGTCAGCCTCGGGTGTCCCTGGAAAGTGTCATGCGCGTCGTACTTCGCGTCCGGCTGGCCAGCACGGAGGAACTGGATGCACACGCGAAACGCTTGGTGGCGTTGGACAAGGCTGCGCGTAAACCCTGCGTCTGGCGTCGTTTTGACCCGCCAGCGTGAAATTCGTCGACGCGCGCATGTCAGTTTTTCGCGCTTCGGTACGTTTATCCATCGGGATGGTGCATCGGTGGGCTAGGCAGCGCCGTCGCCAATGGCATAATGTGGCGCGCCTACCTTTGCAACCGCGGAGGTCGGCGCCATATCGGGGAGATTGGCGATGCGACTGCGTACCTGGATCGTTGCAGTATCCGTATTCCTTTTGCCGGCGCTGAGCGCCGCGCAATCCGCTGTCGAAGCCATCGACGCGCACAAGCATCTCGGAGTGGCCAGCTGCAGCAACAGCGTCTGCCACGGAGCCTCGCAGGTCTTCAAAGACTCGCACGTGATGCAGAACGAGTTCGCCATCTGGCAGGAGACCGATCCGCACGCGAAAGCTTATGCGCTGCTCGACAAGCCCGCCTCACGCGAAATTGCCCGCAAGCTGGGCATTGGCGATGCGACAAAGGCAAAAGTTTGCCTTGATTGTCATACGGACAACATCGCGGCATCGCAGCGGGGCGAGCGATTCCAAGTCTCCGACGGCGTTGGCTGCGAATCCTGCCACGGTGGTGCCGAACAATGGCTCAATGCACATGCCGACAAGAAGGTCGCGCACGCGGACAACCTGGCCAAGGGCATGTATCCGACCAGCGATCCGCTCAGGCGCGCGCAGCTCTGCCTGGGTTGCCATATGGGCACGCGGGATCGCATGATTACCCATCGCATCATGGGTGCCGGACATCCGCGTCTGTCGTTTGAACTGGACACCTTCACTTGGCTGGGGCGTCCGCACTATGTCATCGACGAAGACTGGATCGCCCGCAAAGGCGACTGGAATGGGGTGCGCGACTGGGCTGTCGGCCAGGGCGTAGCGGCGGACAATCTGCTTGATCAACTGACCGACGCGAAAGCCGGTTGGCAGGGCATTTTTCCCGAATTGGTCTTGTTCAATTGTTATGCCTGCCACAAGCGCATGTCGGACAAGAGCTGGGGCCCCCGCCAGGGCACCGGCTTGGGTCCTGGCGTCGTCCGATTGAACGACACCAACCTTTCGATGTACCGCCATGTGCTGGCCGCAGTGGACAAGGGCGCCGCTCAACAACTGCTGGAACAGACCCGGGCGCTGCATCGTGCAACGACGGAAAGCCGCGACGCGACGATCGCTGCTGCGAAGAAACTCCGATCGATGCTCGGCGAATCGATGCCGCGAGTGGCGGCGCACCAATTCGATGCGGCGAGCCTCAATATCATCCTGGCCGACATCGAAGCCGATGCGCAACGCGGCGAATTCCGTGACTACGACGCTGCCGAGCAGGCCGCCATGGCCGCGCAGTCCGTGATCGTCGCGTTCGAGGCATCCGGTGCCATCGACAAAACCAAAGGTGAGGCGCTGCACGGCAAACTCGATGCGGTCTATGCAACGCTCAAGAGCGACACTGGCTGGTCCATGAGCAGCTTCCAGAGTGCTATCAAGGCGCTGCGAGCGGCGGCACCGTAAACGCCGATTCCCGGGCTCGGCGTGGCTGCCTGCGAAGGCTGCCACGCCGTTCGGTGAGGACACCGAGCAATGCCGGGTTGGTCCGGGGATTTCGCTCTCAGCCGGTGTGATCAGCGAGCGTGGGCCAGCACGCTGGCCTCAGGCACGGCCTTGATCTGCGTTACGCCGGATCAGCGCTGTCGAATCAGCACTACCGTCACGTTGTCAGAACCACCGCCGTCGAGTGCCGCAAGGATCAGATGGTCGACGCATTCCTGAGCCGACAGATCGTTGCGTGCCAGGATCGTATCGATCTGCGCATCTTCCACTTCTTCGGTCAGTCCATCGCTGCACAGCAGGATCTGCATGCCGGGTTTCAGGGTGCCCTTGATCGTTTCCACGCGCAGACTTTGCGGATCCGTGACCCCAAGGGCCTGTGTCACCACATTGCGATGCGGATGGGTGCGCGCCTGCTCCGCGGTGATCGCGCCTTGTTCGATCAGCTCCTGCACGTAGGAGTGATCCTGCGACAGTTGCTTGAGTGCACCATTCCACACGTACACACGGCTGTCCCCAACCCACGCCATCTCAAAATCGCTTCCGCTCAATCGAACGGCGGCCACGGTTGTGCCCATCGGCAATGCTTCGGCCTTGCGGCTGGAGTGGCGGATGATCTCTTCGTCGGCCAACTGAATGGCGCGACCGATTGCGGTGCCTTTGCCGACTTCCTCGATCAATGTGTCGCGCGCAATGGCGCTCGCGACTTCACCATGCTCGTGGCCGCCCATGCCATCAGCCACCAGCCACAGACCCATGTCGGGATCGGCGTAGTAGGTATCTTCGTTGTGCTCGCGCCGCAGGCCGACGTGGGAGCTATGTCCGAATTCGATCATGCGCGCTGGTCGCCCCAAGATGGTGAAAGTGTTGTCGCTACACAGGTGCCGTGGATAAGAATGCCAGACGGTGCCAAAAGCGAACCCTGCCATAGCATGCCGCTGCCGCTAGCGGTGAAGCAAGCGGCGATGCAGCGACGACACGATTTCGTTCGGTGACGATCCAAAGACGCAGGTTGTATCCGGACGTCTGTGCCATTATCATTCGCGGCCCTCGCAGTCAGTCGACCACAAAGCCCCGCGAGGGAAGCGATCTTGTCCAGGCTCACCTGCCTGCGCATCGCGCAACGATTGTTGGAGAGGTGGCAGAGTGGTCGAATGTACCTGACTCGAAATCAGGCGTGCGTGTAA
>JBDTLV010000181.1:0-5538 GCA_039934615.1 Tahibacter sp.
GTTCCGCCGCACCATCCCGGGATTACCTTTGCTCGTGCGCTCGGGCAGAATCGCCGCATGCGCATTTGCCTCAACATGATCGTGAAGAACGAGTCGGCGGTGATCGAGCGATGTTTGCGTTCGGTGCTGCCGCACATCCACTGCTGGGCGATCGTCGATACGGGTTCTGGGGACGGCACGCAGGCCTTGATTCGCGAAACGCTGCGTGATCTGCCCGGCGAGCTGATTGAACGACCCTGGGTGGACTTTGCGCACAACCGCAATGAAGCATTGACGCTTGCGCAGGCGCACGGCGATTTCGCCCTGGTGATCGATGCCGACGAAGTGCTGGAGGTTGCTGCCGGTGCCGCGCCGCCGAACGGCGACGCACCGGGCTTCATGTTCAACTTCCTGTTCGGCATCACTCGCTACTGGCGCATCGCGATGGTGCGCCTGGGATCGGACTGGCGCTGGGAAGGGGTGTTGCACGAGGTGCTGGTCTCTGCGCAACTCGCGCAGGCGCAGCGCCTGCCGGGCTGGTGCGTGCGCATCCATACCGATGGTGCGCGCAGCCAGATGACTGCGGCGGAAAAATACTCGGCGGATGCCGAGGTGTTGCGACGCGCGCTGCAACGCGAGCCTGGCCACGCGCGCTATGCGTTCTATTACGCGCAGAGTCTGCGCGATGCGGGGTGTGGCGCTGAGGCGCTGGCCGCGTATCGCCGACGCGTCGATCTCGTTGGTTGGCACGAAGAAGTATATTATTCAAAATTGCAGATCGCGCACTTGCTGGAAGCGGCGCAGTCCGATCCGGCGCAGATCCTGTCCGCCTATCTGGACGCGTACGACTTCCGCCCGCAGCGCGCCGAGGCGGCCTGCGAAATGGCGCGCTTCTGTCGCCTGCAACAGCGGTATCGCGTCGCGTTGATTTTCGCGCGCATCGCGAGCGAGTTGCCGGTCAGCGAGGACCTGTTGTTCGTTGATTCAAGTGTGCTCGCCTGGCGTGCGCGCGACGAATGGGCCGTGGCGTGCTGGTACTGTGGCGACTACACATTGAGTGAACAATTGTGCCGACAGCTGCTCGCCTCCGCGGAATTGCCTGATTGCGAGCGGAAAAGGGTGCAGAGCAATCTCGAATTTGCGCTGCGCCCTCCGACGGCATGATCTGTTTGTCACAGCAAACCCGCTAACATTCAAGCAAGGTTTCGAACGCGCAAGTGCGGTAGCGCGTTTCATGTACGCAGCTTTCTTGTTCAAGGGGGATTACCGAAATGCAGACACCGCAGTTTCTGCGGCCAGGCCGAAGGCTTGGCCAAATGTTGGTTCTCGCAGCGCTGGTGGCGAGCCTGGCCCAGGCCGGAACACCGTCGAGTTTTATCCTGGAAGGCGCAGTCATCGCCGGCGGTGGCAGCAATCAGGTGAAGAACAGCTGTTTCACCCTGTCGTCGACGATAGCCGAGTCAGTCGTTGGCGTGGCATCCAGTGTGCCGGGACCGCCGCAATCAACATTTATACTTTCCGGTTTCTGGGGTGCTCAACCGCTGAAACCGACCGACAGCCTGCTGAGTGACAGTTTCGAGGATTGCGGCACATGAAAACTACGCCATTGTTCTATTCCATCGTCCTCGCGCTTGCCGCGGCAGGTCAGAGTTCGTCGGCGCTGTCCGCCGCCAATGCGATCAGTCAGGCGCAGTCGCTGGACTTTGTATACCAGGGCAGGCTGCAGCAAAATGGACAGCCAGCCAACGGCAACTTCAATCTGGAATTCACGTTGTGGGATGCCGCCAGCGCGGGCGCGCAGTTCGGCAGCGCGATCAACGAGTCGAACTGGCCTATTGTCGATGGCGTGTTTGCCGTCAATCTGGCTTGGCCGGGTGCATTTGATGGCACGCAGCGCTGGTTGCAGGTGAAGGTCAACGGCACGGTACTCTCGCGCACCGCCGTGGCATCGACGCCGGTCGCGCAGTTCGCCTTGAATGGCGTGATTGGACCCGCCGGTGCAACCGGCGCAACCGGACCCGCGGGTCCGACCGGGACGCAAGGCGTCATCGGTGCGACTGGCAGCACAGGCGCAACCGGCACCAGTGGTGCAACGGGCGCGACTGGAACCGACGGTCCGACAGGGCCCATCGGCGCGACAGGCGCGATTGGTCCGACCGGAGCAACCGGTTCGGTCGGTGCGACAGGAACAACGGGTGCGAATGGTTCAATCGGCACGACGGGTGCTGTCGGTCCGACTGGTGCGACCGGCGCAAATGGCGCGATCGGCGTGACCGGTGCGAACGGTGCAACGGGTGCTGTCGGTCCGACCGGTGCGACCGGCGCCAACGGCGTGACTGGAGCGAATGGAACAACGGGTTCCAGCGGTGCAACGGGTGCGATTGGCCCGACTGGCGCTACGGGCAGCACGGGTACGGTTGGCGCCACGGGCGCTCTTGGTCCGACGGGAGCGGCGGGCGCCACGGGAGCGAAGGGCGCCACGGGCTCCACGGGTCCGACCGGTCCTACCGGTCCTACCGGTGCGACAGGCGCGACGGGCGCGACAGGCGCCAATTCGACTGTTGCAGGTCCCACCGGCGCAACGGGCCCGCAGGGGCCGGACAGCGGCGGTGCGAAAGTACGCGGCGCCAATGGCACGCTGATCGGCAACCTCACAGCGGTCTCGCGCACCGGCGTCGGCGTAATCAATGCACAAGGATACATTTTCAATATCAACTGGGATGGCACCGTCGGCATCCAGCAAACCTGGTTCAGCGGGGCCAATTGCACCGGCAATGCCGTGCTTAACTCCGGCGGCACGGCCGGCGCACTCGCGTACGGCAAGACCGTGATGCGCTCGAGTACCGGCCAGTTTTACAAGATCACCACCGTGCAGACGAATCTGTCCAGCTTGCCGGGTGTGAACGGTATCTTTGCGAGCTTGTCGATCGACAATACCGGCAGTGGCTGTTCGAACAGCGCAGGCACCGCCAATGGTTGGCCGATGACCGCGGTGACGGCAGCGTCCGTCGGCATCCCCACCATCACGACGCCACTCGCTTTCCCGTAGGGGATTTCCGTTGAGCGTGCAATAGCCGAAAGGCGGCGGACGTTTCCGCCGCCTTTTTTTAAGGGTCACGCCGGCGCGACCCATCTCGATTTTCGATACAAATAGCATTTTTTCGGTTGGCCACCAAGCATTGATCGAGCGCGCCCGGTCGACCGCAATCATCGCGTTCGAAAGGGGCCCAGAAGCACGGCACAGAATCGCGCCGTCCGACGCTGCCCCGTCGCCAGTCGCCGGTCGTCAACCGCCAGATGCCCGATGCCTTTCGGCCGCCACGGGATTCCCGGCACGGCACCCCGGCCCTGATTGAACTGCCATGTGACCGCCCGGCCTCGGGCTTGCGCGCTAGCGATGTCGGTCGAAGCCGCAGGCCAGCACCGCGGCGATGCGTCCTGTTGACCCCGCGGGGGGCATAGTGCCGGCGACCCTGAGCGGTTCACCGCAATACGCATGGTGCAACGATGTCGCTTTGCAGTCCGTCCGTGCGTCTTGATCAATACCAGCTGGTATTGCAGGTGTCTGCTCGTCGACACATTTTTTGCGCGTTACCGGCGCTCACTCAACTCCGTTGCGTCAAGATCGGAGCCTGCACGGAACGTTCGCTGACGCATTGGATGCTTCTTAACCAAATCCGAACATGCACAAATCTATCTTTCCGAATCTGTGCATGCTGCGCTTTTTTGCGAAGTGCGACAGGCGATCGGAGCGCGGGGACCATCGCCGGGAGCCGGAATGCGGCCAGGCAGGGGTTGTGCGGCGGGGGAGGCGCGTAAAGAGATTCGGCAATCGAGGGGTGTCAGGGCAGGTCGATCCGCCGCATGCCGAGCCTGCGGCTGGGCTTGCTGAATTTAGTTGAGCCGATTCGCCCGCTTTTTACGAGTAGCCATTGTGGCTGTGCATGCCGGGTCGACACGGTAATGAACGGCAATCCGGGGGGTCGACGGCGAGCATGGCCAAAATGGCAATAGAAATGCGAAATCAGCGAAAACAAGAAAAGCCGATCCATACGACGAACCGAAATATTTTGCGAATTGACAGGAGTGACGTGATGAAGGGCTCTCTTTTGATGCTGGCCGTGGCTGCCGGGCTGGTCGCGACCGCGCCATCGGTGCAGGCGTTGCAGATCAACCCCGACGGCACCGGGCAGGTACTGATCTATCCGTACTACACCGTCAATGCGAACAATTCCACCTTGCTATCGGTCGTCAACGCGACGTCGAAAGCGAAGGCGATCAAGGTGCGCTTGCTCGAGGCGTACAACGGGCAGGAAGTCCTCGTGTTCAATCTGTTCCTGTCGAGGTTCGACGTGTGGACAGCGAACATTTTTTCGCTGGTGGATACCGGAGGCGGCAATCTGCTCACGGATGACGAAAGCTGCACGATTCCCGACATCAAGGGTTCGCTCGGAGCCGGCTTATTGCAGCTGCCGCCGCCCGACGGTCGCAGCTACGTGCCACTGCGTACCGCCGGTTTCCAGAACGATGGGGGCCCCACAGTCGTTTCGCGCACGCGGGAAGGGCACATCGAACTGATCGAAATGGCGACGCTGGTATCGGGTTCGGATCTCGAAAACGCGGTGACGCACGACGATGGCGTACCGCCCGGCTGCACCGATCTGCTCGCGACCGTCACCGCGAATCCCGCTGATCTTGCGCGACCCACGGGCGGATTGTTCGGTGCGGCGAATATCGTCAATCCAAGCCTTGGAACGCTGATCGGCTACAACGCTGACGCGATCGATGGCTTCTATCAGCTCTCCGGCAATCTCTACCAGGGGTCGGATTCGAGTTCGCCGAACCTGACCGATGCGCGCACCACGGCGACCACCGTCGTCGCCTACAACTATGCACCGACAACCACCGATGGCCCGAGCACGGCGGTTTCATCGACCTACGACGTGGCGCACGCCATCGATGCCGTGTCCTCGCTGTTTACCGCGGAAACCATCAGTAACGAATATGTGGTCGAGGCGGTGTCGGCTTCGGAATCGGAATGGGTCGTGACGTTTCCGACCAAGAAATTCTATGTCAACACCTCGCCGGCGATTGCGCCGTTCGTGCTCCGCTTTGCGGCTCCGGGTCAGTCGTGCACGGTATTCAGCGCGCGCTTCAACGATCGCGAAGAACGCGAGTCGCGCGATCCTTTCGACTGCGGATTTATCTGTCCGCCAATGCCGCCAATACAATTGTGCTACGAATCCAACGTGCTGACATTCCAGAAGCAGTCGGACTACAACGCATCCGACGGTCAGTCGCTGGTGCTGGGTTCCAAACTCACATTCAATGTCGATCCTCGCGCCGAAGGTTTCAGTTCGGGATGGCTCAGCATGAATCTGAATCCGACGGCAACACCGGCCGAGCCGCATGCACTGCGCCCATCCAGCGATCTGGATATCTACAACGGTTTGCCGGTGACGGGCTTCCTCGCGACCAATTATCTCAATCGCAACAATGGCGGTCCGAATATCCTGTCGACCTATTCGACGGCAGGACACCATCGCGCGAGCCGTTCCT
>JBDTLV010000182.1:0-5338 GCA_039934615.1 Tahibacter sp.
CTAGCCGGAGTCCGCCATGAGCGAACGTGATGTCATGGAATACGACGTGGTCACCGTGGGGGCGGGCCCTGCCGGGCTCGCATTCGCGATCCGCCTGAAGCAACTCAAGCCCGACATCCGTGTCTGCGTGATTGAGAAAGCCTCGACCATCGGGGCACACATTCTTTCCGGCGCCGTCATCGAACCCGAACCGTTGAACGCCCTGCTCCCCGAATGGGGCAAAAATCCGCCCCCGATCTGCGTACCCGTCGTGAAAGACGAATTTCTGTTCCTGCGCGATCACGCCCGCTCGATGAAGCTGCCAACCCCGCCACAAATGCACAATCATGGAAACTTCATTGTTTCACTGGGAGCATTGTGCGCTTGGCTGGCACCGCAGGCGGAAGCTCTTGGCGTCGAAATCTACCCGGGATTCGCCGCGGCAGAAATGCTGTACACCGCCGACGGTGCGGTATGCGGCGTGCGGATTGGCGATATGGGCGTCGCGAAGGATGGTTCGCACAAGGCAGGCTATACGCAGGGCATCGACATCACCGCGCCGATCACGGTGCTCGGCGAGGGCGCGCGCGGGCATTTGTCGAAGCAGCTGATCGCGAAATACGCATTGGATAAAGATTGCGATCCGCAGACATGGTCGATCGGGATCAAGGAATTGTGGCAATTGCCGCCTGGCCGCGTCGAGCCGGGCAAGGTCGTGCACACGTTGGGTTGGCCTCTGGACAGCGCCACATACGGCGGCAGTTTCATTTATCACCTGGACAAGGATCGGATCGCGATCGGATTCGTGACGGGCCTTGACTACGCCGATGCGAAGCTCGCGCCATTCGAGGTCTTCCAGCAGTTGAAGAACCACGCCGTGGTAAAACCCCTGCTTGAGGGCGGAACCTTGCTCTCCTATGGCGCGCGCGCACTGGCCGCAGGCGGCTGGCAGTCGCTGCCGCGCTGCGAAATGCCGGGCGCCTTGCTGATCGGCGATGCTGCCGGGCTGCTGAACGTACCCAAGATCAAGGGCACTCACCAGGCGATCCGCTCCGGCATGCTCGCTGCCGAACACATCGCAGCGACCGGCAAGCCCGAGGGCTACGACGCCAAGCTGCGTGCTTCAGCGATCGGCAAAGAATTGCACAAAGTCAGAAATATCAAACCGGGATTCCACCACGGACTCTGGCTGGGACTCGCCAACGCGGGTTGGGAAACGGTCACGATGGGCCTGTCTCCGTGGACACTGAAGAACCATGCCGACTATGCCCAGCTCAAGAAGATCGGCGACTACGAACAGCCCAAACGGGATTACGTCGAACGCAGTCTTCCGCCGCGGGACCGGCTCGCTGCAGTCTATTTTGCTGCGACCGAACACGACGAGGATCAGCCCATCCATCTCCAGGTGCTCGACACCGATATCTGCGTCACGCGCTGCGTGGTTGAATACCAGAATCCGTGCCAGCGCTTCTGCCCGGCGGGCGTCTATGAAATCGTCGAAGAGCCCGCCGGTAAACGCCTGCAGATCAATTCGGCAAATTGTGTACATTGCAAGACATGCGACATCAAGGATCCCTACCAGATCATCAACTGGGTGACCCCCGAGGGTGGATCGGGACCGAATTATCAGAATCTCTGATGAGCGGCGACGTGACGTCCGGAAAGCACCGGTCTCGAGCTCGAGGTTCAAACGCGTACTGACCACCAAGGGCTCCTCCGTGTTAGCAGCACTTCCGCTTTTGTGGACCCTCTCATTGTCTGCAACCGGCGGCCACGCCGTGGTGGTCGATATCCGTCACGCCGACGGCGCGCACGTGGCGGCCCTGAAGCACGGCAGCGGCGTCGAATGGTGGCTGGAATTGGGCGACCGACTATTGCTGGCCGGTGACAAATTCGCTCTGGATACGATCGTTGCGGCGACGGAAAAACTCGGTGAAATGGAGAATGTCACGCCGCAGCAACTCGCGTTGCGCGCACGCGGGTGCAAGGAACACGTGGATGCGCCGGGCACGTTGCTGGCGCGCGGCGGTCGCTGGGAGTTGCGCCGGTTTGCGTCGAACCCAGCAATGACATTCGGCGAGGGTGAGGATGCTGAATGGCGCAAGGTCGAGCCCAATACGATTTTCGCGCACCAGTACCGTCTCGACGCACCGGCGGCGAGCCCAGCCGATCCACTGATCCAGCCGCTCGTGGACGCCATCAATGTACAACGCTGGTTTGCCGACGTGCAGACACTTGCCGCATGGGACCGTTCCAGCTACGGAACCGCGTCGCTGACCGCTTCGCGCGACTGGATCGCCGCGCAGTTTGCCGCACTGGGCCTCGCATCCAGCACACCGGCGTTCAACATGCCCGGCGCCGGGAGCAGCGGAACGATCAGTCGCAGTAATGTGATCGGACGCTGGAGCGGTACCAGCAAACCTGACGAATGGATCATCGTCGGTGGACATTACGATTCGCGCAACGCGACCCTGTCGAGCACGGTCGCTGCCCCGGGTGCAGACGACAACGCCAGCGGTTGTGCCGGCGTGATCGAACTCGCGCGCCGCCTCGTGGTATTCCGACCGCAACGCACGGTGTTGTTCATGTGCTACGCGGGTGAGGAACAGGGCCTTTACGGCAGCAAGGCGCACGTGCAGGCTTTGCAACAAAGCGGTGATCTCGCAAAAGTAAAGTCAGTGATCATCATGGACATGATCGGCTACAGTGCTGACAACCAGATCGACGCGCTGTTCGAAAGCTCCGCGACGTACAGTCCCTACTTGCAGCGCTTCGCCGCTGCCGCGGCGACCTACGTGCCAAGCCTCAACGTGACGCTCAGCACCAACCCATTCGGGTCCGACCACATCCCTTACCTGAACGCGGGCAAGGAAACGCTGCTCGCGATCGAAACCGACTACGATATTTATCCCTATTACCACAAGAGCACCGACCTGCCGCAGAATATCGGGCCGAACGTGCTAGCGATGGGAGGCGCCATACTGAAGACCGACATCGCGATGCTCGCGGAGCTCAGCGCTGCCTCTGACCGGATCTTTGCCAGCGGCATCGAGAACACGCCATAGCCCCGAAGTGCCATATTGTTGCCCAGGACAGCCACCGCCGATGAATCGTCCGATCAACAGCGGCGCGCCGAATTTGTACAGCATCGTTTCCTGCCTGGTCATTGCGACGATCGCCGCGCTGACCGCCGGCTTCGCATTCGCACCTGCGCTGAATGCTGGCATCACGCCGGAGGACTTCGGCTGGTTGACCCTGGCGCGGCATTTGGATACTCCGTTACCGCTGTTGCATGAAAATGTTTTTTTTGTGTATTTCTACCGACCAACCGGCCTGCTGTTCTGGTGGCTCAGCGGCCAGGGTTTTGGCAGCGATGCCTGGTTGCAAAATGGCGCTGACCTGATTTTGCACGCAATCGACGCGGGATTGATGGCGATGCTCGCCCTGCGTCTGTTGCGCGATCCGCGCGCAGGACTGGCGGCGGGGTTGCTGTTCGCATGTATGCCGCCCGGCGTTGGTACAGCGATGTGGCTGTCCGACCGTTTCGATGCGCTGGCGTTGCTGTTCGGTTTGCTCGCCCTGCTGTGCCAGGACGCCGCGTCAACCCGACGCGCGGCACGGCCCGTTATGGCGGTGTGTCTGCTGCTCGCCCTCACTGCGAAGGAAGTGGCCTTTGCCTTGGCAGCGACCATGTTGTTGCGTCTGGCGTGGGACTGGTGGGCACTGCGACGCAATCCCTGGCGCAGCGCCGCCTGGATCGTCGCCGCGATGCTGGCTGCGATTGCCTTGCGGCTGATCGCCGGCACCGCCGCGGACAACGCCATCAATGGCGAAGACCTGTTCGCTCGCATGCTGCGCGGGATCGGCCTCTGGTGGTGGCGATTGCCGCGTGCGCTGTACGGTTATGCACAGGTACCACTGTGGATTAGCGGACTATTTGCGTTGTTCGCCGGGGTGATGCTCGCCACCGTCGCAGTGGGCCTGCGCCAGCGCCAGAGCGAGAAGGCGCCTGCCATAGTGACCGGTGGGGGGCTGCTGCTGCTACCCTGCCTGCTGCAATGGCCGATTGTCGCCCTGGCGCTCACGGACGAAGCTGGCCTGATCTCCCTGAACCTGCGTTTCTACTATCTGGCGACTGCCGGACTGGCGCTGCTTGCGGCCGCCAGCGTCAGCGGCCTGCGCAGTCGGCGCGTCGGCAGCGCTATCGGCATGCTGTTACTGGCGCTGCTCGGGAGCCTGTTGCTGCGAACTCGAGACGTGGCGGCGCACTGGACCGAGCGCTATGCCGCGGCGAGCACCGTGCACCAGCGCCTCGCCGAGCAAATCGGTACGCATGTTTTTCCGCCCGGGTGCCTCATCGAGATTGACGCGCCGAGCTTGGACGACGATTTCCGGACGCACGTCGATACCATCATCAAGGCCGGCGCACCCCGCGGCGCCTCGATCATGGGGTGCGTGATATTTGCCGGTCGCCCGGTCTACAACACAATCGTGTCCGGCGCGATGTGCAGCGCGGCAGCCTGGCCCTTGCTGAACCTGAATCACGAAAACGGGCACAGCATGCTGGCGCCGGTCGGCAACCTGTGTACCCTGCAGTTTGCCCAGCCCGATCCGGCACTGCTGGCGGCCAGAGCGATTCGATTTTCGGTCGGCCCGGACGGCAGCCTGCGATGAACAGGACGCGCAAGGGCTCAAATCCGGGGTAAAATCCGCGCCCCGATCCCCAGACCCTGCGGCAACGCGGGCTGCCAACAAGGCTAGCGTTCGATGAAAATTCTCGTCGGTTACAAGCGCGTTGTGGACTACAACGTGCGCATCCAGGTCAAACCGGACGGTTCCGGCGTAGTCACTGAAGGCGTGAAGCTGTCTGCCAATCCCTTCGACGACATCGCCCTGGAGGAAGCCCTGCGGCTGCGCGAGAAGGGCATTGCGACCGAAGTCGTCGTCGCCACGATCGGACCGGCTGATTGCCAGGCGCACCTGCGCAATGGTCTGGCCATGGGCGCGAACCGGGCCCTGCATGTGGTCACAACCGAGGCAATCCAGCCGCTGACCGCGGCACGCGCTTTGCTCAAGCTCATTGAAAAAGAGCAGCCCCAGATCGTAATCCTCGGCAAGCAGGCAATTGACGATGACTGCAACCAGACCGGGCAGATGCTGGCTGCCTTGTGGAATCGTCCACAAGCAACATTCGCATCCAAAGTGGAAATCACAGGAAACGTTGCCAGGGTGACGCGTGAAGTCGACGCAGGACTGGAGACGATAGAAGTGGACCTGCCCGCCGTGATTACCACCGACCTCCGCCTGAACGAGCCGCGCTTCATCAAGTTGCCCGACATCATGAAGGCAAAGGCAAAGC
>JBDTLV010000183.1:0-5320 GCA_039934615.1 Tahibacter sp.
GATTCGCAAGCGCATCGATCGCGTCGAGTCGCTGCCTGGCGAGCGCGACCAGTTCGTTGCTTTCACCGAGTTTGGCGAGCAACTGTTCGTAGGCGGTCGAGGCGAGCGCGCGACCACCGGTGAGATCGCCGGACTGGGCCTGCGCCAATCCGAGCACGCTTTCGGTGTTGGCAATCAGCGGATGCCCCGAGGGATAGGAACTCCGACGCGTAGCCAGCGCGTTGCGGATCAGCGGCAGCGCGTCGGCCGCGCGATCCGCGAGCATCAGGGCTTGGCCATACATGATCGCGGCATACGCGACCATCGGATGTTCCGCAGGCAGATGCTGCGCCGACGCCCACGCGCGTTCTCCATCCTTCAGCGCGGCAACGGCGTCCTTCTTGCGCAGATCGAGATACGTCATTGAGCTCAGCGTCTGAGCGACATCCGGATGCGCGTCGCCGAGCAGCTCGATCTGCATCGGCAGCGCTTCGGCGTAGGTCGCGGTTGCCGCGTCGAACTGACCGACCGCTTCGAGTGCATTGGCCAGGTTCGCCAGCCCCTTGGCCAGGTCGGGGTGACCGTGCGGGTACGCCAGACGCAGCACCTCGATTGCGCGGCGATGCAGCGCCAACGCACCCGGATTATCATTTTGTGCGTTCTTTACAATCGCCAGGTTGTTGATGGTCTTGGCGCGCATTGCGAGCTGATCCGCCGGCATTTCGCGCAGTGCGGTCTCGAACCACTCACTCGCCTGATCCGGTTTGCCGCGCTGGCTTTCGAAGGATCCCAGCGCATTTGCGGATAGTGCACCAGCGAGCCGGGAGCCCGCGTGCAGGCGCGCATCGTGCAACAGCGGACCGGCGGCATCGAGTTCGCCGCGTTCGGCGAGAATTCCACCGAGTTCCATTTCCGCTTCGGCGGTCAACCCGGCATCAGCGCTGCTGCGCGCCGCGCGCAAGGCGGCCTCGCCACAACGCCGCGCGGCGTCCAGATCGCCGAGTGCCAGATACGTGCGTGCCAGGGTCAGCTGCGTGGTGGCCGAAGTCCACGGATCGTTGGCGAGCTCGTGCTCGGTCAACCGCTGCGCACGGTCCAGCACCTGCGCAACGGTCGCCTTGCGTCCCAGTTCGGCAGGATTGGCGGCGGACAACATATCGAGCAGAAACTGATTCACATGCTCGGCGCGATCGCGCGCCTTGCTCGCGACCTGCGCCTGCCACAGCGCGACCGCGCTGCCGATCAGCAAGGCCAGCGACGCGGCGCTCGCGGCGGAGATCGCCAGACGATGCCGTCGCACGTAGCGCCAGACGCGCTCCGCAAGCGCGGGCTCGCGTGCCTGGACTTGCCGCCCGTCCAGCCAGCGACTCAGGTCCTCGGCGAACGCCGAGCCACTGGGATAACGCCGCGTTGTGGACTTGTCCAAGGCCTTCAGCACGATCGCATCCAGGTCGCGCGGACTGCGCCCCGCCGTCGGCAGCAGCAAACGCGTGCTGGGCCGCGCCGGTTCCGCGTCGCAGACGGTGCGTTCAATCGCACTCGGACTTTGCGACGTGATGCGGTACGGCAACTCATCCGTCAGCAATTCGAACAGCAGCACGCCCAACGAGTAGATGTCGGAGCCGGTGCCGATCGGATCCCCACGCACCTGCTCGGGGCTCGCGTACTCCGGCGTCAGCGGACCCAGACGCGTGCGCGTCGTGCTCGGCGCATCGCTGCTCAAGAGTTTCGCGATGCCGAAATCCAGCAGCTTGGGTTCACCGTGCGTGTCCACCAACACATTGTTCGGCTTGATGTCGCGGTGCACGATCAACTGTCCGTGCGCGGTCTGCACCGCATCGAGAATCTTCAAAAACAAGCGCACTCGCGCACGCAAATCCAGCGCCTGTTCGCGCGCATAGACCGTCAGCGTGCGTCCTTCGACATACTCCATCACCAGAAACGGCGCACCGCGATCATCCGTGCCGATGTCGATCAGGCTCGCGATATTCGGATGCGAAACACCACCGAGAATGCGCTGCTCCAGCGCAAAGCGCGCGCGCAACTCGCTCGCATCAATCAGCAACAACTTGATCGCGACGATTTTCGTGTACGCCTTGTCCGCGCGCTCCGCCCGATACACCTGCCCCATCCCGCCGCTACCGATCAGCGCGAGCAGACGATACGGACCCAGCGTCTCGCCGCTCCGGTCGCCACTGGCGATCAACGATGTGTCGGATGGTGATTCCGCAGACGCCTGCGCTGCCAGCAGCGCGTCGATTTCCGCACGCAGTTCGGGTTTACCTGCGCATTCGGCGTCGAGGAATACCGTGCGTCCAGCGACCGGGCGCTGCAGCGCGTGTTCGAACAGTCGGCGCGTTTCCGGGAGATCCTTCATGGAAGGGTGCACGTCCCCAGCGAGGATGAAGTGTCAGCGCGCAACGACGGTCGCATGAGGAACATTGCACAGATACACATTCTGCCCCAGCTCCACGCATCGATCTCCACGCCTTTCATCGCATGCCAGCCAATGCTTGGCCCGGGCGCTCGCTCGGGGTGCCACCGTGAATCCAAAAAGACCGGTGCGGTGAATCGCGTCAAGCGGCCATCTCCAACGACGGTGCGAGGTTTGGATCATACGTCGCTTCGGCGTGCCTTCAACGTGAGGCCACTGATCACCGTGGCATCGCTGAAAGGCAGCGGGCTGTCGCCGCAACCTTCAATCGCTTCCCCAATCAATTCTCACCGACGCGCACCACGCACACAGAGCCGTCGACGCCGGCATCGGGACTGGCCGACAAACGCCGTGACGATGGCTAGAAATGCGGCGCATGCATGTCGCGCGCGGGATTGTGTGCACAGACGTTGCCGGTCTCGATGCCGTTGTCGAGCACGCGGACGGTCGTGGCGGAGTTCTGCTGGGCGAGTGTTCCGCGCATCGGGCCGGTCACGAATTTGAGAACGCGCGTGGTTGGATCGGATCGATACGTCCCCTCTCCTCCATCGTAATCACGGTAGGTCGTCGCTGTCAGCAGCGCGAACTCCAGCGCGGGTACGACCTGACCGCGGTACATGCAGCCGTAGACGCCGATCGGTAACGCGCCCAGCGCCGCCCGCTCGCGCGCGAGCGCACCGCTGCCGCGCCCGCACGGTGCAACGATGCCCGGCGCGCGAAAGCTCCATTCGTCGCCCGCCTGCCGCAGCACCGTGTAGGCGCGATCCGTGCGTCCCGCGATCGGTTCACTCTTCACGATCGTCACCGGCTCCCAGTGCCCTGAGCAGGCGACATCCAACTCCACCCGATCGCCCGTTTGAAAGCCTGCCCACGCCGTGCCGCGCGGTGGCTCCGCGTGCACGTCAGTCGTGACAACGCTGCTAAACCATGCACAAACCAGCGGCAGTAGGAACCATCGCGCGTGCGATTTGCCTGGCATGAGTGATTCCCCGATGTGAGTGATCCATCACATGAGCAAGGATCGGGCCGTCGATGCGATCACGGCGACCGCGTTACCGCGCCCAAGGGCGTGCGCAGCCACAGGCGTCGCGTCGCAGCCCTCACCGCTGCGTTCCCATCGTTACTATAATTCCACTTTGCACTTTGTCGCGCGACACTGACGCGACTTTACGCTGCGGGATCCACACCGCTCACACGAGGCGAGCGATGCGGGTCACGCATCGCGGCGACGCTTAGTGAACCGGCGCCATCAGATGTTGATACGGCGTTCCGGCCCACATGACGTAGGGCTTGGTCGTATCCGGATCAGCAGACTTCGGATAGGCCTCGTAGAAACCCGCGTCGGCGCCGACGATCATGATGTGCGGACCGGTGGAGATCCAGTGATTGCCGTCCGAGGGTTTGCTCGCGTAGGGATCGGTGTTGCTGGCGTCGGTACCGCCTTCGAGCATGTACATGAAGCCAACCTGGCCTGCCGGCGGCGGCTTGTGCCCGACCAGGGCATTGAGCCATTCCATCGCGTGCGCATCCATGCACATCGAATCCGGACCCGGCGTGGTCGGATTATCCGGCATGCAGGTGAACCCGTTGTCGCCCTTGCGCAGCGTGTGCATGCTGCCGTCGGCATCCATCCTGACCACCGACGCATCCTTGCTGACGCCGGCGGGCGCGGCGCGCACGGCACTGGCAATCAGTTCAGCGTCGCTGGGGGCTTTCGCGGGCACCTTGGCTTTACTTTCGGTGGCATGCAGGGCGACCGGAATGCAGGCCGCCATGACGGCGGCGACCCACGTTGATGCTAGACAGGACTGACGCATGGTTGCGGACTCCTTGATGGATCCACGAGGGCGGCGGCTGCCGCAAGGGGATTCTTCGCCTGCTGTTGCTTGGCGTCAACTGGATGGACCAGCGGTCAATTGGGCACGCTGCAGCAAGTCCACGTGCCGGATTTGAGGGAGGCCGTGATCCCGCGCGTAAGTGAAGCCAGCTGATCGTGTCGAAAGTTTCGTGCACAAACGCAACTTCAGCGTCCGACAACTCTATTAGTTGCTGCCCGCGCACTGTTGGCGAATGCGAAACGCAAGGTCATTGATCGCGCGCCCGATACCATCAAAGGTGTTCTTGGTATTGAACTCGACGACGACTCCGTCGAGAGCGACCAAGCGGCCTTCGACATTGAGCTCGCTGTCGGACACCCATCCGGATCGATCCTCCAGCGATACCAAAGGCCGTTCTTCCGAAATCTTTGCCCGCCACGTTCGCAGCGGTTCGCAGTGCTCCTCATCGGTAGTGAACTCGCGATAGCGCAAGGCGGCGATTGCAGAAGGGACTATCGACACGCCACGATCCTCTACGGCAGTCTCAATCTGATAGAGAAACGGCTCGTCGGCGGGCACCCTGATTCGTGCAGTCGCTGGCCCTAACAAGGTGATCCATGGCTCGACCTTCGACCGGGAGGATTCATGGAAAACTTGTACCGCGATCTCTTCGTGATGCGCTCGGTGAATATTGGGTCCTTGGAACCAGAGAGCGGTAAACCCGACTTTCGTCGTGGGCGCCAAAGCGAACCGCTCGTGTAGCCAACTCAGGTAAGGCCTCCACACCGCGGAAGGGAGTTCTTCCGCGGGGCTTGTCGACACGGCTAGGCACCCTGCGAACACCCATGCGACTCGAACTAGGATCATGATTGCGCCCGAAAAATTCGTTCAAACGACGGAGATGGCATATGGCAATGCATACTCGTCGCTAAGGAAACTCAGAACAAGCCTCCCGAATTATAGTGCACTAGTTACATTCTACAAGTTGGGTGAGGGCCATGATCCAGATGAGCTTCTCCGATGCTGAGTATGCCTGCAAGCGCAAGCAGACCCGACGCGAGATCTTTCTGGCTGAGATGAACCAGGTAGT
>JBDTLV010000184.1:0-5051 GCA_039934615.1 Tahibacter sp.
GGCTCGCACGCCGGGCCGCTTCCGGCAGCGGCGTTCGCCATCGCGGTTGGCACACGCCGACACGCCGGTGCTTGGGCAATGCTCCCGCTTTGCGCGTTCGCGCGCTGTCGCTCTGCGGCGCAGGCGCCAGGCCTGGGGCGTCAACGCCGGCGTGGGCTATGCTTGTGCCAGCGCCGCGCGCATTGCGCATATGAACAGTCGGCATTGGTGCGCGCGTCACCTCGCTGATACCGTGATTATTGCTTACGTTTCAATAGGTTAATCTTCGATGCTGCTGATGATCGACAACTACGACAGTTTCACCTGGAACCTCGTGCAGTATCTGGGCGAGCTGGGTGAGGACGTCAAAGTCGTGCGCAACGACGAATGGACGCTCGAGCAGATCGCCGCATCGCGGCCGAGCCAAATCGTGATCTCGCCGGGTCCGTGCACGCCGAACGAGGCGGGCGTGTCGCTGGCCGTGCTGCATGTGCTGTCAGCGCAGGTGCCGATCTTCGGCGTCTGCCTCGGGCACCAAGCTATCGGTCAAGCTTTCGGCGGTACAGTCGTGCGTGCGCGGCAGATCATGCATGGCAAGACGTCGCCGATCCATCACATGGGCACCGGCGTCTTCGCCGGTCTGCCCAGCCCGTTTGAGGCGACCCGCTATCATTCGCTGATTGTGGAAAAAGAAACACTGCCGGACTGCCTGGAAGTGACCGCCTGGACCCAGCATGCGGATGGCAGCCGCGACGAGATCATGGGATTGCGTCACCGCAGCCTCGCTGTGGAAGGTGTGCAATTTCATCCCGAATCGATCCTGACCCAGCATGGTCACGCCTTGCTGCGCAACTTTCTCGGTGAGCAGCGCCGTGCCGCGTGATGTGCCGCCAGAATTCCGCCGCGCGCCAGCGTCGCGCGCAATCGCGCAATCGATGAAGGCGGCGATCGATCGCTGCCCGGAATGAATCGACCCATGCCTATTACTCCGCAGCAGGCTTTGCAGCGAACCATCGAGCATCGCGAGATTTTCCACGACGAAATGGTCGATCTGATGCGTCAGATCATGCGCGGCGAGGTTTCGCCCGCGATGATCGCGGCGATCACTACGGGTCTGAGGGTGAAGAAGGAAACCGTAGGCGAAATCGCCGCTGCGGCGCAAGTGATGCGCGAGATGGCGATCAAGGTTCCAGTCGCTGACGCAGCGAATCTGGTCGATATCGTTGGTACGGGAGGCGACGGAACCAACAGTTTCAACATTTCCACAACGGCCATGTTCGTTGTCGCAGCGGCCGGCGCCAAGGTTGCCAAGCACGGCAATCGCAGCGTGTCCTCCAACTCCGGCAGCGCGGACGTGCTGGAGGCGCTTGGCGCACGCATCGATCTCGGGCCAGCGCAGGTTGCCGAGTGTCTGGCGGAAACCGGCATCGGCTTCATGTTCGCGCCGAATCATCATCCCGCGATGAAGGCCGTTGCCGAGGTGCGCAAGGAAATGGGCGTGCGCACCCTGTTCAATATCCTCGGGCCACTGACCAATCCGGCCGGCGCGCCGAATATCCTGATGGGCGTGTTTCATTCGGATCTGGTCGGCATCCAGATCCGCGTGCTTCAACGTCTCGGCGCGCAACGTGCCCTGGTAGTGCATGGCCGGGATGGCATGGACGAGATTTCCCTCGGTGCGTCCACCCAGGTCGGGGAACTGGCCAGCGGTGTGGTGCGCGAATACGAAATCCATCCTGAGGAGTTTGGCTATGCGATGGCTTCCGGACGCCACCTGACGGTTGCGGATGCGGGGGAATCCAGGGCGCGTGTGCTCGAAGTGCTGCAGAACCGGTCCGGTCCGGCGCGAGATATCGTGCTGTTCAACGCCGGTGCCGCGCTATACGTGGCGAATGCGGCCGCATCGATTGCCGAAGGCATCGCGCTGGCCACCGAAGCGTTGTCCACCGGCGATGCGTTGGCAAAACTGGAACAATTTGTTGTTACCACTCGTCGGCTGGCGGGTTCGACCGCGTAAGCGCAACACCGCGCAATTTTCTGCAGTTCAAGCCTTTCCGCGAACGGAAACTCATGAGCGACATTCTGAAAAAAATACTTTCGCGCAAAGTGGAGGAAATTCATGAGCGCAGCGCACGGATTTCCCTGCGTGAACTGTCGACACGCGTCGAGGCGGCTGAGCGCCCGCGCGGATTCGCCGCGGCGCTCTTCGCGAAGATAACCGCCGGTCATCCGGCCGTGATCGCGGAAATCAAGAAGGCCAGTCCGAGCAAGGGCGTGATCCGCGCCGATTTCAATCCCGCTGCTATCGCGCGCAGCTATGCTGCGGCCGGCGCTGCATGCCTGTCCGTTCTGACCGACGTGGATTTTTTTCAGGGTGCCGATACGTACCTGCAACAGGCGCGTGCGGTCTGCGGGCTGCCGGTGTTGCGCAAGGACTTCGTGATCGACGCCTATCAGATCTATGAAGCGCGTGTCCTCGGGGCGGATTGCATCCTGCTCATCGTTGCCGGCCTTGGCGATGCGGCATTGCTGGAGCTTGCCGCACTCGCGTTCGAACTTGGCATGGACGTGCTGATTGAAGTGCACGATGCCGACGAACTGGAGCGCGCCCTGGCGATCGATGCGCAACTCGCCGCTATGCAAGATTCGGTGCAGATGATCATCGGCATCAACAACCGCAATCTGCGCACCTTCGACGTATCTCTGGATACCACCCTGGACTTGCGTGAGCGCGTGCCCGCTGGCCGCGTGCTGGTAACGGAGAGCGGTGTGCTGGATCCTGCCGATGTGCGCAAACTGCGCGAGAGCGGTGTGCATGCGTTCCTCGTCGGCGAGGCTTTCATGCGCGCGGTCGATCCCGGCACGGAACTTCAGCGCCTGTTCGGCGCGATCTGATCCCGTGCCCTGCCGCCGCGGACTTCCGCCACGCCCGTGCTGAGCAAACGTGACCGCATGACGGTAGTGCTGTTCGATTTCGACGGCGTGATCGTGCGCAAGGACAGTTTTGAATCCTATCTGCGCGTTCGCCTGCGCCGTCAGCCCTGGCGCCTGTTGGCGGTATTGCCGCTGTTGCCATTCGTGCCATTGCTGCTGGCGACGGTCGCCGGCAAAGGATGGCTGGCGCGCCTGTTTGTGCGCGTTTCCACGTGTGGAATTGGCGAGGCGGGTTTCCGGGCGGACATCGATGCCTTCGGTCGCGAATTCGCGCGCAGACCCGGCATGCTGGCTGAAGAAGCGCTGTCACGCCTGCGCGCGCATGTGGCGTCCGGTGAGCGCGTACTGATCGTCAGTGCTGCGGCCCAGCCGTTGCTCGACGCCATATTGGACCAAGCTGGCGTGACGGGCGTGGAAGCCGTGGGTTCGAGCGTCGTGGTCGGCTGGACGGGCGTGCGCGCGTTATTCCACAATTATGGAAGTGCCAAACTGCAAACCCTCGCATCGCTCGGGATTGAACCGCCCTGGGCCATGGCCTACAGCGATTCCCGCAGTGACCTGCCGATCCTCGCCGCGGCGCGCCACGCCGTGCTGGTCAATCCACCGCAGCGCGATCTCGACGCGGTGCGACGCGCGCTCGGCGATCAGGTCGAAGTGCTGCGGTCGAGCTAGTTCGCGCCGCGTGAAACGCGTCAGCGCGTGCCGAGCACCACGATGGTCTTGCCCGCGACGCTGATCATGCCGCTCTCTTCGAGCTGCTTCAGCACGCGTCCGACCATCTCGCGCGAGCATCCGACGATGCGGCTGATCTCCTGGCGTGAGATGCGGATCTGGCTGCCTTTCGGATGGGTCATCGCATCCGGTTCCTCGGTCAGGTCGATCAGCGTCTTGGCGACGCGGCTGGTCACATCCATGAAAGCGAGACGACTCACTTTGCGCGAGGTATGCAGCAAACGGTTCGACAGTTGCGAGCCGATCGCGAACAGGATCTTCGGGCATTCGGCCGCGAGTGAGGTTTCAAACAATTGGAACAAACGCTCGTAGCTGATTTCGGCCAGCTCGCAGGGCGTGCGCGAACGCACCATCACTTCGCGGCGCGGAGTTTCGACAAACAAACCCATTTCGCCGATGAACTCGCCGCGATTGATATAGGCAAGGATCAGCTCACGGCCTTCTTCGTCCTCGGTGAGCACGGTGAGCGAGCCATCGATGATGTAGTAGAGGATGTTTGCCGAATCACCCGGGCGGATGATCGCGGTCTTGCTCGGGTAGCGTCGGCGGTGGCACTGGGCGAGAAACCGTTCCATCGCGGTGCGATCCGGCACCAGCATGGGCGGTGCCTGAACCTTGTTGACCGCCTGTTGCAGCGTGTAACGAAAGTCTGCCACGTTGCGCATCCCCCTGATTCCTTGCCACATTGGTCTGGATCGTCGGCCGGATGACGCAAGGCGTCAGCGTGGCACTGTTACCGGGCCGCGCGCCCCTCCAGAACGCGGTCCCGTCTGCTACATCTTATGCCAAAGCTGTGGTCAGCATGAACACGCGATGACAGTACGGTTTTAACCGCGGTGCGATTGGTCCATAATCCGCGCCCCTCCCACCCCGGCCTTTGCGAGGTACACAGCCGTGGTCAAGCCGCTCCCGCGCCTGAAGCTTCAGGGTTTCAACAACCTGACCAAGTCGCTCAGCTTCAATATCTACGATATCTGCTATGCGGTGACCCCGGAGCAGCGCGATCGCTACATCGAATATATCGATGAGCAGTATGACGCGGACCGTCTGACCCAGATCCTCACCGATGTGGCGGAAATCATTGGCGCGAATATCCTGAACATTGCGCGCCAGGACTACGATCCGCAGGGTGCCTCGGTGACGATCCTGATCTCCGAGCAGCCGATCATCGACAAGAAATCTGCCGGCAAGGACATGATTTCCGACGCGATGGTTGCGCACCTGGACAAGAGCCACATCACGGTCCATACCTACCCGGAAACGCATCCGCACAACGGCATTGCGACCTTCCGGGCCGATATCGACGTAGCCACCTGCGGCGTGATCTCGCCGTTGAAGGCACTCAACTATCTGATCGACAGCTTCGAGTCGGACATCGTGACCATGGACTACCGCGTGCGCGGCTT
>JBDTLV010000185.1:0-5033 GCA_039934615.1 Tahibacter sp.
CATCTAGGCCGCGCGACCCTGCCACAGGGCTTCTCGCACGCGCATACTCGGATTTCGCGTTCAGGGTCCCAATTTTTTGGGGGGGATGCGTCATCACTGCTGCGGGGATACGAATCGATGAATACGATAGTGCCAACCAAGACGTTTTTCCGGCCGTGGCTCAGCGCCTTGGCCGTTTGTGCGGGGCTCGTGCTGTTGCCGGTTGCGGCCAATGCCGCGTCGCCCATGGCGACCAGCGCCAAGGTTGACCCGTCGGTCCTGCAAGCGGCGGCGGCCGCGCCGGATGGCAAGGCCAGCGTGCTGGTGAAGCTCAACGACCAGGCTGATTTATCCGCCGCATCAAAAATTTCCGACTGGAATGCGCGCGGCTGGGCGGTCTACAACGCCTTGCACGGCGCGGCCGAGCGCGCGCAACCCGAAGTCATGGCGCGTATCGAGCTTGCCAGGGGCCAGGGCAAGGCCGCGGAAATCAAGTCGTTCTGGATCGTCAATGTGATCTCGCTGCGTGCGGATCGCGAGACCATCCTCGAGCTCGCCAGCGATTCCAAGGTCGCTGCGATCCTGCCACCGCTGAAACTCGAACGGCCCAATCCCAAAGTGGAAGCGCCCAGTGCGGTTCCGCAGGCGATCGAATGGGGCATCACCAAAATTCGCGCGCCCGACGTGTGGACCACGTACGGCGTCAACGGCGGCGGCGTCGTGCTAGCCAACGTCGATACCGGCGTGCAGTACAACCACCCCGCGCTGGTGAACCAGTATCGCGGCAATCTCGGCGGCGGCGTATTTAATCACAATTACAATTGGTACGACCCGACCGGCGCGACCACCGTCCCCACCGACGACAACGGTCACGGTTCGCACACGATGGGTACCGAAGTGGGTAGCGATGGTGGCGCGAACCAGATCGGTGTCGCGCCGGGCGCCAAGTGGATCGCGGCCTACGGTTGCTGCCCGTCCAACGACGCGCTGCTGGAAGCGCAGCAGTTCATGCTCGCGCCGACCGATCTGCTCGGCAACAACCCGAATCCGGCACTGCGCCCGCAGGTGGTAAATCAGTCCTGGGGCGGTCCTGGTGGCAGCGAAATCTTCGACGCCGTGATTGCCTCGTTTCGCGCCAGCGGTATTTTTCCGTCGTTCTCTGCGGGCAACAATGGCGCCGCGACGGCGATCACCGGTTGTGGACGATTGGGATCGCCGGGCGACAATCCGTCGGCGTTCAGCGTGGGCGCGACCGACATCAACGACTTGATCGCGAGCTTCTCATCGCGGGGACCGAATCCGATTACCGGAAAAACCGGGCCGGAAGTGTCGGCACCCGGTGTCACGGTGCGCTCGAGCACGCCCGGAAACGCGTATGCCAATTTGTCCGGAACGTCGATGGCATCGCCGCATGTGGCGGGTGCCGTGGCCTTGCTGATTTCGGTGGAGCCGCAGCTCAAGGGACAGATCGATCAGATCGAGGAAATCCTGCGCAAGACCGCGGTGCCGCTGACCAGCACGCAGGCCTGCGGTGGCGTCGCCGGTAGTCAAATACCGAACAATGTATTCGGCTGGGGCCGCATGGACATCAAGGCCGCGGCAGACGTGATCTATCACGCCGGCACGATCCAGGGCACGGTCACGCTGGGCGGCACGCCAACGGCCGGCGTCACGGTCAGCTTCAGCATGCTCGGAAAAACCCTGACCACGACGACCGACGCCAGCGGTGCCTACAAAGTGCTGGCCGGTGCGGGCTCGTGGGCGATGACTGCGGCCTACAACGGCCAGAGCGCGAGTGCGCTCGGTGTGCCAGTGACGCAGAACAACACCACGACGCAGAATTTCGCGATGCCCGCCGCCACCTCGTACGCCGTGACCGGCACCGTGACGCAGGCCGTAACCGGTGAAGCGATCCGTGCGCTGGTCATGGTCGCGAATCAGGACACGCTGCCACCGGTGTGGTCCGTCGTCGGCACCGGCGCCTACAACATCACCTTGCCCACCGGCACCTGGACGTTGGTCGCCAGTCACCCCGGCTATCAGAGCGTGAGCCAGGTCGTCAGTGCTGGCGGTACGTTCAATCTGCAGATGACACCGGTACAGAATTACACGTGCCTGGACAACACCGACGTCGGTGGGCCGGTATACAACTGGACCGACATTACCGACGGTACCGCCTTCCCGCTCGACGACGACGCGAGTTCGGCGAACCAGACCTTGCCGGGCACCTTCAACTACTTCGGCACGCCATCCACCACCGTTCGGATCAACTCCAATGGCTTCCTGTATTTCGGCACAACGACCTTCAACACGGCGCACATGTATCTGCCGTTCGAAGGCCAGCCGAACAACGATGTAATGGCCTTGGGCGAAGACATGAATCCGGCGCTCGGCACGCAGGGAACCATCTACGCAAAGACCATCGGAACCAAGTTCATCGTGCAGTATCACCAGGTGCAGCATTGGGCGAGTGGATTCCCGGAGACGTTCCAGATCATCCTGGATACCGCGACCAGCCAGATTACCTATCTGTACAACACCTTGAACAATCCGGAGTTCACAACCGCAGGTGTGGAAAACAGTACCGGCAGCGTGGGGCAGATCTATTCGTTCCGCAATTCCGCCAATCTGGTTGCGGGCCGCGCGGTGCAGTTCAGTCCGGCGAGCGGCAACCTGGTCAACTGGGGATGCGATCACGCGCTGTTGCTGACCGCGGCCGACATCCAGGATCCGGTGCCCTCAGGCAGCACGATCACCTACAAGCTGCGTTGGAATCTCGCCGGCTTCGGCGGTTCACCGCAGGCCGTGCTGACGGCTATCTTGCCGGTCGGTACGACCTTTGTTTCCGCTTCGGGCGGCATCACACCGAGTGGCGGCGCGCTGACCTGGAATCTCGGCGACCAGCGTCCTAAAGCACGCGGCGAAGCCTGGTTCACCGTGACGGCAGGCAATGGCCCGCTCGCGACCACCAGCGCGACGATCACCGATGCCGCGGGCGAAACCCGCAGTGCCACGCAAAGCACCACGATCATTCCGGACCTGATCTTCGCGAATGGTTTTAACTGAGCTTGAGTGATAGCGACGGAGGCGACGACACGTCGCCTCCGTTGTCGCGGGTTTGTGGCGTGGAGCGAAATGGCACGGCACGATTGGCCCAGACAACGCGCTTCAACACGACCCTTCGTCGAATGACAGCTCCCGGATCTCGCGTCAGCGGAAACCGAGTCGTATGATGCTCGGCAAACTTTCAACAAGAAGCGGCAAGATGGCAAAGGGCAATCCGCTCCAGGAACAACTGCTCAAGGCGGGCCTGGTCAAGAAGTCCAAAGTGGCGGAAGTGGCGCGCGAGCAGAACAAAGCGCGGCACGCCAAAGGACCGTCCGAGTTCAGCGACATCCAGCTCGAGGTCGAGCGCACGCGGATGGAAAAGGCTGAGCGCGACCGCGAGCTCGCAGCAGAGCGTAAGGCGCATGCGCGTGTCGCCGAATTGCGTGCACAGGCCCGGCAAATCATCAACGACCGGAAAGTGCCGCGCTCGGGCGAGAGCGAATACCGTTTCACCGCCGACGGCGCGATTCGCACCGTCCTGATCAATGACGAGCTGCGCAGGCAGTTGTCGTCTGGCGCGTTGGTGATCGCTCGTTTGGATGATCGCTACGAACTGTTGCCACGCGCTGCCGGTGACAAGGTGCGCGAACGCGACGCGAGCCTGATCGTGCTCGATCACGGTCAAGCGGCCGGCGCCGCACCCTCAGCGGCCAGTGCGGAAGACGACGCCTACTACGCGCAGTTCAAGGTGCCCGACGACCTGGTCTGGTAACCGGCCACCCAGCTCGCCACGTACCAGCGCTGCTGCCCGACGCCTGTCGAAACGGCGTGCGTCTTGCGTGTCCGGATTACTGGAATAGTTCCACTCTGTCACTTTTTCGGCTTTGCACGCGGCCGCCTTTCCGCGGCAATGGTCTTGATGATCAGTTGGCCTTTGCCCGTGGTTGGCAGAGGAATGGTGGACATGTTGATTGTCGCAGCAATCAGCGCCTTGACGTCGGGATGCGCCAAGCGCTCGGCGGATTCGATCGGGATAAATCGGGTTTGCTTTCCCGATCCCTGCAACAGTTTCTTCGGATCGGGCAACCGGGGGCCGTTATTGAAATACAGGGACACCCCGGTCGCGCGTGCAGCGAACGACACCACGGACTCGATTCCGTTTTCGGTCGGCGAATAACCGATGACCACGAAACTGGCGTAGTCGTACACCAGTTCATTCGCCGTCGGGAAGCGCTTTCGCAGAGCCGTTCGGACCGATCGACAGAGCTTCTGATTCTTCGCATCGAGTCGGTCGATGAAGACCTTGAGCTGAGCTACAGGCGTCAGCTTTTTGCTATCGGGCAATGCGGTCACGGCACCCTCCTGGTCGTTGTCGGCAATTCCGAATCGGAGCCGCGCGACGGTTCAACCATCCGGCGGCGGCCAGTGGAAGCGGTGCTGGAATAGCATTGTCCACTACCGTCGCGCAAGGCGGCAGGTTCGGCGATCGGAATATCGCGCTTCGGTGGAAATCTTCTGGCGAGCACGGAATCCTGCACTCCGATCACCAACACCCCATCCCGCGCATTGCCTGATCGCTTTGCCCCCGTTTCCACGCTTGCTCGATTGACCCTCTTTCGGTCGCCGACGCAACGCTGCCGGGGGATTCATGGTCACGCACTCAGCGCGAACGCTGTCCAGCGCATTGGTGGTATGCGCGTTGTTCGGCGCGGCGGCGCATGCGCAGAGTGTGAACGACCACTGGAGCGGACGCCGCTTGATCGCGTCCCTGCCGTATTCGTTCAACGAAACGACGGTGGAGGGATCGACCGTTGACGCGACTGACCCTCCCGCGCCGTGCCGCACCCCGTCCCAGAACGCCACCGGCGCCACGCTGTGGTACGGCTACACGTCGGGATCGACGACAGAGTACCTGACCGTCGAGACGGGGAATTTGTCGTTTTTTGGCAATGTCGCGGTGTATACCGGAACGCCAGGCGCATTCCGTGCGGTGTCCGGCGGCTGCA
>JBDTLV010000186.1:0-5002 GCA_039934615.1 Tahibacter sp.
TCATCATGCTCCGCGTCAGAATGTTCGCGCCCTCGACGGTGATCGCGATCGGAGCACCCTGCCACGCGCGGCCGACATAGTTCTTCGGACCCAGGATGACGCCCTTGCCGCCATGCACATCCATCACATCCTTGCAGATCTCGCGACCCAGTTCGGTCGCGTGGTATTTCGCAATGGCAGACGGGACAGACGGCTTCTCGCCGCGGTCGACTGCAGCGGCCGTGGCGCGTGACAGTGCGCTGATCGCGTAGGTGTAGCCCCCGATACGCGCGAGCGCTTCTTCGATCCCCTCGAAGCGGCCGATCGCCATGCCGAATTGTTTGCGGATGCGCGCGTAGGCGCCGGTGGCGAGTGCGCCGATGCGTGCCGCGCCTGTGGCATTCGACGGCAATGAAATCGCGCGTCCGACCGAGAGGCATTCGACCAGCATGCGCCAGCCTTCTCCGGCCATTTCGGCGCCACCGATCAATTGGGTCAAGGGTACGAATACATCTTTCCCGCGTACCGGTCCGTTCTGGAACGGAACGTTGAGCGGGAAATGCCGACGCCCGATTTCCATGCCGCGCGTTTCGCGCGGCAGCAGCGCGAGCGTGATTCCCAGATCGGCCTTGTCGCCCATCAATGCGTCGGGATCGTACAAGCGGAACGCGAGACCGACGACCGTCGCGATCGGCGCCAACGTGATGTAGCGCTTGTCGAAATTGAGGCGAACACCGAGTACGTTGGCTCCGTTCCAGTCGCCCTTGCAGACGATCCCGTAGTCGGGAATCGATGTCGCGTCAGAACCCGCGTACGGGCCGGTCAGCGCAAAACACGGAATTTCCCGACCGTCTGCGAGGCGGGGCAGGTAATAATCCTTTTGCTCCTTTGTTCCGTAGTGCAGAAGCAGCTCGGCGGGTCCCAGCGAGTTGGGCACCGCCACGGTCGATCCGACGGTAGTAGAAATACTGGCAATTTTTTGCAGCACCGCGGAATGCGCGAGCGCGGAAAATTGCAGGCCGCCGTATTCCTTCGGAATGATCATGCCGAAGAATCGGTTTTTCTTCAGGAACTCCCATACGGATGGCGGAAGGTCAGCCAGTTCGTGGGTGATTTCCCAGTCGTTGATCAGTTTGCACAGCTCCTCCGTCGGACCGTTGAGAAACGCCAGTTCTTCAACGGACAGTTGTGGGATCGGCTGGCGCAGCAGTTGGTCCCAGTCGGGTTTGCCGCTGAACAGTTCTCCCTCGAATCCGACCGTGCCAGCTTCCAGCGCCACTTTTTCCGTGTCGGACAGCTGCGGCGTGATTTTCTGGTAGATCGCGAGCAATGGCGCGCTCATGCGGCGGCGGCGAAAGCTGATCAGATTGAGCGGCAACGCGATCAGGGCGAATACCGCGAGCGTTGCGAGTATGGAGAGCCAGTGGGCGCCCGCGAAATATCCCGCCAGCACGATCGCAACGGTGCTTAGCGCGGTCCAGGTGCGCAATCCGGCCCGGTGATAAGCGCACGCAGCTCCGGTCAGCAGGGCGGCGATCAAGGGTATCCAATGTTGCATGGTGAACTCCTGGAAAAAACGGCATTCCCGCTTCAGGCGAGGTTGCGGACAAATTCGAGAACGGCGGCGGTAAATGCTTCGTTGCGGTCGCCCGCGACCATGTGTGTGGCACGTGGCACGACGCGATGCAGTGCCTGCGGAACCAGCGTCAAAAATTCGTTGATGGTGGATTGCGATACGACGTCGCTCTCGCTACCTGACAACAGCAAGGTCGGAATCCGGATGTTGCGCGCGGCTTCGATCAGACGCGCTTGATGGCGCTCGCCGTTCTCGGCAATGCGTTGCAGCAAACGCGGATCCCAGTGCCAGCGATAGCGACCGTCGGCTTGTTCGACAAGCATCGAACGCAGGCGTTCCGGCGATTTGCGTTCCTGACGGTGCGGTAGGTAAGTCGATATCGCCTGAGCGGCCTGTTCGAGGGAAGCGAATCCTTCCGGATGAGCGCGCATGAAATCCAGGATGCGTTCGACGCCTGCGCTCTCCCAGCGCGGCGTAATGTCAACCAGGATCATTGCCCGGAACAAGGGGGCATGGGTCGCTTCAGCAAGCAGACCGACCAGGCCACCGAGAGAAGCACCGACGAGCACACTGTGCTGACCCGCAAAGCGGGCGGCATCCACCAGGTCCGCTACAAATTGATCAATGGAATAGTTGCCATCGTGGCGCCAGTCGCTGGCACCGTGTCCCCGCGCATCAGCAGTTATGCAGTGGAATCCCACGTTTGCCAGCTGGCGGGCTGTGCCGCTCCAGGCTTGCTGCGTCTGCCCGAAGCCGTGCGTGAACAACAGCGGAGGATTGCCGCGTTCGCCCCAGCAGCGAAGCGCGAGTGTTACCCCATCGCCGGCGCACAGACCGAGCTCCAGCGGCGCCGCGGGCGAACTGGCGAATGGTGCGAGGGCGGAAGCTTGAGCCATACGGGAAAGTATCTTGGCCTGATCCTAGAGCTGTCAATACGCAGGCGTACGGAAATTTCTGAACGCGCCGGGCGCAAATCTTGGTAACGCATGGGCTTAGGCGCTTTCCAGCGGCCCGCGACTGTGGCAACGTCGCGGAATGACTTCAACCAGTGCCAACCGTGTCGAATCCCGCGGGCGTCTTTCAGCTGTCGACTGGGAACAGGCCGCGCTGGACACGATCGCCGAAAGCGGTGTCGCTGCTGTCGCGGTGGAGCCGATTGCGCGGCGCCTCGGTGTCACCAAAGGCAGTTTCTACTGGCACTTTCCAACCCGCGAAGCCTTGCTGAAAGCGGCGCTGGAGCGTTGGGAACGTCAGGATGATGAGGAATTCATCCAGGTCGAACCGATCCGCGATCCCAAGCAGCGCCTGCGCGAACTGATTCGTCGGACCAGTCGGGAAATGCAGTCCCACGTGATCTACTCGGCGCTCCTGCGTGCCCTGGATCACCCGATCGTGCAGCCGGTGATGTCGCGCGTCTCGCAGCGTCGTATCGATTTTCTCACCATTGCGTATCGCCAGGCGGGCCTTGAGCGCCGTACCGCTTCGTATCGGGCGCGCCTCGCCTATGCGGCGTATGCGGGCTTCCTGCAGCTGTCGATGCAACTCGGGCTGCCACGTCTTTCGCATGCCGAGTTCGACGAATACGTCGATCATGCGATCGCGACATTCGTGCCCGAATAGCCAATTTCTTTTTCAAGCCCTT
Organism: Tahibacter sp.; assembly: GCA_039934615.1. Lineage (GTDB taxonomy): Bacteria > Pseudomonadota > Gammaproteobacteria > Xanthomonadales > Rhodanobacteraceae > Tahibacter. The sequence continues at coordinate 3,198 of JBDTLV010000186.1, forward strand.
GATTTCACAAGGTGCAAGTCGTGGCTTTGTTGCAATGCTGACGACTGACCGCTAACGTGGTCCGCCTACATTTTTGGTTGGGCCTTGGTTGGCCCAGGATCGAGGTATGCCTAGCAAGCTTGAAGCGTTGAACCGATGGGTCGAGGAAGTGGCTCGTCTGACCCAGCCCGATCGCATCCACTGGTGCGACGGAACCGAGGCGGAATATCAGGCCCTGGTGGAGCTGATGCTCGACACCGGAGACTTGACCGAGCTCAATCCGTCCACGCACGCCAACTGCTATCTACACCGTTCCAGCCCTTCCGATGTCGCCCGAGTCGAGCACCTGACCTATGTGTGCTCGCGGGAGCAGGACGATGCGGGGCCGAACAATCACTGGATGGCACCCGCCGAGGCGCACGCTCGCATCGATGCCTTGTTTGCCGGCTGCATGAAGGGCCGTACCTTGTACGTGATTCCGTATTGCATGGGGCCGATCGAGTCGCCGATTGCGCGCTGCGGGGTCGAAATCACGGACAGTCCCTATGTCGTTGCAAACATGCGCATCATGACGCGCATGGGCGAAGCGGCTCTGGAGCGCATCGAACGCGAAAGTAGCTTTGTGAAAGGTTTGCATTCTACCGGCGAGCTCGATCCGAACAAGCGCCTGATCATGCATTTCCCGGAGGAACTGTCGATAAAGTCGATCGGTTCCGGCTATGGCGGCAACGCGCTGCTGGGCAAGAAATGCCATGCATTGCGCATTGCTTCATGGCAGGCGCGCCAGGAAGGATGGCTGGCCGAGCACATGTTGATCCTGGGGCTGGAGAGCCCGCAGGGCGAAACGCATTACATCGCTGCGGCATTTCCCTCGGCCTGTGGCAAGACGAATCTGGCTATGCTGATTCCGCCGAAGGCCTATGCGGGCTGGAAGATCTGGACGATCGGCGATGATATCTGCTGGATGCAGCCGGGGCCCGACGGTCGGCTCTGGGCGATCAATCCGGAAGCGGGTTTCTTCGGCGTTGCGCCGGGCACCAGCGCCAAGACCAACCCGAACGCACTCGCGATGCTCGATCACGATGCAATTTTTACCAATGTGGCCGAAACCGCAGACAACCAGCCATGGTGGGAGGGTCTGCCGGATGGCAAGCCGGCAAAGGATTGGCAAGGTCGCGACTACGATCCAGCCAATGGTCCCGCTGCGCATCCCAATTCACGTTTCACCGTCAGCGCCCGGCAGTGTCCAAGCTGGTCGCCGCGCGCCGAGGATCCGCAGGGTGTGCCGATCAGCGCGATCGTCTTCGGTGGGCGTCGTGAATCGTTGGTGCCGCTGGTTTTCGAAGCACGAGACTGGACGCACGGTGTGCTTGTCGGTGCCTCCATGGGCTCGGAAACCACGGCGGCGGCCACAGGGGCCGTCGGTGTCCTGCGCCGCGATTCGATGGCGATGAAGCCGTTCTGCGGCTACAACTTCGCCGACTATTTTCGCCATTGGCTGAGTTTTGATCGTAGCGGCAGCAACCTGCCCAAGATCTTCCACGTCAATTGGTTCCGCAAAGGCGGAGACGGAAAATTCGTCTGGCCCGGATTTGGCGAAAACATGCGCGTGCTTGAATGGATTGTGCAGCGGTGCAAAGGCAATGCTGGCGCGATGGACACGCCCATCGGTCACGTCCCGCGGGCCCAAGACCTCAATCTGGCGGGTTTGAACCTGTCCGATGCCGATGTGGAATTGTTGCTTTCGGTCGATCAGGCTGGATGGGAGCGCGAATACGCGGGGATTGGCGAATACCTGCACTCATTCGAGGGGCGCACGCCGGCTG
>JBDTLV010000187.1:0-4846 GCA_039934615.1 Tahibacter sp.
TGCTGCGCTCGCTGTGGTTGATCTGCGATCGGCGTCGCCGTGCCGCAAATGTCGCCGCGGTGCTGTTCCTGCTCAATCCGAGCACGTTCGCCTATGCGCACTACCTGTGGCCGGAGACCCTGCATCTGTTCCTGCTGCTGCTGGCGCTGAACCTGCTGACGCGGATGCCGTGGCATCGCGCGCGCGCGCCGCTGGCGGGCATCGCGCTGGGTCTGGCCCTGCTGGCGAAAAGCCTGTTGAGTCCGTTCTGGCCAGCCTGTGCGCTCCTGTTCTGGCACCTGCGTACCTGGAGTCAACGCCTGCTTGCCTTCGCCTTGCTTGCGATCGGCGTGCTGAGCGTGACCGGTCCGCTGCTCTGGCAAGGCTGGCAGGCCACTGGCAAGCCGCTGATTGCGGACAGCTCGGCGTTCAATCTGGTCGGGGGGCTGGAAGACCGCTGGCGCAGCGACTATGTCGGCGACAGCGTCGGTGACCTGTACGGCCCTTACATAGGCGGTGCCCCGACCGCGCGCGAACGCAATACACTATTCCTGCAGCGCGCCCGTGACGATCTCGCACGTGAAGGGCTCGTCAGCACATTGGAGTCGCAGTTATCGCGGCAGTATTTCCGCCTGTTCAGCGCGAAGACCCTGCTGCTTTCGCAATTGCCCGGACCTGCCTGCTCAGGATACATGGGTAGTTATGCACAAGTACCGATTGGGCTTGACGTGCTGGTCACCTTCAGCGCGGTCGCCCTGCACGCCCTGACTCTGGCTGCGTTTGCGTTCGGTATCGTGCTGTGGCGACGCTGGCGAGAACCGCTGGTCTGGTGGACGCTGCTGTTCTTCGCCTTTCAACTCGCGCTGTACCTACCCTTGCACGTGAAGGCGCGCTTCCTGCTGCCGTTCATGCCGTTCTTCTGCGCCTACGCAGGCAGCTTTGTGGCCAGTTGCATAAATTCCGAACGCGCCACGGCTGTCGAATTGCGCGCATCGGCGCTGCGCTGGTTCGTCGCGGCAGGGTTGGCGGCCCTGCTGCTCGCGCTGGCTTTTCTCGGGCCGGTGCTCGACCGCAGCTGCGGCTGAAACCTGGCGCAGGAAAGTCGCCAGCCAGCGCATCGACGCTGGCTGCGGCCTCGCATCCGTCGGACTGCTGCGCGAGTTGCGCGCGCAACCCGCAGGCGCACGTCACGTTCAACAACCGAAATCCCGCGCAACTCCCCGACCCAGTGCGCCCGCAGAGCGTCTGCTGTGATCCAGACATCGATGCGCTGTGCACAAATAGGTGACAATGCCCGCCGATGCCGCGCAGGCGGATGTCCACCAGGGAAAACTGCCTTGAGCGATTCGGCCGATCCGCCCGAGATCACCGTACTGCTGAATCGATGGCGCAATGGCGACAAGGCTGCCGAGTCGCGCCTGATCGAGCTCCTGTATCCGGCACTGCGACAGATCGCGCAACGCGCCCTGCGTCCGTCGGCGCATCAGATCTCCCTGCGCGCGACCGAGCTGGTGCACGAGGCCTATCTGCGCCTGCACGGGCAACGTTCGCAGTGGAGCAGCCGCGAACACTTTCTCGCGATCAGTGCACGCGTCACGCGCTATGTGCTGATTGACCTGATCCGCGAACGCGATGCGCAGAAGCGCGGTGCCGGTGTGGAAATGATCACCTTGCAGCTCGACGACGACTCCGAGATCGCCACGGACAGCGATCGCATCGACTGGCTCGCGCTGGAGCAGGGCCTGCAGCAACTGGAAACTCGCGACGCGATCGCCGGCCGCATCGTCGAGCTGCGCTACTTCGGCGGCTTGACCAATGCCGAAGTCGCGACCGTCCTCGACATCGGCGTCGCAACGGTCGTGCGGCACTGGAAATTCGCGCGGGCGTGGCTGCACCGACGCCTCTGAATGGACGTTCTGTCTTGAAGGCTTTCATCAGCCTTGCGTAGCAGAAAAGAGTTGGGGGAGTGTCTGCTGAGGATTGTCTTTCTATCGTTTGCGCATAATAAACAGCGCTTCCCGTCACCTACTGGCACCCGCGAGCCAATTTTCCCATGACCCACACCCTCAGCGATGCGCAGTGGCAGCGGCTCCAAGGCCTGTTCGAGCAGGCGGAGTTGCTCGACAGCAATGCGATCACCGCGCTGCTCGACACGGCTCGCGAATCCGACCCGGTCGTCGCCGATGCCCTTGCCGCGATGCTCGCTGCACATGTGAACTGGAATTCGCGCACCGCCGAAGCGGTCGGTCATCTGTCCGCCACGATGGAGGTGTCGTCGGTCGGGGCACGACTCGGCGCGTATCGCCTGGTCAGCGAGATTGGTCGAGGTGGCATGGGCGTTGTGTATCTGGGCGAGCGCATGGACGGCCAGGTGCAGCAGCAGGTCGCGATCAAGGTGTTGCACACGCACAGCCTCGACGTGCACACACGCGCGCGTTTTCAGCGCGAACGCGACATCCTCGCCGGCTTCGAGCATGCCGGCATCGCGCGCCTGCTCGATGCGGGCGAGAGCGCGGCGGGCGAGCCCTACTTCGTCATGGAATATCTGCGCGGTGCCACGATCACCGCGCACTGCGACGCGCTGCGCCTCGGCATTCGCGCGCGACTGCACCTGTTCCTGCAAATTTGCGATGCCGTGCAGTATGCGCACGGCCAACTGATCCTGCATCGCGACATCAAGCCCAGCAATGTATTGGTCGACAGTTCCGGCGTGCCGCGCCTGATCGACTTCGGCATCGCCAAGCCACTGCGCGACGGCATCGGTGTGCACGTCGAGGACACGCACGTCGCGCACCGGTTCTTCTCGCCCGTGAATGCGGCGCCCGAGCAGATACGCGGTGAGCCGGTCGCCGTCTCCTGCGATGTGTATCAGCTCGGCACTTTACTGTACGAATTGCTCTGTGGAAAACCGCTGTTCGACCTTCACGGCAAGAGTGCCGCGCAGATCGAGGAACAGATTTGCGAGGCGCCGCCACGTGCACCGAGCGACGCGGCCGCAGCGGGCGAGGTCGATGCGGCACGCGCGCGCAACTTGCCGCACAACACCGCGTTGCAGCGCGCCTTGCGCGGCGATCTGAACGCCATCACCTTGCGCGCGCTGCGCAAGGAGCCCGCCAGCCGCTACCGCTCGGTGGAGCAATTCAGCGACGACGTGAAGCGCTACCTCGGCAATCTTCCGGTGCACGGCCGGCGTGGCAGCACGCTGTACCGGCTGCAACGGTTTTCACAAAGGAACTGGCGTGCCCTGGCGATCACCACCGCCGCGGTGGTCGGCTTGCTCGTTTCTGCCGGTCTGCTGATTCGCCAGCAGCAACGCGTGGAACTCGAGCGCGACAACGCGGTGACCGAGCGCCATCGTGGCGAAGCCGTGACCGATTTCCTGGTCGATATCTTCCGCGTTGCGGGCCCCTCATCAACATCCGGACCGGATATTTCGGTTCGAGCGGCGCTCAAGAAAGGTGAGCAGTTGCTCGATCAACGCGCGGACCTGGATCCGCGTGCGCGAGCGCGATTGCTCGCCACTCTGTCGACGATCAATGTCGACCTGAGCAACCTCGATGCAGCAAAAGCCCAGGCGCTCAGGGCCATTGAGGTACTGGAATTGCACAAGGATTCGGACCCGCTCTTGCTGGCGGACCAGTATCAGCAGGCCAGCGGTGTGCTGATGATGATGAGCAATCTCGACCAGGCACGCGAAATGGCGGACAAGGCGGTGCAGCTATATCGCCTGTCGCACGCGGGCGTGCTGAAGTCGTGGTACGCGCAACTGATTTCCCTGCGCGTCCAGCGCGACTCCGGTGACGAGCGCGCCTGCGCGGGTGTGGAGAGTCTGCTGCAGGAAGCCCGGACCGTCGTCGATACCACATCCGAGCCGTTTGCGATGGTTTTGCGCTTTGCGGTCGACTGCCGCATGAAATCCGCGGATGGCCTTGCACGCAGCGTCGTCGAGTTGCAAGACGCGATCGCGCGCGTGTCCGCGCAATTCGATCCCAACGACCAGATGGTGCTGCAATTGAAGCGGCGCCTCGCGCTCGTTTTCACGGCCCAGGAGCATCCGGATCAGGCGATGGCAGTTTTCCAGGACATACTGACCCAGCAGGAGAAAATCTACGGCGTCGAATCGTGGGCGGTCGCATTGACCCTCGGCGGCATGGCGAACATTGCGTATCAGCGCCACGACTACGCGGAAGCCGAAAAGTCGCTGTTGCGGGCGCAGGCGATCTTTCAGATTGTGCACAAGGATCGCGCCAGCGCGGACATCGCGGAAACCGCCTACGCGTTGGCGCGCGTTCGCGATTTCGGTCATCACGATTCGGCTAAAGCGGCGGAGTACTACGCGCTCGCGCTGGATATCGTGCGCAAGATCTATGGCTCGCATGCCATCGAACTCGGATGGTACGCGGCCAACTACGGCGCCCTGTTGCAGCGTAGTGGAGAAACGGTAAAAGCCGAATCCTTGCTGCGCGAAGCGATCGGCATTTTGCCGCCGTCAGACCACAACGCGGCACGCGCACGCGTTGCTCTCGCGAGTATCTGCATGACGCGAGGGGAAGCGGCTCAGGCCACCGAGTTGTTCAATGCCGCCACCGCCGGGATTGCCGAGGTCCAGCGCGAGGACCCCAGCGCCGCCGACGGCATCCGGCAATTGCGTACATACGTGGAAACATCTGCTAATCCCGCAACCCACTGAGCGCCGTCGCAGAGCCCCTCAGTCGCCGTCATTTGACTCGCACGAAAAATAATTGATCGACTTGCCGGCGAATTCCCGGATTGGATAAACGCCAAGTGCTGCGTTCGCCCGTTGAAAACCGGCGGCCAAACAAGCGTGCGACCGGAACTCATCCCCGTCGTGCGGCAGTGCTTCCTG
>JBDTLV010000188.1:0-4640 GCA_039934615.1 Tahibacter sp.
CGACACGCAGGTGAAGATCCGCGGATTCCGCATCGAACTCGGTGAGATCGAGACGCGCATTGCCGAGCACCCCGCGGTGGATGATGTGGTGTTGCTCGTGCGCGAAGACAGTCCCGGCGACAAGCGTCTGGTTGCGTATGTCACGGCAAAACCGACCCGATCCCATGACGAAGTATCGCGCCTTGCACAGGACCAGGTGCTCGAGTGGTCCGAACTCTACGATCACACCTATGCAGAGTCGGCGATTGTCAGCGATGCGGATTTCGATCTGATCGGCTGGAACAGCAGCTACACCCGCGAGCCGATCGCGAATGACGAGATGCGCGATTGGCTCGATGGCGCTCTCGCCCGCATCGAGCGGCTCAAGCCGCGGCGCGCACTCGAAATCGGCTGCGGCACGGGCATGATTCTGTTTCAAGTCGCGGCTCATTGCGAAACATACGTTGGCACCGATCTGTCCAGCGCCGCCGTTGCGAAGATCAATCAGCGCGTCGAAGACGGAAGTTGCAGCGGGCGCGTTCGCGCTCTGCACGCGCAAGCGACCGATTTCTCCAGGATTCCCGATCTTGACTATGACACCGTCATTCTCAATTCCGTCGTGCAGTACTTTCCCGGTGCCGACTATTTGCGATCGGTGATTGCCGGTGCGGTTGCCGTGATCAAATCGCAGGGACAAATTTTCATCGGCGACGTGCGTCATTTCGGTTTGTTGCGGGCTTTTCACTGCTCGGTACAACTGCATCAAGCCGAGGTCGGTTTGCCGCTGTCGGAGCTGGCTGCGCGGGTGACGCAGAAAGTCGATGCGGAATCGGAACTGATGATCGATCCCGCATGGTTCCTCGGTCTTCTCGACGAATTTCCACAAATCAGCAGCATCGAGGTATTGCCGAAAGACAGTCACTACGTCAACGAGATGTCCGCATATCGCTACGACGTCGTGCTGCACATTCGGTCTGCCCAACCGGCAAACGTAAAGCCGGCATGGATTGATCCAGCCGAGGGTGGCGACTTCTTGAGCAAGCTGCAATCGGTTTTTGCCGCAGCAGACTCTAATCTGGCCGGCGTGCGCGGTCTGCAGAACCCGCACGTGTATCGTGACGTCGTCGCGTTGAAGCATCTGTCGTCCGACAAAGTGGAAAGTGTGGAATCGTTGCGCAGGCGCATTAGCGAAACGAACTGCCCCGGAATGACGACGCGCGAATTGACCGCATTGTGTGCCGCGGAAGGTTATGGCATTCAGCTGAGCTGGTTCCCTGCGGGCAATGCGGGTGAATATCACGCGCTGATCGCTCGCGACGGCGCGGTGCCGGTCGTGGATTGGCAGACCTTGATGAGCGCAGCGGCGCCGGGGGATTTGCGCGTTCTCGCGAGCGATCCGCTGCGCGTCAAGCGTATTGCGTCCCTTCCGGGACAGCTTTCACAGCATCTGTCCGCAACGCTGCCCGACTACATGGTGCCGTCGACCTACGTCTTTCTTGATTGCCTGCCGTTGAGTGCGAATGGCAAGATCGATCGCAAGGCGTTGCCGGCGCCCGGATTCGTTTCGTCAACGACGTATGTCGCGCCTGCGACGAGCGTGGAGATCGAGATCGCGCGGATCTGGGCTGAGGTCTTGCGCCGTCCGCGGATCAGCGCGCAGGAGAATTTCTTCGAGATAGGCGGCCATTCGCTGCTGGCGACGCAAGTGGTTTCGCGCCTGCGCAAGACATACTCGGTCGATGTAGCGGTGCGCCAGTTGTTCGAAACGCCGACCGTTGCCGGCCTGAGTGCATGGTTGAGCTTGCAGCGGACGCTCGAAGCCGAGATGCCGCTGGTGCCCGTGGCGCGTTCGGCGCGGATTCCACTGTCGTTCGCGCAACAACGTTTGTGGTTCCTCGATCAGCTCGAAGGCGCCAGCGCGACCTACAACATGCCCGCAGCATTACGCCTGCGCGGTGACCTCGATGTGGCGGGGTTGCGAAAGAGCATCCAGGCGATCGTCGATCGGCACGAGATTCTGCGCACCACGTTTGTGCAGATCGACGGCGAGCCGTGTCAACAGATCGCGGTGCGCATGGATCTTGATCTGGCATTGACCGATGTAGACGAGTCCGCATTGGCCACCTATGTCGAACAATTCTGCAGTACGCCATTCGAACTGGCGCGCGGGCCTCTGATGCGCGTCGAGTTGCTGCGCATCCACTGCGACCATCACGTCCTCCTGATCAACATGCATCACATCATCTCGGATGGGTGGTCGATCGGCATTCTGGTCGATGAATTTGCCGCGCTGTATGGCGCAAGAAGCGCAAATCGCGAGAGCAGACTTCCGCCGCTTGCGATCCAATATGCGGATTTCTCCACATGGCAGCGTGAGCGGCTGCAAGGTGGGGAATTGCAGAGACAGCTTGGCTACTGGCGGACGCAGCTGGCCGATTTGCCGAGCAAGCTCGATCTTCCCACCGACAGGTCCCGACCGGCCGTCCAGACCTATATCGGTGCGCTGCATGGTTTCTCGGTTCCCGCCTTGCTGAGCCAGGCTGTCAGGCAGCTCAGCCAGCGCGAGGGGGCCACGATTTTCATGACCTTGTTCGCTGCGTTCCAGATTGTTCTTTCCCACTATTCTGGACAAAGCGATATTGCGGTGGGAACCCCGATCGCGAATCGCACGCGCCCCGAGCTCGAGCCGCTGATCGGTTTCTTCGTGAATACGCTCGTTTTGCGTAGCGCGGTGCCGTTGACAGGAAGTTTCGTCGAACTGCTCGCGCAGGTGCGCTCAACCACGCTAGCCGCGTACGAACACCAGGATGTGCCTTTCGAGCAATTGGTCGAGGCGCTCAAGCCGCCGCGCAGCCTGAGCCATTCGCCGTTGTTCCAGGTGATGTTCGCACTGCAGAACAATCAGAAGTTCGACGTTCGCCTGCCAGGCCTCGATGTGACGATGGTGGAACCCAACATCCGGGTTGCGAAGTTTGATCTGTCGATGGAACTGGAAGAGTCCTCGAATGGATTGGCGGCAACGATCGAGTACAACGTTGACCTGTTCGACCCGTCAACCATCGAACGCATGGCGAACGATTTTCTGCTTGTGGTGGCCGCGGTCGTTGCGCGGCCGGAACGCGTGCTGCGTGAGCTGCCGTGGTTGAATGAAAAGCAAACAAGGGCATGGATTGAACAAAGTCGCGGGCCGTCCTTGATCTCGAGGCCCGCCGAATGCCTGCATTCGGCGTTCGAACGCTGGACGCACGACTCACCACTGAGCATCGCTGTTGTACACGGCGAGCACCGCTTGACTTATGCAGGGTTGGACGCTCGGGCCAATCGCCTCGCGCATGCCCTGTTGGATGGCGGACTTCAGGCGGAAGATTGTGTCGCGATTCATTTGCCGGCGGGAATCGATCTGGTGGCGGCGATCGTCGCTGTACTCAAGGCAGGCGGTGTCTACCTGGTGCTCGATCCGGATCTTCCTGTGCAGCGCCTCGGCGTGATGCTCGCGAGTTCGGCGCCGCGTTGCGTCGTGACCTTGACTGCGTGGCGTGAAAAATTTGCCAGCAGCGAGGTCCTGTGTGTCGACAGCGCCGCATTCCTCGAAGGCTCATTTTCGTCCGACAAGCCGACGGTAGCAGTGCATCCGGAGCAGCTCGCGTATCTGATTTATACCTCGGGTTCGACGGGAGTTCCCAAGGGAGTGATGGTTGAACATGCGCGCGCGGACGCGTTGCTGCAGGGATTTGCCGCCATCGCACCGGATATGGATCGCGGACCGGTCAGCGTAGTCACGCCATTCGGGTTCGACGTGTCGGTGTGGGAGTTGTTCAGTGCGCTGTGCTTTGGTGCAACGGCGCACATCGTTGAGCGCGATTGTCTGCTGGAGCCGGAACGGCTTGCGGCGTATTGGGTGGCACAAAACATTGCAACCGCCTATGTACCGCCGTCGCTGCTGGAGCCGGTGCTTGCGATTTTCGAAACGGCGCAACAGCGTCCACCGTTGCGACGTCTCCTGGTTGGCGTCGAGCCGATCTCGCCTGCGTTGCTCGATCGTTACATGGCGCTCTGTCCGGAGCTGGTCATCATCAACGGCTACGGCCCGACCGAAACGACAATTTGTGCAAGTTTCCACCGGTATGCAGAACTCCCGAAATCTGCTGGCCCGGTGCCGATCGGGCGCGCAGCTCCGGGTTATTCGGTCTACCTGCTGGATGCTCACGAGCTACCGGTGCCGAACGGCAGTATCGGTGAGCTGTATGTCGGTGGTGCGGGTGTTGCGCGGGGCTACCGCGGGGATGTGACACTCAGCGCGGAGCGCTTTCTGCCGGATCCATTCAGTGACGAGCCCGGTGCGCGTTGTTATCGCACCGGCGATCTTGCTCGGCGTCTGCCCGATGGCAATTTGCAATTTGTTGGTCGACGCGACACACAGGTCAAGGTCCGTGGTTTCCGCGTGGAACTCGGTGAAGTCGATGCAGCACTCGTCGCGATACCGGCAATCACGCAGGCGGTTTGCGTGTTCCGCGAAGGTTCCACGGGCGAGATGCAAATCGTCGCCTATGTGGTCGCCAACGCGAAAATATCCACGAATGAAATACGCGATGCGGTGCGTGAGCATCTACCGGACTACATGCTGCCATCGGCGATCGTGTTCCTGGACGCCCTGCCGCTGA
>JBDTLV010000189.1:0-4639 GCA_039934615.1 Tahibacter sp.
GAGCGTCGCCCTTACAAGGCGAGGGTCGGGGGTTCGAAACCCTCAGCACCCACCAGTACCGTGGAGTGGTAGTTCAGTTGGTTAGAATATCGGCCTGTCACGCCGAGGGTCGCGGGTTCGAGTCCCGTCCACTCCGCCAAGTTTTTCCGAGGGCGCCGTATCAGGCGCCCTTTGTTTTTCTGCCCTGCGGGCCCGCTGGCGTCACCAGCAGGCACATCGGGATCAGCGCCAGTTCGGCGCGAGGCGCAGCGGTGGCGTTGCGTCCGGACATTGCGACAGGTTCAGGCAAGCCCATGCTGCAAGCACTGCGAGAAAAAACCTCCGGACTGATTGCCAAGATCGTGCTGGGTGCATTGATCTTTGTATTCTCGTTCTTTGGCATCGAGTCCTATTTCCAGAGCCGCAACGAAACCTGGGTCGCCAAGGTCGGTGATCGCGAGATTTCGCCCGAACAATTCCGCAAGCGGTTCGACGACTATCGTCGGCGCGTAACCGCGATGATGGGCGGCCAGGTTGATGGTGCCATGTTTGAATCGGCGGAAACCAAGCAACGCGTGCTCAATGGCCTGATCGACGAGCAAGTCGTGCTGGCGGCCAATGAAAAGCTCGGGCTGGTGGTCGCCGACGAACGTATACAAAAAGAGATCCGCGACGTTCCTTCGTTTCAGGCAGACGGCAAGTTTGATCCGGCGCTGTACAAGGCGGCCCTGTCGAACATGGGCGAATCGCCGACGTCGTTCCAGGAACGGGTCCGTGAAGATCTTGCCAGTCGCGAACTGCCGAGCCAGCTTGCCGCGTCGACACTGGTCACGCCGCGCGATGTGGAAAACTATATCCGGCTGCGTGATCAGACCCGCGATCTGCGTTACGTCAACTTGCCAAAGCCCGACGCGGCGTCGACCAAGGTCACGGACGCGGAGATCGAAACGTACTTCAAAGATCACACCAGCGAGTTCATGACGCCTGAGCAGGTCGCCCTGGACTATCTGGAACTGGATGCGACGACACTCAAAACCGACGCAGCTGCCGACGAAGCGACGCTGAAAGAACGCTACGAGAAGGAAAAGGCCCGCTACGTCGCGCCGGAACAGCGTCTGACTTCACATTTGCTGGTCGCCGCAAAGGGCGGAGATGCCGAAGCCCAGAAGAAAGCGCTGGCCAAAGCACAGGAGCTTGTCGCAAAAGTTCGCGGCGGCACTGATTTCGCGGCCGTGGCCAAAGAGAGCTCGGAGGATCTGGGTTCCAAGGCGCAGGGTGGTGATTTGGGCTGGCTCGAAAAAGGTGTGACGGATCCCGCTTTCGAATCCGCGCTGTTCGCGATGAACAAGGGCGATATTTCGGAACCCGTTTTGTCCGCCGAGGGATATCACGTCATCCAGCTGCGCGACGTTCGCGCGGAAAAGACGCGGAGTTTCGACGAAGTCAAAGCCGAGCTCGGCAAGGACTTTCTCGATGCCGAGCGGGAGCGCGTTTTCAATGACGTGGCCAGCAAGCTGACCGATGCGGTGTACGAGAATCCGACCTCGCTCGATCCTGCCGCGAAAGCGATTAGTGGTGTTGTGAAGAAAACCGATTTGTTCTCGCGCCAGGGCGGTACCGGCATCGCGGCAAATCCAGCCGTGGTCAAGGCAGCGTTTTCCGATGCCGTGCTGGTCGAAGGCAATACGTCGGACGCGATCGACCTGGGTGCCGAGCACAAGGTTGTCGTTCGCATCGCGGAGCACAAGCCGTCCACGCCGAAACCGCTGGACAGCGTGCGTGAGGAAATCCGTGGCAAGCTGGTGGCGGAAGCGGTCAGCAAGCAGGCCAAGAGCCAGGCGGAAAGCGTGCTGGCGCGCCTGAACAAAGGCGAGACGCTGGACCAGCTCGCCGCAGAACTCAAGCTCAAGGTTGCCGAATCAAAAGCGATTGGGCGCAACGCAGCCAACCTTGATGCGCGGATGGTAGCTGCCGCGTTCAAACTGCCGCGCCCCGCGGCAGGCAAGCCATCGACCTCCACGGTAGCGATGGCTGACAACGCATTCGCGCTGCTCGCCGTCGACGCGGTCGCCGACGGCGATCCCGGCAAGGTCGATCAGGCAGCACGTGATGTCGTTCGCGAGCAGCTCAAGCGCAACGATGCCAATCGGATCAGCGCAGCATTCGTGCAATCGCTGCGCCAGCAAATGAAGGTGCAAATCGCGCAGGATCGTCTGCAATAGCGGCTGCACTGGCGATGATGATTTGATAAATCAACAAAGTGGCGAAATAAAAAAAGGGCTGCCCTGGGGCAGCCCTTTTTTTCTGTGTGAAGCGGGTTGCCGTTTACACGCCGGTCATGCCCAGCGAGTTGTATCCGCAGTCCGCGTAGGTAATTTCACTGGTGATTCCCGACGCCAGATCAGAGCACAGGAACGCCGCGACATTGCCGACTTCATCAATCGTCACACTGCGTCGCAGCGGCGCATGTGCTTCGACGTGATCGAGCATTTTTCGGAAATTTGAAATTCCCGCCGCTGCCAGCGTCTTGATCGGGCCCGCGGAGATCGCGTTGACGCGCGTTCCCTCCGGCCCCAGGTTGAATGCCAGATAGCGCACGCAGGCTTCCAGGCTCGCTTTCGCCAGACCCATGACGTTGTAACTGGTCAAGGCCCGCTCTGCGCCAAGGTAGCTGAGGGTCAGGATTGATCCTGCGCGGCCTTTCATCATGGGTCGCGCAGCCTTCGCCAAGGCCGCAAGGCTGTAGCTGGAAATATCATGCGCGATGGCGAAATTCTCGCGGGTCAGCCCATCGAGGAAATCACCCTGGAGCGCTTCGCGCGGCGCAAAACCGACCGAATGCACCAGGATATCGAATCCGTCCCAATGCTTGCCCAGATCGGCGAAGAGCTGGTCGATCTGCGCATCGATCGCGACGTCGCAGGGCAGAACAATATTGCTGCCGAACGAATTGGCCGCTTCGTCGACCCGATCTTTGAGCCGTTCGGTCTGGTACGTGAAAGCCAGCTGTGCGCCTTCGCGATGCATTGCGTTGGCAATGCCCCAGGCAATCGAGCGTTGACTCGCGATGCCGACGATCAGGGCGCGCTTCCCATGCAGAAATCCCATGAATCCTCCGATTGATTCCAGTGTTCGCAACTGGATTTGCGTGCGCAGAAGATCACAAGTGTAGCGGTTCGGGGAGCGTGGCGCTCCATTGTCTGGCGTATGGGGTCGAATGCCGCGCGCCGTTCAACCCTTGGTACTCAATGGTCCGGTTCGAGGCGAAGTCGCTGTCCCGGCTTCAGAGCACCGCCGTCGGACAACTGGTTCCAGCGTTTAAGTTCCGCCACGCTGACATGGTGGCGTTTCGCCAAGGTCCAGAGATTGTCGCCGGATTTGACCACGATGCTCTGTTGCGTGGCGGAATCCCGTTCGGTTTCGGTCGAAGATGCTGACGGTCGAACTGCGGCGACTGTCGTGTCTCCGAGCATCTCGCCAATCGCGGCGGGAAGGAAAACCGAGCTTCCAGCGGCGAATGATCGATTGTTCGCCACCCCGTTGGCGGCACTCACCATATCGATGGAAACCGCGGCTTGTTCGGCCAATTCAGCGACGCCGCGCGATTGACGCAGGCGCACGGATTGCCATGTGCTCCAGGAACTGGCGGGAAGTTTCTCATAGCGCTCGCGAAAACGCGGGGCAGCCGCTTCAGGCAACAATAAATACAATGGCGCATTCTTCGCCATGCGCGATTGTCGATGGCCTGCGTTGTAGCGTTTGAGCAGATCTTCCGGCACCTCAGCCAGTCGCGCTGCCATGCGGATGTCGATGGGTGCTTCCAGTGGAATTCTGACCAGGCGGTCACTGGAGTCCGGTTCGGGCAAGGTCACGCCAAAGCGTGAAGGATCGTGAATGATGCAGCCCAGCGCGAGCAACTTTGCCAGGTGCTCGTGTGTGATGGGACTCAGGCTGAGGCGCGCCAGTGCGTCACGGTCCAGTTCACCGGCACCGTTTCGCAGCAGTTTCTTGACCCGGTATTCGCCGGCGTTGAAGGCCATGTCGACGAGCCGCCAGTCGTTGAATTCATCCTGGTAGCGTTTCAACAGGCTCACCGCGGCGGTACTTGAAGCCCAGGCATCCAGCCGTCCGTCGTATTCGTTGTTGACCGAGAGCCCGACACTGCGCGCAGTGTCGGGAATCATCTGCCACATGCCAGCGGGCGTGTCGCCGCGGCTGTTGATCGGTTCGTAGTGGCTTTCCAGGTACGGCAACAGCGCAAACTCGCCGGGCAAATCCTGACGTTCGAGTTCGTCGAGCACCAGCATCAGAAATGGCAAAGCACGCTTGAGCGTTGCGGCGAAACGTTCCGGTCCTTGCGTGTAGGTGTGCGCCCAGCGCTGCACGGCGGGACTGTATTCGCAGCCGGGCATGGCCAATCGAATGCGCAGTCGATCCCAAGGCGACGTCGATACGGCGACCGCTGCAATCGGCAGTTCAGGTGGTGGCGCAAAAGGAACTTCGACTACCGGTGGCCTCAGCGAGTCCACAATCGGCACTTCTATCATTGCGGGTGCGGTGGTTGCCTGGGGAGGCGATTTTTTCGAAGGAGCGTTTGCGCAGGCAGCCAGGATCAGGCAAGCCGCGGAGATCGACCACCTGCGTTGCCAGCGAGGGTCTA
>JBDTLV010000190.1:0-4469 GCA_039934615.1 Tahibacter sp.
GCACCGTCTGCGCTGACGAAGAGGCGCGCGCCATCGCCGAGCATCACCGTGTCGCTCTGGCTCGTCGACGGCAGCAGATACACGATCCAGCCTTTGCCCTGATCGTCCGCCATGACCGAATGATTGACCGCTCCGTTGCAGCGGCTCGCGTACGCGCGCGTCGCCGTTTCCACCGCACGCAGACGCGTGGTCAGTGGACTGACCGGCGGCGTGCCTTGGTACAACTCATGCGTCGGCGAGCCGTTCGCATCAAACTGCACGCGCCACAGCGGAAACACCTCGCTGCCGTCCTTGCGGAAAAACACGACCTCACCCGCACGATCCTGCGCCGGCACCGCGACCCAGCCGGCCGTCACGGGAAAGTTCTTGACGCGCGGATCGGCCTGCACAATATCGCTCGCGTGCCAGGCGAGCTGATCCTGTCGATACAGTTCGGCGCCGCGCGATTCGATCGTTTCCAGCGCCGTCTGCTCCGCGCCACTGACCGTCGCGACATCCGCGCGCACCAACGCATCCGCATCCGGCCAGCAGCCCGGATTATCAAAGCCCGAGC
Source organism: Tahibacter sp. (assembly GCA_039934615.1). Taxonomy (GTDB): domain Bacteria; phylum Pseudomonadota; class Gammaproteobacteria; order Xanthomonadales; family Rhodanobacteraceae; genus Tahibacter. The sequence continues at coordinate 554 of JBDTLV010000190.1, forward strand.
AGATCGCCAGGTGTTTGCTGAAGTCGCGCCAGCGCTGCTCCTGTTCGGGTTTGACCACCGAGCGCCCCGGCGCAAACGCCGCGTACTCACCCATCGTCGACAAATGCAACCCACCGGACGTCGTGACCAACACCGTCTCGAGCGAGGCGCTGCCGCGATCCGTCTTCGCATACCTCGGACACGTCCAGAGTTCGACCAGCTTGCGCATGCCATCGCGCGTCTCGTCGAACACCGTCGACCGCACGAAATCCGCGCAATCGATCGACGCGCGTCCCGACAAGGTCGCCAGATACGCCACCGGATCCGCGACCTCATTCGGCGCCAGATCGTGCAACACCGCGCGCTCTTCCCACGGACTCGGCGAGGACTCACGCAGCGTGAAAACCCGATCGCCGACACGAACACCCGGAGCCTCCGCCTCCGCCATCACCGGCGGCGCGTACTCCAGCGGCGCCGTCCAGCCGGACGCCTTGTAGAAATCCACCGCGCTGGCGGCGCAGGGCAGGAGCAACAGGGCAAGAACGCAACGAACCGTCCGGGTTCGATTCATGGTGCATTGGTGCATAGTGGAAGTGTTTACCCAGTTGCTCGTGATGGGATGAGAATACACGGGTGGCTGTGATTGGGGCCGGGACCAGGGACCGGCTCCGGGCTATTCCGGTCATCAACTGCCGCCCGCGGGGCCCCGGCAAGGCAGCCGGCTCCCGCCCGCAGAGGCGTTAGCGAGAACGATCCATCGGCACCGCACGTCGATGCGAATTTCTCCCGCGAAACAAAATCCCCTGCGGGCGGATCTCGGATCCACCGCTTTCCCAAACCCCACATCACCACTCACGCCGACTGGTCTCGGGCCATCACCGCATGGAGACACGCGATGACTCAATTCGCGATACTGTTCGAAGAACGATTTACTGCCGCACCACGATAGATAAATATACTTGAATGGCCAACACACGAAAATTCTGACGGGCCCGGGCGACGCTCCCCAACCCATCATCGACCCTCTTCAAGAAGGTCCCGTGCCTCTTGAACAGGTAATCGACCCTCATCAACAGGGACTACCAACCCTCCGCAACAGGCAATGGAGCTTCCCGAACAGGGTCGCGTGCTTCCCAAAGTGGCAATCGAGCCTCTTCAACAGGGTTCTGGGCCCCTGATCAACAGGCAATGGACCCTTTTCAACAGGGGCGCGCCCCTCCCAAACAGGCGGTCGAGCATCTTCATGAGGCGCGATTCGCTCCGAAACCGGCGATGGAGCATCTTCATCCGGCGCGCCTTGCTCATCGGCAGGCGACGAAGCCTCTTCATCCGGTGCGGATGCCTCTACCTTCGGCGCCCGAAGCGCTACGTGAGCGTCGCGGCCATCATCGCTGGGCGTCGCAGAGAACGACGGCATGACCCACGGCATTCATGCACCGCTGTCGCCATGCGCCGTCGGCATGGCAACAGCCTCGCCACGGCCGACGCATCGTCGTGCAACGATCCCTATTCCGAGTATCAGGATATGAGACCCGCTCGCGGTTAAATACTTCCCTGCCGCGGGGCTTAGTCCCCCCGGCACTATCGAGGCGGCTCTTAGCGGCCTATGCAGTGAGGCATGCAGTGTGGAGAAGTACGGTCGGCAACCATCGGGGTTCGCCGGTCGAAAATGTTGCCATCAATCAGGAGTTTACTATGTCGCAGAATCTCATTTCCGTCTCGTTTTCCGATGCGCAGTTGGCCGCCGTCGATTCCTCGCTCGATCAGATCGAAACCCAGTTGAGCGAACTGGTCGCGCTGACCACCAAGCAACGTCAGGTTGCTACGAAGATGGGGCCACGGGCCGAAATATTCTGCCGACAAACCCTGGACTTGCTCGCTCAGAACCAGCAAGTGATCCCGCCCAACTTCAGCCTGCAAGATGCCCAGTCCGACCTCACCGCGATGGACCGACTGCGCCCCCGCCTGAAACGCCTCGTGCGGCTCAGCGAACGCGCATCGGACACGCAGTTCGCGCTGTCCAATGACGTCATGCGGGCCTCTCTGAAAGGCTACTCGCTGCTCAAGGTTGTCGGCGAAAACCAGGGTCTGGAAGCCCTGCGCAAGTCGATTGGCACGGCGTTCAACAAGACTGCGCGGCAAGCGGCCGAGGTGCGAGCCACCTAAGGCCATCCGCCAGATCAGGAACGGACCTTCCTGAAGCAATAACGAAGAAGCCGCAGCGATGCGGCTTCTTTTTGTCTCGTGTTTTCTAAAGATCTAGTAGCACCTGGTTTCTGCGGAGCTACGGAACCGGTGTGCTGACTTTCAGTGCCGCCGCCGTCTTCCACACTGCAGCAATTCACCGCGGTTCCGAATGCGCAGACGCGCAGACCTACACCTTGCGATTTTCTTGCATTTGGCGCCAACTGCACGAATCGACGCCACAGGGGGCGAAGATGGTGTGCTGCGACATCCACGACAGGCATCCGCGACGGACCGCGCAGCGCGGTTGTCTTGCTATTGTCCAAGTCCTGAGCGTCAGCCTCATTTTTCTTCCCGCCGTCGTATGCGCGGAAACCCGCGAAATAGCGGCGCCCACGCCGCGCCAGCTTTTGATTCAACGCAATCCAGAAACAAAGCCCTTCTTCGATCGACTCCGTCAGATCGCCGGCCCCTGGAGTAAAGCTTGCGGGGTGGCTCTGCTTGGCGACGATCCAGAGAACGCGCTTGTGTGCGCTCGCGAGGCTATGGCAGCGGGGGAGACCTTTTGGGTCGCGATTCAAGTGCAAGGCGTGGATTCCCTTCTCTTCAACGGTGCAGCCCGCGAACCCGATGGAACATCCTGGCTGGTCACGTTTGATTCGGATGTGCATGGCGGAGCCAGTTATTCCATCGACACCGAGACGAAGGAAGTGGTGCGGAGGTCATCTTCATCAATGAAGGCGGTGCCGTGTCACGAACTGCGGTTCTCTGTTGAGAAAGAGGAGCGGATCCGGTGTGGCTTGCAGGGTGAACCATGAGATGAATTGCTTTGGTGTCAAAGTCGACTCAAAGCGGTCAGGTTCACGTCTACAGTCGACGCGAAGCCTCTCACCATGTGTGACTGCCACCGTCTATCGCAGCGCAGTATCGATCTACGGCTGGCTGCCATTCTCAATCGCCAGGCACGAAATGAACCAGACACCTTTTGCGGCCAGTCGAAGTCGCGCGCTGGAGTCGGATTAATCCGATTTGCGGGTGTCCCGGTTGTTGGTGTTCCTCATGATCTAGGAGTCTCTTGGATGGCCGCGTCACTGTCTGATCATGTTAAAAAAATCAAGTCGATTTTGTTGACTTTGCCTGCTACTGGCGAGCAGGGGTTCGAGGGACTAATTGGCGCGTTGCTTTACGACATTACCGGCGTCCCATTTCGTTTGGCGGCCAGTGGTCTTCAGTTCGGCGTTGACGGCGCGTCGACCTACGTTGCAGACCGCATTTACTTCGAAGGTAAGCGATACGACGGGCAGATTGATCGTACACAACTCATTACGAAAATAGCCGACCTCGCGCGGCGTGGCGTCGATGGAGACGTCGTATGGGTTCTCGGAGCCACGTCATCGATAAGCGCGCAACTCGCGAGCGACTTGCGGACGGACGCGAGGCATAGGGGCATAGGGATTGTCATTCTTGATTGGTCACCTTACGGTATTCCCCCCTTTGTAGCGGCTCTCGCGTCGGGAGGCGCGAGCGCGGAACGGTTTCTAGTCACTCAGCTCAAAAACAAGAGCGAGCGCGACGACATGACCGCATCGCTCGCCGCCGTAAAGGCGGATGCGCTATTCGCTGCGCAAGCGCAACGAGTTCTCGACGATCTGAAGGCGACCGCCGTCGCTACGACGTTTGCACAGGAGGCCAATACACGTTGGCTCAAGGGCGTCTTCGGCAGTCGCACGCGTGCCCGAACATGGCTTGGACA
>JBDTLV010000191.1:0-4397 GCA_039934615.1 Tahibacter sp.
CACGCCTTCAAGAGCCACATCCTCACCAAGAAGTCGACCAAGCGTAAGCGCAATCTGCGCGGCCCGAACCATGTTCGCGCCGAGGATGCAGGTCGCGTCGCACGCATGTTGCCGTATCTTTGAGTGGAGGATTAAACAATGGCACGAGTTAAGAAAGGTGTAACGGCGCATCGTCGCCACAAGAAGATCCTCGCCAAGGCGAAGGGTTACTACAATGCGCGGCGCAAAGTTTTCCGCGTAGCCAAGCAGGCGGTCACCAAGGCGCATCAGTACGCCTATATCGGCCGCAAGCAGCGCAAGCGGCAGTTCCGCGCACTGTGGATCGTCCGTATCAACGCCGCGGCGCGTCAGTTCGGTCTGTCTTACAGCCGTCTGATGAATGGCCTCAAGAAGGCCGAGATTACGGTCGATCGCAAGGTGCTGGCCGACATCGCGGTGCACGACATCGCCGCTTTCGGTGCGCTGGCTGAAAAGGCCAAGCTCAGCCTGGCCGCGTAATCGCATCGAGAGACATCGGCAGCGTCCATGACGCTGCCCGCTGATTGCGTGGGGAGCGGGCGATGAGCCTTGCTCCCCATGTTTTTTTTAGAATGTCTGGTGGAGTCGGCATGGACGTGTTGCAGACACAGGTCGAAGAGTCGCTGACGCAAATTCAGGCGGCCGCATCGATCGAAGCCCTCGAAAGCCTGCGGGTCGGATTGCTCGGCAAGAGCGGACTGGTCACCGAGCAGCTCAAGGCGCTCGGCAAGCTGGCAGCCGACGAGCGCAAAGTCGCTGGCGAGCGCGTCAATCGTGCGAAAGAGAGTCTGCAGGAAGCAATTTCTTCACGGCGCAACATTCTGGAAGAAGCTGCTTTTGAGAAGCGTCTGGCGGAAGAAAGCAACGACGTCACATTGCCGGGTCGTGCGACAGATCTTGGCGGTGTCCACCCGGTGACCCGCACGCTGGAACGCATTTCCGACATTTTTCAGCGACTCGGCTACCAGACTGCCGAGGGGCCGGAAATCGAAGACGATCAGCACAACTTCGAGGCCTTGAATTTCCCCCCGCATCATCCGGCGCGTGCCATGCACGACACGTTCTATTTTCCGGATGGACGGCTGCTGCGTACGCATACCTCGCCGGTGCAGATCCGCGCGATGAACGGACGGACTCCGCCGATACGCGTCATCGCGCCCGGCAAGGTCTATCGCAGCGATTCCGACCAGACCCACACGCCGATGTTTCATCAGGTTGAAGGTCTTCTGGTCGATGAAACATCCAGTTTTGCCGACCTCAAAGGCACTTTGGCGGAATTTGTGCGGGCGTTTTTCGAGCGCGATTTCGAGATGCGATTCCGGCCGAGTTATTTTCCGTTTACCGAGCCGTCCGCCGAAGTCGATATCCGCTGGGATCAGGATGACGGCAGTGAGCGCTGGCTGGAAGTGCTGGGGTGCGGCATGGTGCATCCGAACGTTTTGCGCAATTGCGGTATCGATCCCGAACGCTATACGGGCTTCGCGTTCGGCCTGGGTGTCGAACGATTCGCGATGTTGCGCTACGGTGTCCGCGATCTGCGCCAGTTCTTCGAGAATGACCTGCGTTTCCTGAAGCAATTTGCCTGAAACCCGGGAATTGGGGATTGTGGAAGAAGCAACGATTCTGATGCGACTTCAACCCGGTTCCTCGACGCAACATTGACCTGCTACAGCCATTTCCGATTCTCCATTTCCGATTCTCGGCTCCTAACACATGAAATTCAGCGAAAACTGGTTGCGCGAGTGGGTCGATCCGGCAGCGGACAGCGCGGAGCTGTGCCACCGGCTGACCATGGCTGGCCTCGAAGTCGAAGGGGTGGAAAGACTCGGCGCTGGTCTGGCCGGCGTTGTCGTCGGCGAAATTGTGCAATGCGATAAACATCCCAATGCGGACAAGTTGCGCGTTTGCCGCGTCGCGATAGGCGCGACCGAAGCCTTGCAGATAGTGTGCGGAGCGCCGAACGCGCGTGTTGGCCTCAAAGCACCCGTCGCGACGGTTGGCGCGATTCTGCCGAACGGTCTGGAAATTCGCGCGGCAGCGCTGCGCGGTGTCGAATCGTTCGGCATGCTCTGCTCGGCCAAGGAGCTGGGTGTCGATGCCGATGCATCCGGATTGATGGAACTGCCAGGCGACGCGCCGGTCGGTGTGGCGTTCGCGGCGTATCTGGCATTGCCGGATGCCAGTATCGAACTCAAGATGACCCCGAATCGGCCGGACTGTCTGGGTCTGCGGGGTCTTGCTTCGGATGTGGCTGCGTTGTTTGGTGCGCCGCTGCGGGAGCTGGAATTCGCGCGTGTCGAAGCGACCATATCTGCGCAACGCAACGTGGAGTTGCGCGCTGGCGCGGCGTGTCCGCGTTTTGTGGGTCGGGTGATCAAGGGCGTGTCCGCGCAAGTGGCGTCGCCATTGTGGATGACCGAACGGTTGCGCCGCGCGGGTCTGCGCTCGATCAGCGCCATCGTTGATGTCACGGCCTACGTCATGCTTGAACTGGGTCAGCCCATGCATGCCTACGACGACGATCGCGTTGGCGATGCGATCGAGGTGCGTCCCGCACGCGATGGCGAGACGATGAAGCTGCTGGACGGGCGCGAAGTCGTGCTGGATCCGCAATTTCTGGTGGTCGCCGATCGCAACCAGGCACTCGGCCTGGGCGGCATCATGGGCGGCCATGATTCCCGCGTGACGGATGTGACGCAGAATGTATTTCTGGAAGCCGCGCACTTTGCTCCGGAAACGATGATGGGACGTGCGCGCAAGCTCGGCATGCATACCGACGCTTCGCATCGCTACGAGCGTGGTGTTGATACGGAATTGCCGCGACTCGCCATTGAGCGCGCCACGGCGCTGCTCGTCGCGATTGTTGGCGGAAAGGCTGGCCCTGTGGTGGAGTCTGCCTTGCCGGAACACTTGCCGCGTCGCGCGCCCGTCACACTGCGTCGCGCGCGTCTGGCGCGCGTGCTCGGCATGCCGGTGCCGGATGCCGAGGTCGAGCGCATCCTGCGCGCACTGGGCATGCAGGTGGTCGACATTGACTCCGGTTGGCAGGTGACTGCGCCGTCGCGTCGCTTCGATATCGACATCGAGGAAGACCTCATCGAGGAAGTCATTCGCGTGCACGGTTACGAACGCGTGCCGACTCGCGCTCCAAGTGGACAATTGAAATTGGGACTTCCGCCGGAAGCCACGATCAGCGCACAGCGACTTCGTACACAAATGGTCGCGCGCGGCTATTTCGAGGCGGTGTGCTACAGCTTTGTTGCGCGCGACTGGCTTGCCGCGTGGTCGCGCGAACCCGGTGCCGTCGCCTTGTCGAATCCGCTTAGCGCCGACTTGGCGGTCATGCGGACGAGCCTGCTCCCTGGCCTGACCCAGGCGCTGCTGCACAATCGCAATCGCCAGCAGGAGCGCGTACGGCTGTTCGAGCTGGCTCGGGTCTTCCACACGGGTGATGAGGGACCTGTCGAGACTTCGCGAATCGCCGCTGTCGTTTGCGGGCGTTCGGCGCCCGAAGATTGGACCGGCGACAAACGCAGCGTTGACTATTTTGACATCAAGGCCGATCTGGAGAGTCTCCTCGGCCTTGCGGGGCGGCAACGCAATCTCACCTTCCAGCCGTCAAACCGACCTGAATTTCATCCCGGCCGCCATGCCGAAGTGATCCTGGACGGGCGTCCGATTGGCTTTGTCGGCGCTTTGCACCCGCGCTTGTTGAAGAAACTGGATCTCGATACGGACGTCTACGCGTTCGAAGTGGACACCGATGCGATTGCCGCCGGTCGGCTGCCTTTCGCCGCCGAATTGTCGCGTTTTCCCATGGTGCGCCGCGACATTGCGGTCGTCCTTCCGGCCACAATGCCCTGGTCACAGGTGGAAAGTGTGCTGCGCGGCGCGGTTGGCGATCGATTGAGTGACTTAATCGTCTTCGACCGCTATGCTGGGGCCGGCTTAGGTTCCGGTCTAAAGAGCCTCGCTATTGGCTTGATTTTGCAGGACAGTTACCGCACTCTAACGGATCAGGACGCGGACCAATGCGTGGCATCAGCGCTGGTTGCCCTGGAACGCGATTGTGGTGGTAGATTGCGGGGGTAGCATGGCGCTGACCAAGGCGGAGATGGCCGAACGGTTGTTTCTGGATGTAGGCTTGAACAAGCGTGAGGCCAAGGAATTCGTTGACGCGTTTTTCGATGTCGTACGCGAAGCTTTGGAAAAAGGGGAGCAGGTCAAGTTGTCCGGTTTCGGCAATTTCGATCTGCGCAAGAAAAACCAACGTCCTGGGCGTAACCCGAAAACCGGCGAGGAGATTCCGATTTCCGCGCGGCGAGTGGTCACGTTCCGTCCTGGGCAGAAGCTGAAGGTCCGAGTCGAGGCCTATGCTG
>JBDTLV010000192.1:0-4254 GCA_039934615.1 Tahibacter sp.
AGCATACGAGAAAATTCCACTTCTGAGGTCAGCTAGTCTGCGGGGGGATTACCCTCGTGCGATGTCCTTGCTCAAGGCGCGCCTGCTTGACGAGGAGCGTGGCAAGCAGCAGGCCGAGCAAGCCGAGAACCGTCGCCTGCAAGTGGGCTCAGGCGATCGCAGTCAACGCATCCGGACCTATAATTTCCCACAAGGTCGCATCACCAACCGCCGCGTCGAAGGATTGACGCTTTATCGCCTGCCGGAAATCGTCGAAGGCGACCTCGACGACCTGATCACCCGATTGATCCAGGAGAATCAGGCTGATCAGCTGCAGGCCCTCACTGCGGGATCGTAGTCTCTCAAGTACTCGCGAGAGGCCACCCGCACTTCGGCGAGTGGCCATCGATCCTGCCGCGACGAGCTTCTATTGCTATTCGAATCCGTCGAAGAATATCTTGTCGCCGCTTTCGACTTCCAAGGTTATGCCGTCGAACCAGCCCGTCGCCGTCGCGGGAAACGTGATGCCGTTGTCGTTGACCGCCAAGAACACGGTGATCGAGCTGGTGTAGGTCCAGTCCTGCGCCAGAATGTCGATCACCGCAGGATTGGCTGGCCTCGCCCAGGGCCCTTTGGCCAGGAAATGGTTGCCGGTTGCATCGGGAGGGCCGGCATTGCAGTCCTCGGTGCCATTGCGACGTAATTCCCAATACAGGATTGCACTGTCTGAAGTGAAGGTCGATGTGTTGCCGGTACGTCCCCAGCCATTCAGCAAGTAACGTCCCGGTCCAGGCAAGTGGATGCACTGGGCCCTGGCATAGATTCGCGTTTGTGGAATATTAGTTAAACTGACAAATGTCGAACCGGAGCCGGCAGCGCCCGAGGCGTTTTGCGCGTTGGTCCAGGTCGACGCGGCCGCCAGGATTTCGGGCCACAGATTCAGGTCGCCGTCGAAGTCTGAATTCAGCACCAGTGGCGCCAGGGTCTGCCGTTCGAATGCACCGAGGTCGGCGGTGCCCATGCGGTTGTATTTGAACGGCAGATCGACCGCGCGCTCCAAACCCAGCAGGTCCTCGCCCGCGCCGGTGCTCGCGAAATCGACGGCTTGCGACGCCGCCCTGAGACGGTAGTCGCTGCGCGCAGGATCGACGAACCGCGGCGCGTCTTCGAGCACATATGGCGTGTTACCTCCATCCAGTGATATGCGTTCGCTGGTCAGGACATTTTCAACGCTCTTCGATCCGCCACTGTGACTCAGTGATGTCTTGCCGGGCTGCCACAATATCGAACGCTGCAGGTAGAAGTCCCCATCTGCAGAGATAACCTGACTGGCACCGATCGTGTTGCCGGCGATCGTGCTGCTTTCCAGCGACAGGTCGACGTCGTCATTCGTGCGAATCAATGGATTGCTCGTCGAATTGCCGGACCAAAAGGTATTGAGCGCACTGATATCAGTGTCGCTGCCGAGGGCGCGCAGAACTTCACTACCACGGTTGCCACTGAGCTCCGTACGATTCATGTGAAGGTAGTCATTCTCCTCCACCAGCAGCACTGCGCCATTGGTTGCCTGGCCAGTGGTGTCCTGATCCTGATTGCCGGCGATGCGCGTACAGGGCGCGTTGGTTGGGCAATTGATAGCGTCGGCGGGTGCCGTACCGAGATTGATCGAGAGACCGGCATATCCAACAGGCAAGAGCCCTGGTGTTTCTGCAATGTGCGCAGCGGAACCCTTCGGAGCGGCATTGCCGATGATGTCGGCGTTCCAGAGCACGGCCTGCGCGAAGGCTCCGATGACAAATCCACCGCGATCGTCCGACCAGACGTACAGGCCACCGCCGGAAACCGACGCGAAATTCTGATTGATCGATGTGCGCTGTGCAGCGCTCGTGCTGAACAGGTTCAAGCGCGCAAACGCTTCGTCGGAAACAACCGCGACGCCACCGCCGTACCGCGCCTCATTGCTGTAGATCGGCCCAAATGTTCCGGGCCCAGGGCTCCCCACGTAAGCATATGACGCAAGCCCGCCGCCGAGCACCAGCAATCCGCCGCCGTAACCGCCGATGGTCTGGCCGGTCTGCCCATTCAACGTACCGGTCGCTTCGTTGAACGCGATCAGGCTTCCAGGCGCAATCATCGTCATTTCCAGGCCTTCAGCGACCACGCCCCCGCCGCTGTAACGAGCCGTGTTGTTGGTGACCAACACGTCGGCACTGAGGATCAGTTCCGCATTCGTGCCGGTGCCTTCGGCGTAAATACCGCCACCGCTGCCTGCGGTGTTCCCGGTAATGGTCGTCTCGATGACTTCGAGCACGCCATCGCCGCGGAAGTATATTCCTCCACCTTTTCCAGTTCCGTCTTCATCGCCATTGTTGATCGTGAGATGGCGCAGCTTGATGATCGAGCCCGTATTGGCGGTAATGCGAAATACAGGTTCGGTTGCACCGCCTGCACCGCTGACGCCGGTCTTGATGTTGTCGGTGTCGATCTGCGAACAGGTTGCAAAGCCGCCCACGAGATTCAGGTTCTGACTCGTGTTGATAGTGTTCGCTTGCGCCGAGTAGGTCAGCGAACGCGTCAGCCGCACGGTATCGGCGCCGGGACTGGCTTCGGCCGCGTTAAGGGCCGATTGGATCGTGGCGTGCGAACAGCCCGCGCCGGTCCCGACGGTGAAAATCGCGGCCTCAGCCAGTGGAAACACGAATGCGGATGCGACAGCGAACAGGTTTGCAGCGAAGCGTAAGTTTCGCCGCACGCACGCCGTCGTAAGGCAATGAGCAGAACGATACACAAAGCGGTTCATGGCGAGTCTCTCGTTGGCGGCACAGGGGTGTCGCTACGAGGAACGCCATCTTGGATCAGGGTATGCCACGCACCGCAGGCATTGCGCATGCGATATTCATAAACGAGGTGCGAAACGCATCGTGACTGTGACCTATGTCCGATAAGCAACGGCGGACGTCGCAACCGCGCAATCGCCTATTCGTCACGCAGCATTGCGACATGGACCTTGCCGTTCTTCTCAACCCAGGCGCGATACATGCAGACTCCCATTGCTTCATCCCCTTGCCTACGCAAATCCGGTCCTATGGCGGCCCGGAGCGGAGAGCGCTTTTGGCCTTCTGTCACAAACGGAGAATTATGTGGATGTCCCCGTTTCGCGCCCTTAGGCGTAGAAGCACCCAGAAATCATCGTGATAGGTCGCCAATACCATCCAATTCCAGGCGCTTCTCTGTGCAAGGGCTTGGTCCACTGAGGCTTAAGTCAGTGCCATTCGTCTCTGACCGCTTTGTTCATTGGTCTGACGCCTGCGCCGAGCCGGCGGCGTGTGTTTGAATGACCTGCCGGACTCAGCGACAACGCTGGATTGTGCAATAAGTACTTCGCCGCCTACTTGACATCAAGTCATGTTCAACGGCCAGAGCCCATGTAGCACCGCAGGGAGCCACAGGTTTCCGGAACGGTAATACAGGATGCCGAAAATCAAACCAATGCCGAATATGGCCGCAAGACTGCCCCAGTGCACGCCGTCGGCTCCCAGCAGGAAATTGAGGTGCAGTGGCCCGAAGGTGTACGCCGCATTGGCGACCAGCACGCCAGCCACGGCCCCGAAGCGTCGGGTCAATCCCGTTTGCAACCAACCGCGGTAAAGGAACTCCTGCACCATTCCCCAAAGTAGCCCCATGAGAACCGAGAAAAATACGAAGCCGACCAGGCCGTGCTGCTCTATCAACATCGACAGGTGATTGCGGAATATGAGCGAGAAGATCACCAACGCCAGCGGAATCACCTGGGCAGCATACAAGCGCTCAAGTCGCGTCCACTCGCTGAATCGTCGCAATCCGATATCGAGCAGCGGCGCGCGCACGAACACCCGCTGCGCAACAAAGAACGCCAGCAGCAGCCCCAGCACGAATGCCAGCGACGTACCCGGCCTTCCGCGTAGACCGACCGCTTCGAATGCGAGGCGCAACGCGAAGAAGACGCCGACGCCGACGCCGAGAAACGCCAACAGCATGCGCGTTCCGACGGCATCCCCATAGCGTGGCGCCAAGGGCCGCTCGAACATCATCGCGTGAGCGCGCAGCGAGTCCATGAGCAATGCCGGCAGACGGACGTTCGGTTTCATGCACCGCTCCGATTTGGACCTAGCGATGCGACCGCGGCTATCGAAAGCCTCGCATCCGAATCCATTGTGCGCTCATTGTCGGTGAACACAACTGGGGTCAGGTTGCGATTAGCGTTTGAATTTGAGTGCGGCGACGGCTGGGCAGGTC
>JBDTLV010000193.1:0-4169 GCA_039934615.1 Tahibacter sp.
AGGCGTTGGTCGCTATCGCGCCAGGTTCCGGCAGATCGCGCTGTGGGTCGATGGCCAGATCCAGGCCGTCCCGTCAGATGGATCGCGGCAGGCGAGGTGGTATTGGCCGGCAAGCCACGTGCCGAGGTCGGCGATAGGCATTGGCCCTGTCGGTCGACACCTGTCTCAGGGGGAGAGGTTGCCCGACAGGGGCGGCGACGCCAGCCATCGCGGGGGCAATGGCGCAAGGCGGTGCCTTTTATCGTTTCCTCGATCCAGGCCAGTGAAGGGCAGGGCCCCGAAAATCCGGTGCTCCGTTGTATTTCACAAGGCCTTAGTGCAGTATGCGAGTTTGTGCACAACGCGGGCTGCACCGGACTCTGCGAGAAGGTGGTCTCGCAGTGCATCTTGTAGCCGCCACGCGTTGAAAATGTCCGGGGTGATCGGCAGACGCTTGACGCGTCGCGAAGTCACCACGGCACGCTGCAAGACCGCGCGCGAAGGAGGGCACTGCGGATTTGAGGAATGACGATGCGCCACGAAGCACGCAAGACCCTCACCAACCTGCATACGATCCAGCGGCTGCGAAACTATGTCGTACGCGCGCGCGCCGAACTGACCGGTGATCCCGGCAATACACTATTGCACGAGTTCATTCGTGTGACGGAACGCTTGATTGTGGAAGAAGAGGCGAAGTTGGTCGCGACCGCGTAATATCCCGTCGATCGCGGCGTCTCAGGGCATGACCGACGCCGTTTCCGGTGGTTGGGTTCGAGTCGCGGTTTGTGTGCCCCCGCCTCCATCCCACGGAGAGGGCCGAATCGCGCGCCGCCGATCTTGTGGCGACGGGTTCGAACCGAACGTGCGTCCCTTCCGGGGCTACCAGTTCTTCTCAATCATTCCGCAATGCGCGCACCTGGCACTGCCGGCAGCGCGCTACTGGCGAATAGGCGTGTCCGATGAAATTCCGAGGCAAGCCGCGTCGACGCCATGCGATCGAGAACGCCGCCCAAGGCAATTGTTCTTGTTCAATTTGAAACCGGCGACGCAAACGTTACGGCAGCATTGATGGGATTCGACCAGTGCGACGACTGGCTGATTTTGTTCGATTCTGGGGCATGCAGTGCTGGCGGCGGTCCTCGTGGTCTGGCGGGCTTGCCGGGAATACCCGACAATCGCCCCGGCCTCTCCTGGAATCCCGCCAACTTTGAACGAGCCGGATGCTTCGATCACCGTCCTGCTGCAACGCTGGCGCGCCGGTGACAAGGCTGCTGAAACGCAGCTGATCGATTTGCTCTATCCGACGCTCAAGCAGATCGCACAGCGTGCCCTGGGCACGCCGGGGCATCAGCTTTCCCTCTGTGCGACGGAGCTCGCGCACGAGGCGTATGTGCGGCTTGCGGGTCAGCAATCACTGTTCGTCGATCGCCAGCATTTTCTCGCGGTCTGTGCGCGCGTCACGCGTAACGTGCTGATCGACCTGATGCGCGAACGAAAATCCGAGAAGCGTGGCGGACAGGTCGAGCGTATTTCGCTGGACGACGGACTCGAGGTCGCGGACGAAGCCTCACGGATTGATTGGTACGCCCTCGAACAGGGACTGCAGCGGCTGGAGACCCGCGACGCGAATGCGGCGCAGGTGGTCGAACTGCGCTATTTCGGAGGCCTCAGCAATGAAGAGGTCGCCGGCCTGCTGGACGTCGGGGTCGCCACCGTGCAGCGCCGTTGGGCGTTTGCGCGCGCCTGGCTGCACCATCGCCTCTGACGCGCCATGAATCACACCCTGTCTGTGCTGCAATGGCAGAAGCTGGAAGCCGCCTTCGCTGCCGCGACGCCGCTTGAGAGCGACGCTCAGAATGTGCTGGTCGCCAAGACCGCGGACGATGACGCCTTGGTCGGCGAGGCTCTGGTTGCGATGCTGCGTACCCATCAGCAATGGCGTCTGCGCACCGGTGATGCAAAGCGAAGCTTGTCGCGGACCATGCAAGTGTCCGCGGTCGGCGATGCGCTAGGCGCCTATCGTCTGGTCGATGAAATTGGCCGCGGTGGAATGGGCGTGGTCTACCGTGGCGAGCGCATGGACGGTCATGTGCAACAGGAAGTCGCGATCAAGGTGTTGCACCGCCACGCGCTCGACGACAACACGCGCGCACGCTTCCAGCGCGAACGCGAAATTCTCGCGGGCTTCGATCATCCGGGCATCGCGCGCCTGCTCGATGCCGGCGAAAGCGCAGCGGGCGAGCCTTATTTCGTCATGGAGTATCTGCGCGGCAAGCCCTTGCTCGTGCACTGTGACGAGCAACGGCTCGGCTTGCGCGAGCGCTTGCGCCTGTTTCTCGATGTTTGCGCCGCAGCGCAGTACGCGCATGGCCGGCTGGTTCTGCACCGCGACATCAAGCCGGGCAACATCATCGTCGACAGCGCGGGTCTGCCGCGATTGATCGACTTCGGGATCGCCAAGCAGCTGGATGCGAGCGTCATACGTGCTGAGGAGGAAACCGCCCACGCGCAACGCTACTTTTCTCCGGTCAACGCGGCGCCGGAGCAGGTGCGCGGTGATCGCGTCGCGGTAACCTGCGATGTCTATCAGCTCGGCACCGTGTTGTACGAATTGCTGAGCGGTGCGGCGGTATTCGATCTGAAAGGCAAGACCGCGGCGCAGATCGAGGCAGTTATTTGTGAACATCTACCGAAATCGCCTTCTGCGGCGGCCGCCGGCGACCAGGCTGCCCGATCGCGACGCGTCGCGAGCAGTCAGGTGCTGGCTCGGGCGCTGCGAGGCGACCTCGACGCGATCGTGTTACGCGCGCTCCGCAAAGAGCCGGCGAGCCGGTACGCGTCCGTCGAACAGTTTGCCGACGATGTACTGCGGCATCTCGAACAGCGGCCAGTGCTCGGGCGTCGCGGCACATTCCACTATCGAACCCGGTTGTTCCTGCGGCGCAACTGGCGCAGCGTGACCCTTGCGGTACTGGGCATCGCCAGTGCCAGTGCCTTCACCCTGATCGTGATCGGCGAGCGCGACAAGGCCATCGTCGAGCGAGGGCATGCAGAAGCGGCCACCCAGTTTCTCGTCGAAATGTTTCGCAGCGGTGTGGCCACCGAGGCCAGTGGGCTCGACATGCCCGTGCGCGTGGCCCTGCAACGCGGCGAGTCGAGGATCGATCAGAACACGACACTGGATCTGGATACGCGCCTCAAACTGTTGCGTGCGCTCGGTGCGATCAATATTGCCCTCAGCGATCTCGGCGCAGCGGGGAGACTGATGGACAAGGCGGTCGAACTGGCGCGCGCATCGGGCGCTGAAAAGCAACTGCTGGCGGATACATTGCTTGAAGCGAGCAATGTGCACTTTATGCGGGAAGAACCCGACATCTACGGACCGCTCGCCAAGGAGGCCGCGGCAACCTTCGACGCGATGGGCATACCGCCCGCGGCATCGTGGTACGCGCATCTGCAGACGCTGCGTTGGCAATTGCCGAAGGACCGGTCGGGCGCATGCGCCGGCATCGAGCAGCTGTTGCTCGACGTGCGCAACGCCGGCGATCAGTTCGACGGTCTCGCCGTGGTACTGAGGGATATGGTGCGCTGTCGCGACAAATCGGCGGCGACGCTGGCTCGCACCGAACGTGAATTGCGTGAATCGATTGCGTTGCTCGCTCGGCACTTCGGCGCAGGTCACGCACGCGTACTCGATCTGCAGCTTCGTCATGCGCGAGTGCTGAGGGATCAGCGCCGTTACGACGAGGCCGTCGATCTGCTCCAATCCATCTTGAAACAGTATACGGACATCTTCGGTGAGAAGTCCTGGGGTGTCGCGTACGCTGAAACCGAACTCGGCGGCATTGCCTTTTTGCGCAAACGCTACGACGAAGCGGAGTCGTACCTGCTGCACGCGCACGAACAGTACACGCGCATGCATCGCGGTGGTCCGAACAGTGATTATTGCGCTTCCGCATTTGCACTTGCGCAACTCTACGACGTGTCGGGGCGCGATGTCGCCAAGGCGCGCGCGTACTACGACGCTGCTTTGCAAACGGCGTCGTCGAGCACGGGTCCGACCGAATGGGAAGTCGGACGCTATTCCGCCGCCTATGGCGCCATGCTCGCGCGGATAGGCGACAACGCGCGCGCCGAGGAACTGCTGCGGACTGCCGTGGCGAACCTCCCGCTCACGCATACGGACGGAC
>JBDTLV010000194.1:0-4120 GCA_039934615.1 Tahibacter sp.
ACCTCCTCCCGGGACGCAGTCGCCCATGACCCGCCGCTACAGCGCCAAGCTGCTGTTCCAATATCGTGTCGACCACGGCAAGGGCTCCGCCAAACGACGAACCTGCGAAGAGCGAATCATCGTCTATTCGGCGGCCACGCCTGCCAGCGCAATCGCAGAGGCCAAGCGTCTGGGAAGAGCTTCCGAATGCTCGACCACGAACCACGACGGCATTCCGTGGCATATCGAATTCATCGGCGTGATGGACATCATTCCACACGGTTTGGAGATGGAACCGGAAACGGTCTGGTATGACATCCGCGAACGGCTGTTGCCGAGCGAACGGCGTGCGTCGTTGGTGTTGAGCGATGTGGAGTTGAGGAAGCGCGCTTCGGAGCCATAAGCGGGTGTTTCGCCGGGTGGGCTTTGGCGCAGTTTGTTCGCGCGTGGAATGTGATCTTGGCCCAGGGCACGTCCTGACACGCCGCTTATCGGCGTCTGTTTCGCCGAGAGTGGGCAACGTCGTCGCCCGATCTGATGCACAATCCCTTGCCCGAAAACGCATGCGCAGTGCTGCGAGTCTTGATCACAGGTGGCGAGATGCAGATAGATTGGTGTGTGATCTCGATGGACGCACGTTCGGTGGAGATATCGAGTCAGTCTGAGCCCAAGGTCGGTGCCCTGGTGATGTTGATCGCCGTGCTGCTGTTCTCGTCGGTTTTTCTGATCGTCGGATGTCTCGAATTCAGCGGCGCCAAGGATGCCCACGATCTGGCGTTCCTGGTCGCCTACGTGGTCATTTCTGCCGCTGCTGCCGTTAGCTCCCTCACGGCACTGCTCTACGCAACACTGGGCAGCGAAAACTGGATAATTTCCAAAGACGACGTTCGCTTCACGCGCAAAATCGGCTACTGGACCCCGCGACACGTCGTCCTTCCGATCAACGCCGTGGAGAGCCTGGGCGTCCAAACCACTACGGCGCGTCGAAAAGGCGGGACCTATGTTTACCGTCGATTCGTGGCGACGAGCACATCGCGGAAAAAAATCGCTGGATGGGGACGGTTTTCAGAAGAGGACTGCGCGACTGCGAACGAGGCATTGAGGCAGTGGAAGCTCACGCGCGAAGTGGAATATCAGGTTCCAACGGTGTAGGAATTCCATCGCCGTTGAAGCCGTCGGAGCAGTAGTTCGGAGATTACCTGGCACGTAGGCAGGCCTCGGACCCGCGGCTCTTACCCAGTCGCGCGACGATCAAGACGGCGGGTTCGAGATCCGCACCACGGGCTAGAATGGCGGACGCCGCCACCAACAAGTCGAGATCCCATGACGAAGCCCAGCCTACTTCTGCTGGCGTGTCTCCTTGCCGGCTGCAGCGCGCATCAGCCGACGTTGAAATGCACTTCGGTGATCGATGAAGCCACTTTGTACCGCGAGCTCGCCAAGGATCCGCATTTCGCCAAAGGCGTACCGCCACCCGGCAAGACGATGCGCATCGAGATCGATGTCTGCGAATTCAAGGTCCATGTGAGACCGGACACTGCCGATTCGTCGGGCGGTGTCACCTACATCGTCAATGCGAAAGGGAAAATTGTCGACATCATCGAGGAATACTGAGCCAACCGGCGCGGATCGACCTGATGCATTGCCCCGGCGTTCTTGCGGCACCGCGCAGTTGAATGTTCGAATCTTTCCACATTGATGCGATAAGTCCGGCGCAGGTTGGGCCCTTGCCTCTCCACGCTGAGCACCGTGATGTCGCGATGGTGGGACAAGGTGCACCTGTGACCTTGTCCCACATGCACCAATCGCTTTTGTCAGATCAACAGCGGCAGCAGGAACGCGAACAGCGCGCCGAGCGTTGTGCACGCCGCGGCGACCAGCCAGAAGCCGCTGCTGACGCGCCGCACGCGCGCACAGCTTGCCGCGAGTGTCGGGTCCGCGGGGCAGGGCAATCGTCGCGCGCGCCAGAGGAGCGCGCCGGACAGCGCGAGCATCGCGCCGGCAACGGCGAACACGCCGGCCTTGTGCTGGGATAACCAGATCAGTTGTGGCACCGCGGACACGAGGCCGGCGAGTGTCGCGCCTGCGCCGAGGGCGACCATGATAGCCGGCAACACGCAGCACACCAGCGTTCCGCTGCTCGCCACCAGCGCCGCGACGCTCATGCCGAGGTTGCGACGCAGGGCCGTGTCGACGCGAGGGATTTCAGTCATGCGGTTTCCCCTCGTTGCGCAGCGTGTCCAGCGAGGTTTCGCTGCGACGAATCGCGACGACGGTATATCCGGCATTCGTCAGTGCGTCGCGCAAGTCGTGGTCGTCGATGTCGGCGCCTTGTTTCAAGGCGACAGCGACGAGGCGCCGTTCAAGGCTGACGAACACGCCCTCGGCGGCGGGAAACTTCTTCAGCGTCTTTTCGATGCCCTGGGCGCAGAACGCGCAGACCAAGCCGTTGACGTCCATTTCTACGGTTGTGGATGAAGCGACAAACGAGCACAGCAGGCCCGCGATCAGCGTCAATGTTTTCAGGAAGCGCATAGGAGTCTCCGGATCAGAAATTGAACATGGCCATTGCCTGGAGCTTGCCGTCGCGCGTTGCGCCGGCCTCGACCCAGGTGTTGCCTTTGAAGAAGCGAATCAGGAACGCGGTCTCAGTGCCATCGACCAGGTCGCCGCTATAGCGCCGCGCCTGCACGACGAACCACGTCGCGAGGCTGTCGTAGTCGTGCGCGTACGGCGCCCAACCCAATTGCACGGTGTCCACGCGATGCGAGTAGTGCGCGCTTTCCTGCAGGTCGGAACGCAGCGATGCGTAGAGCCGACGCGTTTCATAGTCGGCCTGGACGCCCGCATTGCGCGCGAGTGTGCTGCCGGAAAAATCATTGCCCGTCGCACGCCCCATTCCGCCCCAGGCAAACACATTCGCCTGCGCACCGGGCAGATTCCAACGCTTCGCCAGCAGGTTTGCGCGCACATACGTCACGTGGCGCTGCTTGCTGCCGTCTTCGCTGTTGAGCTCCAGCGCGCCGACACCCACGGACCACCAATACGCCGGTGCGTAAAACACCTGCGCCTCATTCATCGTACCCGCACCGCGTTCGACCATCACCGTCGTGCCATGCGCAAACGCAATCGGTTTGCCCATCGCCACGCACGGCAGCAGGACCAGCACGGCGATTGCCGCGCGTCGACTTTTCGACGTCATCGAAACTCTCCATCCATCGCCGCACTATGGCGGCACACGGGCGCATGCGCCCCGGATTATTGCGGAGAGATCAGGCGATCGGAGGTCGCAGACTGCGATCCAAGGGTGCCGACGCGAAGATGCGGATTTGCGTCGTCAACGGTTGCGCGTCAGGAACGAATGCGCCCAACCAGCGCGGCATCGACGGCAGGCACCCGACACCGACGCATGCCGCGCCATCGCAATGCGGTTGCGGGCAGCAGTCACACGCGGGTGCCGCATCGTGGTCCGCATTGCGACTCGCTGCGTCGTGGTCGGCGCACGGCATTGCATCGGATACGTCGTCGCTGGACGCCGCCGCGAAATCCTCAACCGCGGCGTGCGCCGCAAATGTCGCACTCGATGCCAGCAGGCACAAGGCCAGCAGCAGGCGGGTGACAAACGGCAGGAGTCGGGGCAGGAGCATGGTGCAGTATAGACCTGCGGGGCGGGACTTAAAGTTCCGCTATCACGGCGCTGGATTTTGCCTTTCGAGTAGGGGCAGAAATGAACGTCGAATCTGAAGGGAGAGCCCTGGTCTACCATCGAGGAACAGCGGGCACTGAGAGCGGTGCGTCAATGCCCGCCCTGCGACCTCGTGATTTCTTTGCCCGGCATCGCACGCCCTCTTGCCCGGGAGATTGACATGGCGCCACGTCGCGAAGAATCGCCGACTGGCTGGTACGTGGGAACGTATCAGCTGCGTTTCATCGAACTGGATGACCCGCGCAACGAGGACGAGAATCGCCGTTTCCTGATCTGGGAAAACACGGTGCTAATCAAGGCCGACCGATTCGTCGAGGCGTATCGAAAAGTCGTGAAGATCGGAAAGTCTGCGACGGCGCCGTACAAAGGCGGCCCGGATGGGATCGACGTACGTTGGGTCTTCGAGGGCGTCATCGACGTGCTACCCGTCTATGA
>JBDTLV010000195.1:0-3976 GCA_039934615.1 Tahibacter sp.
CTGGCCGTTTCCCTGCTTGACTTGGCGCAAGCGTAGTTCTAGCTTGATCTTTGCTGTTCACGCAGTTCGCACACCGCGCCAACCTGTTCCAACCAAACCAACAAACGGGGCCACACGATGAACCAGAAAGCGCAGGAAAAACTGGAAGTATCACGGGATGTAGTGGAACAACTGAATACGATGGTGCGTAGCAGCGCGGGGCGCGGCGGTCCCGACCAGGGGCCGGATACGTCACCACCAGGACCACCGCCGACTCCCCAAGTCGCTTACGACGAATAGATCCTTGCTCCCGCTGTAGCGGCGAGATTTCTCGCCTCTACCGGTTTTCTCCGATCTGCGCGAACACCGAACGATGAGCCATGACTCCTGTCCTGCGCCTTGTCGTCATTGGCGTGCTTACCAAAGAGGTCGCTGATTCGCGACCCGTTTCCGGTCGAGACTTGCCCATATGAGTCCAAGACCCCTGAGCCTTGAGCTCAACCCGAATGCCCGAATCTCGATGGTCGACTCCGAGTCGTCACCCGCCTTTTTCGTGGAGGCGCCGGTGAAGGGCGCTTCCTTGTCGTCCGTTCGTGTCAGTGCCGAGAATTTTCCCGGCGCACATGCTTTTCTCTGCGCCATCCTGATCGACGGCCACAAGGACGCACAGATCGGCGAACACGATGCGGCCGAGCTTCGTCAAATCGGTCTGTTCGCGACCGCGGATGCGATGCCGAAGGCCGTCGCTTATCGATTTCCGCTGCGCGATCCTGCGCACGCGAACACCGTGCAGTCGCCCGCCGGCATCGATGACCTGCAAAGCCGGCCCACGCATCGACCCGCACTGCGCATTCCCGTCGAGTGGTCCGAGCACGCGCTCCAATTTGAACCGCATCACCGCCGCAGCGTCTGGTCACCGGTACTGATCGCTACGGGCGCTGAACCGGATGGGCGCTCCGACAACCAGCGCTCAGAAGCCTCGCAGGCGGCGACGGTTCTGGATGGAGAGCTGACCCGCAGACAATTCGAACGCGAAGGTTTTGCCATCCTGGAAAACCTACTCCCGGCCGAGCACGTCAAGGAACTGGGTGAGTATTTTCACGCGCTTGCGGCGCAAGGCTTCCTGGCCTTTCATGACATTCGCGGAACCCGACGCTACATCGCGCACAATCATCCGGTCGCCAGCTTCTGGCACGATCAATTGAACGAACGCGTGTCACAACTGGCAGGTCAGCGCACAAAGCCCTCTTACTCCTTTGTGTCATTGTACAGTACAGGCGGCGATTTAGCCTGGCACACCGACCGCCCTCCGTGCGAGTACACAATTACACTGCTGCTCGACTATGCGCCACTTCCAGCCGATGGCCGATCGCCGTGGGCCTTCAACGTAAAGGGCCGTGACGGCACGATCCATTCATTGCATCAACGCCGGGGTGATGCCTTGATACTCCGGGGGCGGGAGTTGATGCATGGTCGCGATATGCTGCCGGACGGACATCGCTCGGCGTCCTTGTTGTTTCATTTCGTCAACGAGGGCTATGACGAGGGGATGGAGTGAGCGTCGTCTGCAAGCATTCTGATGTCATCGCAGCAGGTAGCGGACGGGCAACCCAATGACGGTCATGGCACCAATGGCGTCGCCGGCGGCTGACATGCCGAAAAAACCCGCGCATCGCGTCGAGACCTTCTTTCAGCGTCTTGGCGACACGATTGCGGCTGAACTCGGCGAAGGGCGCGAATCGGTCCATGCCAATCTCGAACGCGTCGCTGCCCAGCAACTGGCGGCCTTCAATCCCTCGGCGCACATCACGCATAGCGATCTCATCGAATACGTGCTCGGCGCCGACACCCTGTGCAAGCAGGCGGATTTGGACGCGAAGTTCGCCGAGCCACCGGTGTCGCTCTATCACGGCGGCGATTTCGACATCTCGGCACTCATCTGGCTGGACGGTACGACAACCATCCATCAGCATGCTTTTTGCGGCGCCTTTCATGTGTTGGCCGGTTCAAGTATTCACAGCCGCTACCATTTCGATGCCTGGCAGCCGCCGGCGCACCGGCAGCGCGCCATCGCCGGCCGCCTTGCGCTGCTGGACCTCGACGTACTGCACGCAGGCGATACCCGCATCATCGCCCGCGGCAGCCGCCTGATTCATTCGCTGTTTCATATGATTCGCCCGTCGGTGACGATCGTGGTCCGCACGATCACCGATGATCCTGCCGAGGTGCAATACGACTATCGCTGGCCGGGGCTCGCCTACAACCCCTTTCAGCGTCATGCGCCGACCGTTCGCAAAATGCAATATCTGCACATGTTGCGCCTGCTCGATGAGGAAGGCGCGCACGCACATCTGCAGGGCGTTCTGGCGGAGGCCGATCTTCATCTCGCGTATCTACTGGTCTCGGAGCAAACGCGAATCTCCGCGGAACCCGATCAGGCACGCGTGCTTTCCGCCCAGTGCACGGCGTTGACCGCCGACGAGCGTCAACTGCTGTGTCAGGCAGCGCACCATGATTTGTTGAGCCGTACCGTCATCGATTTGCGGCGCAAGCTGCACGATCCCGGTCACCGTTTCCTGCTCGCCCTGCTGCTCAATGTGTTTGATCGACAGGAGCTACTGCGCCTGGTTCAACGCGAGTTCCGTGTCGCCGACCCGGTCGATCAGGTCATGCGATGGATGGCCGAGATGACCGGCAATACGGAGCGTTTTACCAATGTGATCGGCCTCGATTTCAGCGCCACCGAACTGCACATGCTCACCGCGATGTTCCGCGGCGCGAACCTGAAAGCCACCCTCGCCCGATTCAGCGATCGATACGGCGCGGTCGAAGTCGCCAGGCAACGCGACGACTTGTCGGCGCTCTTCCGCGCCCTGAAACATTGCGCGCTGTTCCATCACATCTTTGCGGACTTGCACGACCACGACACCACCATGGACGGTACAAAAGCGACGTGATCTGAAGACGCATGTCGCCGCCAGCCACGTAAAGTTATACTTTGGCGGTAGCAAAACCCCGACGCTGCACATCCCGGCAGTCGACGGTCACGCCACTTCATGCGGCGAGGGATCGGCCGGGACAGCGCATCCCCAGAGCGCTGCTGCGGTTCTAGTTCCAGCACGATTTACCTCCAGAGTGCGCTTGCCGCCAGGAGCAGACTCTGGCGCTGTGAGCTTGCCTGCAGCGCGGCCACGTTCGCCGACGGTGGTTTCAGGGCTGTTCGTCAGCGCCGGACAATCGCTGGTCGGCAAAAAGCACGCGCACAATGGCAGAACGCCAAAGAACGTGACAGATTCAGGATAGTAGAGCTGTCCCCCGTCTTTCTGCCCCCACCTCCGGCGCCAGCGGAAGCCAAATGCAGCAGGATCGCGGCCGCAAAATAAAGTTTTCGTCCGGATGTTCCTTTTGGGCCCTGATCGGCGTTTTAGTGACAGGGTCGTGCAAGAATCCGCCGCAGCGCGCGTGACATTTTTTCAGCGCGTTGCCGGTTAAGCATAGCGTCTGCATTCTGGGGAGTTGACCAATGTCTCGAACGAGTTGCGCATTCCGGGCCGCCTCGCGCGCGACCGTGCTGGCTCTGGCCATGGCCGTGACCTGCTCCGCTGGCGCGCAAACGCTCAGCCATTGGCCGGATCCGATGTTCCACGACGGATTCCAGGGCATCACGGCCGGTCCGTACAACGATTCCGATGCCTCGCGGTTTCTCACCCAGGCGACGTTCGGCCCGACCGACGCGGACATCACGCATCTGCGCAGCCTCGTCGCGCCCAACGGCGGTGCCGGCTATCAGGCCTGGCTCAACGAACAATATGCCGCGCCGGCGTCGTCGATGACCACGTACCACAACTGGGTCGCGAACACGCTGCTGGAAAACACCGGCAACGTGCTTCGCGAAGCCTGGTTCCTTGATGCACTCGGCGGACCGGATCCGCAGAACATCGCCATCATCCACACCGATCAGCTGCGCCAGCGCGTCGCGTTCGCGCTGAGCGAAATC
>JBDTLV010000196.1:0-3803 GCA_039934615.1 Tahibacter sp.
GGTGTGATGCCGAACTTCGGATACACCTCGCTCGGGTAGTAGAACACGCCGTCATTGACCACCATGGCGACGCGCTTGATGGCCTTGAGATCCTGCGTGGGGTCGCCCGGCACGAGGAAGAAGTTCGCGAGCTTGCCCTTCGTGATCGATCCGAGGCGTTGGTCTTCGCCGAGATAGCGCGCGCTGTCCAAGGTTGCGCGCGTGAGAATTTCCGGCGCGGTCATGCCGGCCTTCTGATACAGCTCGAGTTCGCGGTGATAGGTGAACGAACCGCCGGTGTCGGTGCCGAACACGATGAATACGCCACGCTCATGCAACTGCTTCACGACGGCGATGAGTTTGTCGAACGCGGCGCGATACGCGGCATCGTCACCGGGAGCCGAGGTGTCGACCATCGCCTTCATCATGTCGCGACGCGTGCCGATCGGCAGGTGGTCGAAATAGTCCTTCGCGCCCGGCGGTATCTGGCCGTCGCGGTTCTGCGTCAGCATCTCGTGGATCCCGAGCGTAGGATCGATCGCCTTTTTCCCCTGCACCATGAGGTCGATGGTGTGCTGCACCTTGGCGCTGGCCAGATCAAGTTGCGGCAGCCGCTTGAGCGCGGTCAGGCGAAACAGCGTGCGCGTATCTTCGCCCGGGCCGATCAACCAACCGAGCACGAACTGGTTGATATGGGTGAGCTCGTCATAGCCCGCCTCAATCATCTGGTCGGCGGTTGCGAAGGCCGGCACGTGACCGGCAACGCGCAGGCCGAGGCGATGCGCTTCGGCGACGATCGCGGGTACCCAGGCCGGCGTCATGCTGTTGTAGATTTTGACCTGCCAGAAGCCGCGTGCCGCATACCAGCGCACTGCCTCGACCGCCTTCTCTTCGCTGTCGACGACGAAGCCATTGTTCGCGCTGAACGGGCTGCGACCTTCGATAAAGCCCGAACGCACAATGTGCGGTCCCGCGATCTCGCCCGCGTCGATGCGGCGAACCAGCACGTCGAGCACGGCATTGTCGTTGCCCATGTCGCGCATCGTGGTCACGCCGGCGAGCAGGTTGAGCAGCGCGCCGTCCTGGCCGACATGCGCATGCATTTCATGCAGCCCCGGAATCAAGGTGCCGCCGCCACCGTCGACGCTGGTCTCGCCCGGCGTCGCAGGACTGTCGGCCGGTTCGATCGCCGCAATCTCGTGACCGTTGACGAGCACCGCCACCGGTTCGGTCAGCTTGCCGGTCTGCGCGTCGAACACGCGTACGTTGCGGATGCGCACCGGACCCGCGTAGTGATGCGCGACATCGCGCTGGATGCCGACGTAGCGCTCGGTAACCCAGTCGGCCGCGAGCTTGCGCAGACGCACCTCCTCGCCTTCGTAGCCCTCGCGCACGATGATCGCGTTCGGCGACACCGTCGCGAACAGCGTGCCATCGGTCTCAAGCAACATCGTGTCGGGCGTCGTATCGATACCGGACAGGTCATAGCGCGTCACCTCACGCGGCCCGCCCTTGCCTTCCACCGTGAATGTCACGCCCTTTTCCAGGCGCAACGTACCGCCGGGCAGCGCGGTCATGCTGAGGTCCGGCCGCTGCAGCAGCGCGCGCGCATAGATCTGATTCGACCACGGGCTGCCGCTCTGCGCGACGTAAAGCGCCGGTCCCTTCGTCGCTTGCTTGCCGGCCCCGGTCGAATCCTTCCAGGTAGCGCGCGTCCCGCTGCGCGCAAAGTGCTCGTCCACTTTGCTGCCAAACGTCGTCGTGCCGGTGATGTTCCAGTCCACTGGCAATCCGTCGGCGCCGAACGTGATTGTCTCGGCGATCGTCGGACCGCGCCCGTTGTTCTTGATGTTGAAATCGACCGTCGCCTTGCGGCCATCGACGCCCACCTTGACGTGGCCGACGTTGCGACCGCCGAAGATGGCGGTGTATTGCACATTGTCCGCAGCGAGCGCGCACAACGGAAGGCAGGCCGCGAGCGCGGCGACGAGTAAGCGGATCATGCAGGCTCTCCAGGGCAACGGATCGTAGAGACTCGCTGACGCGCGGGGCGCTTGCAAGCGACGGAAGTCAGGGAGCATGGGGCCGGTCGATTTCCTGCAGACGAGGGACGGAGAAATTCGATTCCTTCGGCGCTGCGCCGCACAACAAACGGAATAAATGCACGTGCCCATTTGGCCAAGATCGGTTTTCGCGACCCTTTTGGAAAACTCGCTGTGCTCCGGCCCCACCACGACTAACGTCGCCCAACCGACATATTCCGTTAGGCCGGATGAAGCGCAGCGCAATCCGCGGGTTTTTGCGAAATCGATCTTCGACGGCAATCCCAAGTGCCTGCGCCGGATTGCGGAGCGCTCCATCCGGGCTACTTGCTTGCTTCTTCAAGGCGATTACAGGAATCGGCGGCCTCAGGATAGGGCTCAGGGAATACGATGGTCCCGAACACCAACCACCCGGGATACGTATCCCGGCATTTGGTCGCGCGATTGGCTGTTTTGGCAAGTACGCAGGTAAATATTGACTGTACCCCAGGAGACTTTTCGTCGATCCCGGACCAATACGGTGCGCCGCTATCTGAATAGTCGAAGATTGTGTATTATTTTCAATTGCGCTCTTGAACACGAAGCATCGAGTGGCACCAGCCTGCATTTCCACGGCTGGTCTGCAGGACGCCGCTGGCCAACTCGGACTGTCGCATGGGGACTGTGCTGCAGGCTTCTTTCAAATCGCCAGTGGAATTTGTTTGGGGAAACATCGATGGTGAAGAACACACGTGTGGGCTTGGGCGTGGCACTGTGGCTGGCCGCGATGGCGGGTGTGGTCATACTGAGCGTGACCGTCGTCCCGCAAATTCTTGCAAGGCTGCCGCATCGGCTTCCGTTAGGGGTTGCGATTGCGGTGAGCATGCTGCAAAGCGGTGCCTTGGTCGCCGTCGCCGTATGGGCCGGCATAACCTTGTCCCGGCCGCTGGGTCTTGGTGCGCCGGTATTCGAGGCGGCACTGTCCGGCACTGGTGTCGGGGCGGCACTACGACCGCAACTGATTCCCGCAGCGATGGTTGGGTTGGTCGTTGGCGCCGCGCTCGTGCTTCTGGAGCGCATCGCGCCTGCTGAGCTACTCGCTCTCGGAAATACGTACGAGATTCCTCTCGCCGCAAAGTTGCTTTATGGCAGAATAACGGAAGAGACATTGATGCGCTGGGGACTGATGACAGTCTTCATATGGCTTCCCTGGCGTTTTCTTCAAAAGCGGGCTGCGCCTCCGCGCTTGATCTACGTTGTCGGCGGTATTGTCTCGGCCGCAGTGCTGTTTGGCGTCGCGCACCTGCCTGCAGTTGCCGGTATGGGGGCTCCGGTGACCCCTGCGATCGCCACGTTTGTCGTGGTCGGAAACACGGTGCCAGCCCTGCTTTTTGGCTATCTGTACTGGCGATGGGGGCTTGAGGCCGCAATGATTGCTCATGCACTCGCCCATCTGGTCAGTGTTCTGGCCGGTGCCGCGTAGAGCAGCGGTGTCATACAGATGCGCGCATCTCAATTCAGGGGTTAGCCACCGCAAATGGGGTCAGGTTAACAATTCCAGTTTGGCGACTACGCCACAAAGCGGCTTCTTGCGCCGACCCAGTATTCCTGGGCGAGCGAGTTGCCGCTCGATGGCCTCTTGAAATCGCTCCGAGCCCAGCGCCTTCTGCTGCTGCGCGTACTGGCGTATCGAGGAAAGATCTTCCTTTACGCGTGCGAGCGCCACCGTCTGACGGTAACCGCACAGACGTGCTTCAGGATCATGGTGAATGGCGAGATAGATCTCGTGCGGACACACGACGG
>JBDTLV010000197.1:0-3749 GCA_039934615.1 Tahibacter sp.
CTGCGCGTCGCCAAAGTGCTGGTTTGTGAATTCGTGGAAGGTTCCGACAAGCTGCTACGCTTTGAGCTGGATGCCGGTGAACTCGGCAAACGGCAGATCTTTTCCGGCATTCGTGCCGCCTATCCGGAGCCAGAGAAACTGGTCGGACGCCATGTGGTGTTCATCGCGAATCTCGCCCCACGCAAGATGCGCTTTGGTGTCTCCGAAGGCATGGTCCTGTCCGCTGGCAGTGGTGGCGCGGAGTTGTTCCTGCTCGCGGCGGACAACGGCGTGATCGCCGGCATGCCGGTGAAATAAGGCGTCGCCTGCCGCGTCGCGCGGTTGAACCTGTTTTTGACAACATTTCCATTCGACAAAGCCTCACCCCGTTCGTGGTGAGGTATCGAATCATGAACGGTGCCAGACGGCGTGGCTCCGTCCACCCTTCGATACCTCGGGGCGAACGGTTATAGGTTTCTGGGGTCGGTTGGTCAGACCGAATTGAGACCCACCGCTCTTCCAAAAATCTCGAACTGAATGAGCGGATCGACCTTCAAGTTCAATGATGCCGACCTGCGCAGCAGAATCTTGCGGCCACGCCGATCCAAAACCTAGCGGTCACTGATATACTTGTCCACTAAATGATATCGTCACGCCCCAAGAAATCGTGTTGCCGGTGCGTTTCCGCCGGGAATCTGCGAGGTATGCCGTGATCGACGTCGCCGCAACCGTGCTGTCCATCGCCGCACTGAATCATGCGCAAGTTGCGTCATCACCGCGCGACGAGAATGTCACCTCGCTGCGCGCGATGCTGGCGTTGACCGCAGCGCTGCTTTGCGTCGCATTGCCGGCCTTGCTTCTCGTTTGGTTCCTGACACAGCCGACCGTCGATCTCGATCGCAGCATCGCGCTGTTTGTGGCCACGATCGGCTGCGCCGCACTCGGTCTTGTGACTTCGATGGGCCTGGCGCGCGCATTTCCGCGCCATCGCGACGCGCTCAGCGCCGCTGCTCAACCGGTGCTTCTCGACAGCGCACTACTGGGCGCACTGCTGGCAGCCACGTCCGTCGATGGGGAAATGGCCACATTGGCCCTCGCCACGTTCGCGAGTATCGCCGGCCTCGGCATCGCATCGCTGATGATGGACGCGATCCGCGATCGACTGCGCGGCGCCGATGTTCCTGTCGCGTTTCGCGGGCTGCCCGTCGAACTCGTCACCTTGGCGCTGATATCGCTTGCGATGCTCGGACTGACCGGGCTCGGATCGCGCGCGTGATCGTCGCCTGCGTCCTGCTCGCCGTCGTGTGCGTGGCGCTTGCAGCAAGTCTGGCTCGTACGGCGCGCGCCGCTGACGAGGCGCAGACGCCGGAAATCACCGCAATGATTCAGCGCATCGACGCGCTGCTGCCGCAAACCCAATGTGGACAATGCAATTTTATCGGATGCCGACCTTACGCGGCAGCGATAGCCACCGGCGGCGCCGACATTGACCAATGCCCGCCGGGCGGACAGCGTGGCGTCGATGCCCTGGCCCAATTGCTCGGTCGCGCCAGCAAACCGCTCAATCCGGCGCACGGTGTCGAGGCCCCACGCACGGTCGCCCTGATTGACGAAGCCGTCTGCATCGGCTGCACCAAATGCATCCAGGTTTGCCCGGTCGATGCCATCCTCGGTGCGCCGAAACTGATGCACACCGTCATCGCCGCCGAATGCACCGGCTGCGGCCTGTGCCTGCCGCCCTGCCCCGTGGACTGCATCAGCCTGCCGCTGGCTCAGACCCCCATGGAAGCCTGGGGCTGGCCGCGACCTGCACCGCGGATCTAGTACCTGTCGAACCGCCTTGCAGCTTTCGATAGGTTGCCCACGGCGTCGCTTAGGCGCGTCAACGGCCAAGAAAAATATTTCCGACGCCGCGAATCCATTCGCCAAGAAGCCCTCTCTTACGTCACCGAGGTACGCCAAACCGGTGTACACGCAGCAGGAGTGGTGGCCATGTGGTATCGAAAAAACGTCGGCATCAAAGAGCGCAGCGCCCGCATCATCGCGGGTCTACTGATGATGCTGTGGGGCCTAGTCGGCATGCATGCATCACTGCTCGGCTTGCTCGTCGCGGGGAGCGGACTCATCATGATCCTGACCGGATCGATCGGATACTGTCCCGCCTGCGCCGTCGCTGGTCGAAAGCCACTTGTGGATAATGAGTAGCGCATGCACGTGTCCGATCAACTACTGCTCGCCGCCCAAGCCGGTGAACGCGACGCCCTGACCCGCCTCATCACGCAACTCAAACCGGACATTCATCGCTACGCCCGTCGGCAGTGTCACCGCGGTTCCGCGATTGAAGATGTAGTGCAAGAAGCACTGATCGTGCTGTACCGCAGAATCGGCAGCGTGCGCTCTCCCGCCGCAATACTGGGCTGGCTGAGCACCGTGGTTGCGCGCCTATGTATGTTGCCCGCACTCGGATTGATGCGCCTCACCGAAGCCATCAGCGATGTCGACGACGCACAACGACTCGCGCGCTGCTCCAGCGAGGACCTGCGCATCGATCTGGTACGCGCGATCGAATCATTGTCTCCGCCACATCGGCAAGTCGTGTTGTTACGCGACATGGAAGACCTGACCATCGCGGAAATCGCCGAACGAATCGGCAACACGCGCGAAGCCGTAAAAAGCCGATTGCATCGCGCTCGGGTGCTGCTGCGTGAATACTTGATCGGAGACACGCCGCAGCCCTGAGCAATTACCGTCGCGGCGATCGTGGTTGGATTTCGAGGTCGCGACTCAGTGCGCCGCATCCGAACCCCGCAGAGTCCAAGCCCGCTAGCCCCTCATCCTCCGGGGAGAGGGGTTGGGGTGAGGGTGCGGCCTTCGTCATACGCTCAAGCAAACCGATGCCTCCATGCGCAATTCGCACGCATCCCTGCAAGACAGTCGCAACAAACTGCTGCGCTCACCGCACCTCAACCGGCAGCCTCGCCAGCGGGCTTGTGCCCGACATCCGTCGCGCCCGCAGTAGCAGCGACCCACAGGCTCAAACTCCGCATTGCAACATGACAAGATCTTGTCTTTGTGTACACGCGAACTACTGCCCGTTCGCGACAATGCATACTCGCTCAATGCAGAGGTGCCGTGATGTTGGGGTGACCAGATTCGCTGTTAAAAACCGCTATCGCTCGCCCAACCTACCGAGCGGCTTAGAGAAAACGCGTGACTGCGGCTTATCGGGGCAAAGCAAAAAAGTGCCCACACCGATCAGCCTACGCCGGTCGCCCGTCCAGGATGGAATTCGCACACGAAACCTATTCACAGCCGCACGAATTCAACCGAGTCTGCGACCCTGCAATTACCACAAGGAAACTTTGCCATGCTGACCGCAATCGCGCTGGGCGCTAGATCAGCAGGGTGGGCTTGAGCCCACCGCCCTCAGCATCGATCATGCCGCGATGGTGGGCTGAAGCCCACCCTACGCCCACCGTACGTGCTGGTTAGATTGCTTTTCATGCCGTGAGTCTTCGAAACCCTGTCATGAACATCGTCCACCTTGCAACGTCTGCGGCATTGCCGGTGATGGCTCATTGACCGCATGCCCTGGCTGATCGAAAGCCCCTGCCCGATCGCTGAAAGCCAGTGGCGCGCGGCGGAATCCTTGTCTTCGATTTTCGAAATGATGCGCTGAGTCTCCGAGAGCACCCTGCGCAGGCTGAATTGCATGTGATGAATCTCTGAGTGCACCCTGCGAGTCACCGGAATGATGCGGTGGCCGCCAG
>JBDTLV010000198.1:0-3721 GCA_039934615.1 Tahibacter sp.
CCGGGAATCCGGCTTGCCGACCCGGCCAGTGAGCGCACCTCGCAAGCAATGCAGCCGTGACGAATGCGTTTTTCGATTCCGCATAAAAAAGGGCCGGAATCTACCGGCCCTGAATGCGTTCAGACGTTGAGGAGACATCCTTGCGCGTGACCGGGTGGCGGCCACGTGGAGCCAATGTAGTCAGCCTGGGAGACGCTGCCCTGTGCCGAAAGCCATGCGCGGACCGTGACTATTGTGCGGCAGCGCGCATTTTGAGTTCTTCGCTCAGTTCGCGACCGAGATAGGCGTCGAGCCCACGCCGTGCGCCATAAATGGCTGGCGTCAGCACAATTGCGGCGACGACTTTGTACAGATAGTTGACTGTGCCGACGGCAAGCCACAGGCCAACGGTCCAATGCTGCGGTCCAATCACGAAGGCGATGTACAGCACGATGTAGCTGTCGAGCAGTTGCGATACCAGCGTTGATCCCGTCGCGCGCAGCCAGATATGCCGATCGCCGGTGCGCGCGCGAATCGCGTGGAAGATCGCCACGTCGACGAGTTGGCCGACCATAAAGGCCGTGATCGAGCCGGCGATGGTCCACAAGCCTTGACCGAAGATCATCGCGTAGGCCGCCTGCATGTCGGGTACGCCGTGTTCGGTACCGACGCCTACCCACCACGACGCGGGCGCCAACGCGATGGCTGCAAAGGCGAAAGCAAACGCGTAGCAGATCAGGAATACCGCGAGCCAGGAAATAAGGCGGACGCCGCGTCGTCCGAAATACTCGTTGATGACGTCGGTCATGATGAAAACGACCGGCCATAAAAGGGTGCCTGCCGTGAAATTCAGCGATCCCTTCTGGCCGAACAGGTTCCAGTTGAACGGTGCAACTCCGAGCGTGTCTTCAAGGGCGAAGATCTTCACGCCGATGAATTCGGCGAGTATCGCGTTGGCGATGAAGAAGCCGGTCAGGATCAAAAATAGCTTTTGCGCTTTGTTGCCGATTTCCATGAGTCCCCCGGTCGTTGCAGTGCGCACCGCCGGTGATCATGCATCAAAATCGGTGCCTGCGGCGCGCGCGCTGGACGCCGCGGTTGCCACGCACCCAGCGCCAACGCGCGCGCCTACGGGTCGGACTTCGCCTACAAGGCCCTGGCACTGTCCGGCAATCGGGGGCGTGTATCGGGAAGCAGGGTATCCGGCGTGACGGCGCCGCCCGAAAGGATGAATGCCATGGCCTGGTCGACGCTCCAGTCGGTCGCGATGAGTCGCTCCAGCGGAACGATCTCCAGATAGCCACCGGTAGGATTCGGCGTGGTGGGCACGTACACCGCGGCGAGTTCACGTCCGGCTGCATCGTGGAACACACGCGTGACAAACCCGATGGTCTTGAGGTCGGGCGATGGAAAGTCGATCAGCACCACGCGCTGCGTTCCGCTGGGCTTGTTCTGCATCATCGACATCAGCTTCTTCGTGCCACCGTAGATCGAATGCACAAGTGGAATACGTTCCATCATGCGGTCGAAGGCGGCGAACAATTGCTTGCCGACCATCCGGTTTGCCACCAGGCCCACCACGTAAAAGATGACCAATGTTGCGACGAAGCCGATCGCCGATATCAGCCACGGGTGAGTGAACCAGGTCGTGTTCGGGAAGAGCCGCGAGAGGCCTGCGAACAGCGCGCCGATCACCGGTGCACCGAATTGCGCGAGCAGCGAGACGATGAATCGGAATACCAGTAAGGTGATCCACAACGGGATGATGGTGAGCAGTCCGGTGATCAGATAGCGTTGCAGATGCAGAGGGCGCATGGGGTCACGGTCAGGGGAGGGGGTCAGCGTTTAGCAAGTGGAGGCAGTTTGTCGGGACTCAATTCTCGCAGCACTCGGAAGCCGACCGTGGTATAGCCGATATCAGCGTCGACTGCACCGCGTCGATCAAGGGCGCTCTCGTCGGTACCGTCACGCCACGACGTGCCACGAAAGATCCGTTCGCTGCAGCCGTTCGGTTGCAGCATGCGTTCATATGCGGTTTCCTTGGCGCAGTCCAGCGTCCATTCGCTGACGTTTCCCAGCAGATCGCGCAATCCCAGCGCACTCGCGGCATAGCGGCCGACGGGTGAAGTATACGAGTTTCCATCGTTGCATTTGTAGCGACTGGTCAAGGTCAGCGATTTGTCCTTGCTGGCATCCGCTACATTGCCGAGCTCGCAAGCGTTGCCGCTGCCCATGCTCCGCGCTGCCTGCAGCCACTCGGCCTCGGTCGGCAGACGGTAGCGATTTCCGGTCCGCGACGACACCCAAGCGGCATATGCCTGAGCATCTTGCCAGCTGACGCACAGCACCGGATGTTCGTTGCCTTGAGAAAAGCCTGGATCGCGCCAATCCAGACTCTTCAGGCGCGACCAGGGGCGCAGGGGTTCACGGCACTTGGCTGCAGGCCGCTGCGTTTGACGTGCGAATTCAGCGTAGTCGGCACGTGTCACTTCGGTCCGGGCCAAGGCGAACGCATGATCGAGCTGATGTTTCTCGTGATACGCGGGCACCAGCAGCAACTCGGGGCCGCCCTTGTCGCGGAAGACTTGACCAACGGCGGGAACGCCAGCCAGTTCTGCGCTGGTCTGATCCCAGCGTTGCGCGAGCGCGTCGGATCTCGCAACGAGCAGGTTCGCCACGGGGCGCAGTTGATTGGCTGCGGGCGTATCGAGTTCCCGGCGCAGCTGATCCAGACGGGAGCCAAACGTATCGGCCAGAGTTTTGTCGAATGCCTGTGCCTCTGACGTATCCGCCATCTGGGCGCTGACGATGAGCATTTGTCCTTGTTCCACAAGTTTACGCGCGGCTTCCGTATCGCCGTGACGCAGTGCGCCGCCAAAATCGGCTGCGAGCGACGACAGCACCGCGGCAATGCCGGCCCTGGCCTCGCTGTGCTCAGGGGCGAGTTTCAAGATTTCCAGAAAATGTTCCGCCGCGTTCCCGCCTGTTGGCTCGACCAGTTGATGCTTGCGCAACAGCGTGTTGGCCGCCATCAGATGGCGGTCGATATCGCCGGCGTCCGGAATTGATGCGTTCGGGTCGACGCTGACAGAAATGGGAACGGGCGCGGCTTGCACCATGGTTGCCGGATCGCCGGAGGGTGCCGCCGCGCTAACTGATGGCGGCGCCGATGAGGTTACCTGGCGCATCAGCATTCCGAGAAGCAATGCGACGCCGAGTACTGCAACCAGACCGACCGCAGCGCCGGCGGGCAGTGCTGCCAACCAGCCGAGAACCCGTTGACGCGCGCCGATCGCGGGACCGCGTCCGTCCAGTTCTGCTTCGATCTGGTCCAAGCTTGCCAGGACGGCTTCCGCATCCTGGAAGCGCTCCGACGGGTCCTTTGCCATGCAGCGGTCGATGAAAGGCTGCCATACGCGTCGTGGCGGCGGCAGGCGCGGCACTGCCTGCTCGACATGCGCGAGCGCTACCGCGAGAGCGTCCGGACCCTGGAACGGCAGTTCGCCGGTCAGCAGTTCGTAGCCCACCACGCCCAGACTGTACAAATCCGATCGTCCGTCGATGGCAAGGCCGCGCGCCTGCTCCGGGCTCATGTAGCCGGTCGAACCCATCGTTGCGCCTTCGCGAGTCATGCGCACATCAGCCTGCGGCGCGATGGCGATCCCGAAATCCGCCAGCAAGGGTCTATCCAGCTTGTCGAACAGTACGTTTTCCGGCTTCACGTCGCGATGCACGATTCCTT
>JBDTLV010000199.1:0-3690 GCA_039934615.1 Tahibacter sp.
CGAAGGACCAGGTCGAGGCACAGCGGCGCGTCGCTGCCTGGCCGCGCATTGGCGCCGGAGCTGAAGCGTCTTCGCATCCTGAGCGGCGGCTGATTGCGGCGAGGGGTCGAGTGCTCCCGGGGGCACTCGACCTATCGGGTGGTGAAGCGAAAGGGTCGGGAAATTCCACCGACGCATGCTGCATCCATCCCGC
Source organism: Tahibacter sp. (assembly GCA_039934615.1). Classification (GTDB taxonomy): domain Bacteria; phylum Pseudomonadota; class Gammaproteobacteria; order Xanthomonadales; family Rhodanobacteraceae; genus Tahibacter. The sequence goes on from JBDTLV010000199.1 coordinate 194, forward strand.
GGTAAAAGTATACGGGTTGCGAAGGACCCCAACGCTTACAGCATGTCGGGCGGCGCCCCGATGACCAGCGGCGCATCAATGATCGCCCCGGCGGAATTCACAACAGGGGCAAGCGTGATCGCTTGACGGAACCGAAAGGCATCGTCCACGGCAGCATCCCACGACTCGAATGACGGAGACGTAAGCGGCGTGTCGCGGCCGAACAGAATGATGCGCCAATGGAATCCGTCCGCCTTCTCTTCAACGACAAGTTTTGACACGGCTGGGCCCCCTTGGCGGCGCGAAGCGCCGGGACGCCGCATTGTGTGCAATCAGCGTTAATTTGCAAGTGCGAATTACGAAAGGGGGCGAGTGCCATTGCAGCACTCGCCCCGGGGCCGATGGTCAACTCAGAAGCCGTGCGACTTCTTCCACGCCTTGTAGTCGACGTCGAGCTGCTCCAGTTCTTCCTTGGTAAACAATTTCTTCATCGCCGGGAAAATGGTCTTTTCCTCTTCCTTGGCGTGATGGTCCACAAATTCGAGCAGGACTTTCGCGGCCCCGGCGAACTCGCGCGTGCCCGGATCGGCCGAGCGAAGAGTCGGCAACGCAACTTCCTCAACGGCCTTGTGCTCCACTTGGGCCTCCGCGTGCGACTTGAGGTCATCTTTGTCACCGCGGGCCGCGTACGGCGGATAGACGATGGCCTCCTCACCCTTGGCGTGCCCGGTCAGCGCCTTGTCGATTTCGGCGAACAGCATCGCCCGACCTTTCTCGGCGCGGTCCGTGCTCTCGTCGAGCTGCTTCAATAGCGCGAGGACCTCTTTGTGCTCTGCCTTGAGCGTGTCGATAATGGTCATTGTTGTCTCCAGTGGCCCACGTCACAGTCGCGGGGTGCGCTGTGCGGTGAGGGCAGTTGCTGACTACACGGCGCGTGCCATGCAACAATTTGCATAAGTCCCTGATTCCGGAGATTCCCCGCGAGAGACCGCATTGCAGATCGCAATTTGATCAAGATGCGACAGGGCGCATCGCAAGCGAAACGCGAGCCGGCATCCTTGCCGCCGGTGTAGTGGCGCAACGGTCCGTACGACTTGCATGCCGCGTTCAGCAATCGATACATAGGACATTCACGCGGAAGGTGTTACATCATTGATGCGGAGCCGTAGGAGATGGCAGACCCCATGGATGGACAAACGATATGGCGGGTGGTCAGGCATCCCGTGCAACACCTGCAGCTGTGGGCGATCAGTACCGACGAGCCGTTTACCTGCAGGATCTGGCACATCAATAACGCGCAGTGCCGCGAGTGGCAGCGCTGGCGAGAAGCATTCGCCATCGATCCGTCCTCGCCGCCGCCCGACTTCCTGAATCAACCCTACGCACAACGCATCGCTGCCAGCGTCCAGATCGCTTTTGATTTCTTCGCGACGGACTTCAGCGTCGTTCTTCGCGGGCACGCCGAGAATATGTTTCATCACATCGACCCGCAGCAGTTCCAGTCGGGGAGTCCATCACCCGATGGCTGCAACGATTCCTGACGCCTCGCGCAGCTGTAGCAGTCGGTGAGACGCGCCTGCGTAGACTCGCGTCATGATCGGACGATACCAATGGAAACCTCACGCGCACGGATTCGCGCTCCTGGGCGGTCACATTTCCAGCGATGCGCAGTTCATCGATGGTCGCTGGATCGCACAAGTCGGCAGCAGCAATACGCGGTCGTCTCTCGGCAACTCCTACGACACCGCGGCTTGCGCGCAGGCGGACCTCATGGCCCGCTCAGATGCCACTCTTGCTGCGTTGCTCAGTGATGAGGCGCAAGCCGTCCTGAAGAAAGCCGGGTTGCTGTGATCATCCGGCAGCGCTGGCGGCACGACACGTTTTCGTCAGTGCTATTCGTGGGCGTCAACCCATGGGCGGAAATCGCACCCGTGCCCGGCAAGTCGACGTTCAGCGCACGTGTTCAATTTCCCACCGGCCCCGTAGCCAAGCGATTCGCATCAAGGAACGCTGCGATTGCTTCCGCGCTGCAGACCAGCGATGACTATGTGCGTGCGCTATTAAACGACGACGCGCGGGCGGCGCTGAGCGCGGCGGGATTGTGATCGACGGTGGTCAGGCAGTCGGAAATTTCCCAGGCGACCGCGCGGCGTCAGGCGAACCAGTGAAGAAAATTCATCGGCGCCCCTCTCATGCTCGGACGTTGGATCAGTAAGACTCACTGCCCACGTCGCCGACCTTTTCAACGCAGGCAAGTTCGTCTTGCGGGTCGACGACCAGTGGTCCGGGCATTGACTCTCCCGCTTCGTTTTTCACTGATGCCGATTGCACCGCGTGCCGAAAATTGTAGGCAGCGCGCACCGCTCCATCTTCAGTGTCGAAGGGTTTTGTTGATGCGGCGACTTCCTGGCCAACGAGCGATAGGAAACGCCACCGATAGCCATCCGGTGCGCGCCATACTTGAATCTGTCGCATAAGGGCCTTGGCGAATCGGCACGGGGTGCCGTTGGACCATTCTGCACACGTTTTCCGTCCCCTCGATACACCGCGTATTCATGGCCTGCGTGGTTCCATGAGTCATCGGCGTGCGCTCGCGGCCGTTGGAAGCAATACGGACCATGGAAAGGCGAACCATTTGGCGGGTCGTGCGCCATCCCCGACAACACCTGCAATTGTGGGCGGTGACGGAAGGCTCGCCGTTTCACTGCCGCATCTGGGAAATCAACCATGCCCAGTGGCAAGCGTGGCACGCATGGCAAAAGGCGTCGGTCCTAAACCCGTCGTCACCGCATCCTGATTTCCTGAGCGAATGTTTCGCTGAGACGTACGTGGCGAATGTCTGGGCGGCTTGCGATTTCTTCGCGACTGACTTCAGCGCTGTGCTGCGCTGGAATGCCGAGCGCATGTTTCATCGTTTGGATCCGCAGCACTTCCATCCTGCGCCGGTATCTCCCCGCACGAGCGAGTAGATCAACATGACGCGAGAGCAACACCTTTTTAGGCGTATGCTGGCTCGGCAACTCTAGGGGAGAGCTAGCATGGCAACCGATGACGAAACCGAAGCTAGCCGCGCCATGTTCGCGGAGTTGGTCGCGGGCCTGGCCGAACTTACAAAAGCCGACCCAAAGATCGCCGCGGAGAATTTGAGCCGGTCTGAACACGTGACCAAGGCATTCAAAAAAGTGCTGGAGGTCAAAGGCTCGCTGCAGACGGTATGGGAAACCCTGTCGGCTGATCCCACGGCAGACCCGGAAATTCTGCGCTACTTTCGTGAGAACTTGATGGGAAGCCTTGAGGCATTGAAATCGATTTCTGTGGTCGCTCAGCTGACAAGCGAACATGCAGCAATTGGCGTGATCGCGGCGCAAAAGCTAGCCGATGCCAAGGAACAGGCGCAAAAATCGGAGTAGGCTGCCGGCACTGACGAAAACGCCAGCACAAAAAGACGCCCGCGAGTTCCATCGCGTGATCCGCAACCCATGCCTTGCGTGCTCGAACGATTGCCCCGTGAGTCGATC
>JBDTLV010000200.1:0-3659 GCA_039934615.1 Tahibacter sp.
CTCCCGCGCGCCCTTCCTCCAGCGGCTCACACCGCGCCGGCGGACCACCGCCACAAAAGCAGAGCACATCCGGCGGGCAGTAGCAGTTTGCCGGCGTAAAGCGGCAGCTGGCCTCTGCTTCGCAGCGGTCTTTTGATGCCTGGTATTGGATGAGGCGACTTTCACAGGTGTTCGCATTGGCGCGGCAGCGGTAGCCGGATCCGGCTTTCGGGCCTTTGAGTTCGAGTTTGCAGTCCTGCGATTGGATGCAGGCGAGCTCGGAGAGTGCTGCGCAGGCGTCGGCGCTGACGTCTGCGCGCGGTGCGCCGGAGCTCAGTGCGATGCCGAGTGCGATGTAAAGTCCGTGGGCGAATCTCATAGGGTGCCTCCGGTGTGAGGTTCATTGGTCCGTCGGTTGCGCGACGTGTCCCTGAAGCAGTCGGCGACCACTACGCGAATACGTGCCTGGCCGCACCTTATTGAAGGTGCTAGTTCTAAAGTGGTGTACCACTGATGGGCGCAGCCGCCAACCGTGCGTGCACCTGGCCATGGGCACGTGCCAACCGTTCGGCGCAGGCGCGACCCCGCGGTCGGGTTTATATTTCCACTAAGCAGCCTGCGCGCCCCAAACGTTTCGTGCATGCCCGGAGACACCCGGACACGCTCGCGTACCACGGCTTTTCGATACCCCCGAACTGGCGGACGCTGTTACCGAAGCGGCTTCAGGTCGAACGTGAAGAACCGGTCTTTCGGCAGTTGCGCGGCACGGTAGATGCCCGGGCCTTGCCACATGCCGAGGACGGCGTCGGAGATGCAGCGGTTGTCGGCATCGAGGTAATCCTTGTCCTTGCACAGCGAAATGACCCTGGGGTACGCGTTCCAAAACTTCGTGCACTGGTTGGGCTGGCACTGCACCGGTGCCGCCCAGCCCGTGCCAGAGGCACCGCGGAGCACCGGATGGTTGGCCGGTGCGGTGACCGCGTTGTAGCCCAGGGAATCGTGCGGGTCGTACCATTTGTAGCAGCGGAGGTGTTGTGTATTCGGTATGTTTGTATAACAGCGCCGGATCGATACGCCCCGGTCCGACGTCCAGACGAAACTGAGATGGCCGCTGTCGGGAATCCGCTCGACCACCTTGTCGAGTCCGATTTCACGCAGGAAGGGTTTGAGCGTCGTCGGGTAGCGATCGCTGCCCGTGCTACTCCGGCGCGCCGACGGCACCGGCGCATTCAGTGCGGCGAGCTTTTCGATGTCCGTAAGCGACGCCAGTTGGAAGCGGCGTGTACCGCCCGGTACCGGGACGTTCTGATCCAGGCTGATCGTGTGCTCACGGATCAGATGGTGCGGATTCACGAACGGATGCGCGCCGAAATCGGCGCCATTCCACCACAGCATCCCGGTTTGCAAATCAAGGACGACGCCTTCCGGAAGCACGTCCGGCAGGATCTGCGGCAGCGTGTCGATGTGCGCGCGCCGGTAGTGGCTGTTCTCTTTTCGATAGACATTGTCGGCCACCGAATCGCGCAGGGCGGCATCGTCCGGGTCAAGCCCGGTGTTGGAAAAACGCAGCATGCACTCCGCGGTCAGCCGCAAGGCCTGAATCTGGATCAAGTGATAACGGTAGAAAAAATCGTCAAGCTCTTCGGAATGCTGGCGGGTGAGGTAGCGCTGCGGCAGGATCACGGCGTCGAGATAGCGATCCAGTATCGATTCGCCCGATTTGAAATGGGCCGTGAGGTTACGTGGGATATTTTCAAACGATTCCTGCTTGCAGCTTTTTCCAAAATCGGCCAAGGCCAAGTCCCGCGCGACCTTTGCCCGCGTGGCATCGCGTCTCATCTGCTCGGCATTGATCACGGCGGCTTCTTCGCACGCCAGTGCTTCCAGCTTGTGCGTGCCATTCTGGACCGGGTCGACGAAGCGCTTGGCCAGATCATTGCTCAGCTGACGAAACTCCTTGGCCTTGATCAGGTCGCCGAGTCGATCGAATTTCTCGTCAAGCGCCTTCAGCTGACTTTCGATCTGGCGCAGTTGCCCGGACAACGCGAGGAACCGGTTGTATTCCTGGTCCATGCCCAGGCGCCGCGTGACCACACCTTTGATGTGACTGGCTACCAGACCACCCACCCATTTGCCGAGTCCGATCAGCGGCACCGCCGCTGCTGCGACCGGCGTGATCCGTTCGCCGGCAATCCCGATGCCGCATCCGGCCGCCGCTGCTGCCAATTCGTCAGGCGGAAGCAGCAGGCCTGCGAGGCCGTCATCGGCAGGGGCTTGCGCCTGCAGCGGTGCGGAAGTCGAGGTAACGACGACGAGAAAAAATGCCGCTGTCAGCACTCGTAAGGATGGAAGTGTTGGCCGCGCGCCGAAGAAATTGCGGCCGCCCACGATCGACGTCGACATAGTGCCCCCCAAGGCAATGGACTGATACTCGATCGTAGCATTATGGATTAATTTAGTGAAACGGGCAGAGGTGGACAATGAGGTTTCCCCACAAATGGAGCTTGTGCGCATCTGCGACAACGATGTAGGCCGGTCATTTCTGATCGGCGACTTCGCGGCACTCGGTGTAAGCCCCCGGCAACGCCGCGACGTGGGTTGCGGAGCCGCTCAAAGCGGCTGAGCGAACAAACGCGTGCCAACGTTGTATCGCAATGCCGGCGCTTTCCTGCGAGCGCTGCAAACCCGGGGGCAGGTTTATGTTTCCACTCGGCGAGCCTGGGCATTCCAAACCTTTCGTGGAGGCTCTGAGACAACTGGGCGTAATCGTTATGCCATCTGCTTTTCGATGCCCTGTTGAAACCGACGGGTGCCTGCGCCTTTTACTGCCGGACACCTCGCTGAATCGCGGAATCGTCGTCGACCTCCAGCGGGGGCACCCATCAGACCACGGGCACCTGCGACTTGGCATGGCGTGACGGCGGGCGCGGAGTGAACTCGCCAATGCCACATTGCTCACTCGTATAAAACGCAGTCAGCAGGGCCGGTCTCGGACCGGCAAGTTTTCCACAATCACCCGAAAGAAACAAAGGCGGGTGCGAGACCCGCCCGACGAAAGCCAGCACTTCGTCGCGGCGTGAAATGCCTATCCCCGAAACATCCTTCTGACTTCTGGCACGTACACCCGCGTGGGATCGGGTCTAGCGTTGTCGCGTATCGATCATCCCGATCGCCTGCCGGTGGGACTGATATGTCGACCCTCGACCGCCGTGAGTTTCTGAAGCTCGCCACTGCGCTGGGCGCGACCCTGGCGTGGGGCTGCTCGCCGGTGCGCCCTTCGTCCAGCGGCTGGCGCGAGCGTCGCGAGCTGTATCCGCAGGGTGTGGCATCGGGGGATCCCGACGCGCACAGCGTGCTGCTCTGGACGCGACGCCCTTATCCCGACGATCGCAAAGAAGCCACTTTGCGGGTTGAGGTGGCGGACGATGTGGCGTTCACACGCGTGATCGCAAAGACCACCACGCAGGTGCTGGCCGAGTCCGACTGGACCTGCCGCGTGCTGGTCGGTGACCTGCAACCGGCGCGCGAGTACTGGTATCGCTTTGTGGACGAGGACGGCAACGGCAGCCGTATCGGACGCACGCTGACGGCGCCCGCGCCGGATGATCCGCGACCCGCACGGTTTGCCTTCGTCAGTTGCCAGAGCCTCCCCGAGGGCGCGATGAACGCCTATCGCAAGA
>JBDTLV010000201.1:0-3600 GCA_039934615.1 Tahibacter sp.
GCAGCGTGCAGTTCGGCGCCAACTATGCCGATCGCGAGAAGAAGCGCAGTGTGCCGGAGGCGTTCCTCGACCTGATCAATGACGAGACGGTGGTGCCGTCCGGCCTGCTGCTCGATCCGGTCGACATCAGCCATACCGGCATACCCGGTTCGCTGTCCTATGACATCAATGGTGTACTTGGTCAATTCTATAACTTGCGCGACAACATCAACGCCGACATCGTCAACAAGCAGTGGGCGGTCAACGAGAAGGTCGCCACCGGCTACGCACAGCTGAACATCCATACGGACTGGGGTTCGGTACCGGTGCGCGGCAACATCGGCGTGCAGGGGGTTTCCGTCGACCAGAGTTCGGACGGCTTCGAGGTCCTGCAGGGCAACGCAGCGCAGGCCGTGCCGTTCAACGGTGGGGACAAATATACCGACTATCTGCCCAGCCTGAATCTGGCCTTCCAGTTGCCGCACGACTTGACCGCGCGTGTCGGACTGGGTCGCCAGGCGGCACGGCCGCGCATCGATCAGATGCGCGCCAACAACAACACCAGCCTCGAATTCACCGGCGTGAATCAGGGCCTCTGGACGCGCAATGGCGGTAATCCGGAACTGCATCCCTGGATTGCGAATGCGCTGGATCTCTCGCTCGAAAAGTACTTCAGCAATCACGGCTATGTGAGCCTGGCGTATTTCTACAAGGACCTGCAGACCTACGTGTACGACCGGGTCACCGCCTTTGACGCGACCGGCTTGCCGATTCCGACCGGTTACGCCGGGCCGACGCCGTATCCGGTCGGTTTCTATACGCGGCCCGCGAATGGCACCGGCGGCAGCGTCAAGGGCTTCGAACTGACTGCATCGATACCTTTTGATTTGTTCACACCGGCACTGGAAGGATTCGGCCTGGTCGGCAATTTCTCCGACACGACCAGTTCGATCAAGCGTCTGGGGCCGGATGGTCCCGATGAGCCGATCGCGGGCCTGTCCAAGCAGGTGCGCAACATCACCGTGTACTACGAGAACCACGGATTTTCGGCGCGCGTCAGCCAGCGCTCGCGCTCGAACTTCCTCGGCGAAATCCAGGGCTTTGGCGCGGACCGTTCCTTGGTCAATATTGAAGGCGATACGTCGATCGACGCACAGACCGGCTACAGCTTTGGCGAAGGCTCCTCGTTGGAAGGTCTGTCGGTGCTGCTGCAGGTCAACAACCTCACCAACGAGCCTTACCGTCAGTTTTTCAGTGCGGATGGTCTGACCCAGCGCTACGAGAAGTACGGTCGGCAATACCTGCTCGGGGTTACCTACAAGTTCTGATAGCCCTTCCCGGCTACCCTCGCCTCGCCGACGCAGATCGGCGAGGCTTTTTTTGCGCCAAGGCCATGCCGGAGCGCGTGCGGTCGTCGGGAATCGGAACAAATAGTAATATGGACATTGCTGGTGCCCGGGCTTGATTGCAAGCACAAGCGCAACGAGCGAATGTCCGGGCGCCTGGCGGTTGCGACCAATGGCAACGGGTCGGCATGCCGGCCGACGTCGCGTTGCGCTATTCCGCTTCCTGATCAGCGCCGCGGGATCTACCAGAGATTCTTGCCATCGATGGTCACGACCGGAATGTCGTCGATGTCGACATTGTCGAACAGGCGCGCGTTGACGCCGATTCGCCGCGTGCTGCCGTCCCAGCTGCCGTCGCGCTGGAAGTCGGGGCTGTCGGAATACGTGCTGCAACCGCAGTTCGGGCAAAAATGGTGTGCGACCTGCCGCGTATTCCAGCGATAGAGTTCATCTTCCGTCGCCGGCGTGACGTGCAGCTGGTCGGGTCGATAATAGGCGAGCAAGGCACCGCGCTTTGCGCAGAACGAACAGGTGCATCGAGTGAGCTCACCGGGCACATCGCCGTCGATGCGCAATGCGGATTTGCCACAATGGCAACTTGCGAATATGTCCACGAACTCTCTCCTTGAGTCGGGTAGCGACCGGGGCGCATGACTACGTGCAATGGTCGCGCCTCCATTCTCCGGTCAGCCGCGGAATGCTCGCTGAATCGCCGGCGCGGCGCGACCGCGCAAGGATGCCCTCTCATGAGGCGGGATCGGTGTGCACCCGGCGTGCCGTGACTCCGCACCGTACCGCCATTGCATCCGCAATTAGGCCAGCAACGCCGGCCAGCAAACCCAGAGGAACAGAATCACGAGCGGAATGGTCGACAGGGCAAACGCAACCGGAAAGCTTTGCGACCGCAGCCAATTCTGCCCGCCAATGGCGACGTAATCCCCGCTGGTGTTGTCCCGGTCGACCGTCTCCTCGATGGGGCTTGCCGAGCGTCGTTGCGATTCCAGTGCCGGCCAAAGAAAAGGATCCGGTGAACGTCGCCAGCCGGTCCATGGTTCGATCGAAGACGACAACACCGCACTCGTGAAACACGCAAGGCATACGTGCGCGACAAAGATCTGGCCGGCGCCGCGCCGCATCGATCAGCGGTTCCGCTCAGGACCACCCGGCAGAGGCAACGGCGGTGGCGGCGGTTGCGCGTCGTCACCCTGCAGCAATTGTTCGACCCAGCCGCGTCCGGCGATCAGGCGATCCCAGAGGGGGTCGCGTTCCGCGGGCAGGTAACGAGCGAGCAGGCGCGACAGATCGATCATCGCTTCCAGACCCGCTTCGAATGCGGCGCCGACCAGGATGTTGCCCGCCAAACCTTTTGGCGAAGCCAGATTCGTCGCGACGTCGACGCCAGTCATGGCTTGTTCGCTGCGCGGTCCGCCGCGGCCGAGCAGATGCGCGAGCACCGCGCTCGCGAGGCGCGGCGCGGCTTCGCGGGGATTGTGGGTCAATTCGCGCAGAGTCAGCTGCAACCAGTCGCGTGCGCCGATGGCAACGCGCGTGGTGCCCTCGCGCAAGGCCCGCAGTCTTGACTGCAGATGCGCGACACCGCGGCCCGCGCGTGTCTCCTGAGTCAGTGCGCCGACCTCCGCTCGCGACCACCGCCAGACCCCTCCGCCAAAGCGCCACAAGTCGTGCGCGCGCCGCAGACTCGCATCGCGCAGCAGGCGTGAAGCCCGCTGTCCCCACGCCTTGAGCTCCGCTGGCGGCAGCAAGGCCAGCGCGTCGCGCAATTCGCGCTGCATGCGATCAATGCGCGCGCGGCTGAGCGCCGGCAGGGTCGACAACGAAGTCAACGATTTTGGAAGCACTGCGGGCATCGGCGTGAATCCCTGACTGGCGTGCAGCATGCCAGAAACCAGCGAACGGACCACAGCCAGACGTCATGGAAACTTTTCCCGCGCGAGTGTCCAGACGGCGCGTTCCGTTATTGGCGCCACCGCTCCGACGCACGCTGGGAGCCTTGGGTCGCCTCGCCTTCTACGCTGGCGTGCCCGCGTGGTTGATCCTGCGTATCGTCTCGGGCTAACGGCGGCGCCTGGTGATCACGGCGGTGGGCATCAGCGCGCCTTCGTCGCCCAGTGCGCATCGAACTGGGCGGGAAGATCATCCAGCGGTGCAGCGTGTTTGAAGTACTCGGAGTCGCGCGACTCGAACTCGATGAAGCCGACCTTCATTTCGACGGCGTACTCGCCCAACGCTTCATCCAGAAACAAGTATCCGATTT
>JBDTLV010000202.1:0-3583 GCA_039934615.1 Tahibacter sp.
CGACCTGGATCTGCTGTCCGATGCCGAACGGCGACAGTTGCTGGTCGAGTGGAACCAGACTTCAACCGATTATCCGCACGATCGGCGTATCGAAACCCTGTTCGCCGAGCAGGCTGCCAGGACGCCGCAAGCACCCGCGCTGCATTTCCCGGACGGAATACTCAGCTACCAGGATTTGGAACAACGCAGCAATTGTCTCGCACATTACTTGATCCAACGCGGAATGAAGCGCGGGGTGCGCATCGGGCTCAGTGTGGAACGCAACGCGGCGATGGTCGTTGCGCTGCTTGCAATCCTCAAGACCGGCGGAAGCTACGTGCCATTGGATCCAGACTATCCAATGGAACGGCTGGCTTTCATCGTGCGCGACGCGCAGATCGCGTTGGTGCTGACTCAGGAGAGCCTGCGTGAGCGATACGACGGTCACGGCGACACGGTGATCTACCTCGACACGGATTGGACCGCCATCGCCGATTGCCCGACGCGGCCCTTGTCCTTATCGGCAACCGAGGCGGACGACGCCTATGTGATCTATACCTCAGGCTCGACCGGCACGCCGAAAGGCGTGGCAGTCGGCCACGCGGCCGTCACCCGGCTGGTATTGGGTAGCAACTACATCGCGGTTTCGGATAGCGATCGGGTCGCTCAACTGGCAAGTATTTCGTTTGATGCGGCGACGTTCGAAGTCTGGGGCGCGTTGCTCAACGGTGCATGTCTAGTCGGCGTGGATCGCGAAACCAGCATCGATCCGACCCTTTTGTCTGAATTTATCCACAATGAATCACTGAGTGTGATGTTCCTGACCACCGCGCTGTTCAATCAGGTCGCGCGGGTCAAGCCGGACGGTTTCAATAGTCTGCGCAGTTTGCTGTTCGGTGGTGAACAGGTGGACCCGTCCGCAGTCGCTTCGGTTTTGAAGGCAGGTGGACCTGCGCGGTTGTTGCACGTCTACGGCCCCACGGAATGCACGACTTTCGCGACCTGGTATCGCGTGGATACGGCGCCTCTTGATGCGCAGACCGTTCCCATCGGTCGTGCCCTCAGCAACACCAGTCTCTATGTTCTGGATCAACAGATGCTGCCCGTGCCGATAGGCGTCCCGGGCGAGTTGTATATTGGCGGACCCGGCGTAGCGCGTGGCTACGTCAACCAACCCGCACTGACGGCGGAGCGTTTCGTCGTCGATCCGTATGGGCAGAGCCCTTCCGCGTCGCGTCTGTATCGCAGCGGCGATCGCGTGAAATGGCGGGCCGATGGAAATCTGGAATTCCTCGGTCGCTTTGATCATCAGGTGAAGATCCGTGGATTCCGGATTGAACTCGGTGAAATCGAGGCCGCCCTGCATGCACTGCCTCAGGTGGATGAAGCCTTGCTGGTGGTTGACGGGGATGCGCTGACTGGCAGGCGTCTGGTTGCCTACGTCGGAGCGCGCGCATCGGTAAATGCCGTGCAGCTGCGCGATGGACTGCGCCGCACGCTGCCGGACTACATGTTGCCATCCGCTTTCGTGATTCTTGAGGCACTTCCACTGACGCACAACGGCAAGATCGATCGAAAAGCGCTACCGGCAGTGAACGCCGCTGGTGCAGCGCAGGAATTGTTCGTTGCGGCATCCACGCCGGTCGAACTCGAGTTGGTCACGATCTGGTCGGAAGTCTTGCGTCTGGAGCAGATCGGAGTGCATGACAACTTCTTCGAAATCGGGGGACATTCGCTATTGGCTACGCAGGTCGTCGTGCGCATTCGTGAGCGGCTGAATGTGAAACTTCCCATTCTACGTTTGTTCGAAACGCCGACCATCCATGGCCTGGCAGCCTATGTGGAAATGGGCCGGCAACTGTTTGATGACAACGAGGCCATGGCGGGGCAGCTCGAACAGGATCGAGAGGAAATAGAACTGTGAGCATCATGGCCTTGATCGCCGAGCTTCGCTCGCACGATATCAAGCTGCACCTGGATGAAGGAAAACTCAAGGTCAGCGCGCCGAAAGGCGCGATGTCGGACGAGTTGCTGAATCGGGTCCGCGCGGAAAAAGCCGCGATCACCGCGTTTCTTCTCGAGATGCGCGATGCCGTACATGCCGCAAATGAAGAAAAAGCAGCAATTCAGCGCCGCGCACCTGGTGTACCGGCAGTTGCTTCCTTTGCGCAGCAGCGATTGTGGTTCATCGATCAACTGGATGGCCCGAGCGCGGTCTACAACATGCCGGTAGCCTTGCGGATTCGGGGTATGCTGAAGCGGGCGGCGTTGATCGACAGCGTCAATGCGATTCTTGCTCGACACGACGTGCTGCGCACGACGTTTGTTGAATCGGAGCTGGACGGCGCCTTGCTGCAAGTCGTTGCCGACGTTGCGTTCGTCGAGATTCCGATTTCGGTCGTTGACCCGGGCGAGGTGGCCGGTCGCGTGCTTGCACACGCCCGACGGCCATTCGATTTGCGCCGCGGTCCGCTGACGCGGGTCGAATTGCTGCAGGTCGCAACGGATGACCATGTGTTGTTGGTGAACATGCACCACATCGCTTCGGACGGTTGGTCGATGGGATTGTTCGTGCACGAGTTTGCCGCGAACTACAACGCATTCGCTTTGGACAGGTCTGCCGAACTGCAGCCTCTGGCCTTGCAGTACGCGGATTTTGCGCACTGGCAGCGCGAATGGTTGCAGGGACCGGAATTGAGCCGGCAAATTGACTATTGGAAGAATGCGCTCGCAAGCGTGACGCCGTTGCTCGAGCTGCCCACCGACAAGGCGAGACCGGCCCTTCGCGGTTATCACGGCGCGACCAGCGACTTTGCACTTGGGGTCCCGCTTTCCGATGCGCTGGAGCGCTTCGCGAAGCGTCAGGGCGCGAGTCTGTTCATGACCTTGCTCGCCGTCTTTCACGCCTTGATGGCGCGATATTCGGGTCAGAACGATATCGCTGTCGGTTCACCGATTGCCAATCGCTCCCGTTCCGAATTGGAAGGTTTGATCGGATTTTTCGCCAATACGCTGGTCTTGCGCGCGCGAATTGCAGCTGGAATGAGTTTTCGACAACTCCTGAATCAGGTTCGCGATACCACGTTGGCGGCCTACGAGCATCAGGACCTGCCGTTCGAGCAATTGGTCGAGATCATCAAGCCGCAGCGCAGCATGCGCTACACGCCATTATTTCAGGTGATGTTCGCGGTACAGAACAATGCGGCGGACATTCCGGCGCTGGCGGGCTTGAATGTCGAACCCATTCTTACTGAAGGACATGTCGCCAAATTCGATCTGAATGTCAGTGTCGAGGAGACCGCTGATGGGGTCATCGGCAGCATCGAATACAGCACGGATCTTTTTGAGCTGGCGACCATTCAACGTTTGCAGCGCCACTTTGTACGTTTGATCGAAAAGTGTATCGAGAATCCGGACCAGGACATGGCGAGTTTCGATCTGATGTCGACGATCGAAACCGCGGAACTCGTAGGTCTGTCGAGGGGCAGTTGCCGTGAATGGGACTATGATAGTAGTATACATGGTGATTTTGAGGCGCAGGCCGGCCGGGCACCGGATTCGATCGCGCTGGTCTTCGAGGACGAGCACCTGAGTTACGCGGAAC
>JBDTLV010000203.1:0-3496 GCA_039934615.1 Tahibacter sp.
CGTTGATCGCGCCGGGAAGCGGCGTGCTGACCCATTGCAACACCGGTTCGCTCGCGACGGCGGGATTCGGTACGGCGCTCGGTGTGATTCGCGCCGGCTACGCCTCGGGGCGTATCACGCAGGTTCACGTCGGCGAGACTCGGCCGTGGCTGCAGGGCGCACGTCTGACCATGTGGGAGCTGGTGCGCGACGGCATTCCCGCGCACCTGATCGCCGATTCGGCCGCGGCGCACCTGATGAAAAGTGGAAAAGTGCAATGGGTGATCGTCGGCGCCGACCGTATTGCGGCGAACGGGGATACGGCGAACAAGATCGGCACCTATCAGTTGGCAATCTCAGCCCGTCATCACGGGGTCAAGTTCATGGTCGTCGCGCCGACGTCGACGGTGGACATGTCCACCAGTGACGGCGAGAGAATCGAGATTGAGTTGCGCGATACGACGGAACTCTTGTCCATAGGTGGTAAACGCTCGGTTGTGGAAGGGGCGGAGGCATGGAACCCCGTGTTCGACGTGACACCGGCCACGCTGATCGATGCGATCATTACCGAACGCGGCGTTGTGGAACGACCGGATGCTGAGCGGATGCTCACCCTGTTCGGGGTCAGCGCTCCATGAGCGGAGCCCACGCCTCACGGCGAATCGCGGTGCTGATTCCCTGTTACAACGAAGCAGTCGCAATCAGTCAGGTTGTCGCCGATTTTCGTGCTGCGTTGCCGAGCGCTACGATCCATGTGTTCGACAATAATTCCACGGACGGTA
Organism: Tahibacter sp.; assembly: GCA_039934615.1. Taxonomy (GTDB): domain Bacteria; phylum Pseudomonadota; class Gammaproteobacteria; order Xanthomonadales; family Rhodanobacteraceae; genus Tahibacter. Next base: position 762 of record JBDTLV010000203.1, read on the forward strand.
CCGCGACACTGGCGCAGCAAGCGGGCGCCTACGTACATGCGGTGAAGCTGCAGGGCAAGGGACATGTGGTGCGGCGCATGTTTGCCGATGTCGAGGCTGAAGCCTACGTGATGGTCGATGGCGACGACACCTACGACGCCGCCAGTGCCGGCGCGATGGTCGCGCAGCTCTGCGACAGGCAACTGGACATGCTGGTTGGGGTGCGCGAACCCGTGCGCAGCGATGTGCACCGGCCGGGACACGCCTTTGGCAATCGCATGCTGAGCGGCTTCCTCAGCCGCCTGTTCGGGCGCAACTGTTCGGACATCTTGTCTGGCTATCGGGTGTTTTCGCGGCGCTTCGTCAAATCGTTTCCGGTGCTCAGCAGCGGCTTCGAAATCGAAACCGAACTGACGGTGCATGCGCTGGAACTCAACATGCCGGTCGACGAGCGCGTAACGCCGTTCAAGGAGCGGCCACAGGGATCGCATAGCAAGTTGTCGACCGTACGCGACGGCACTCGCATTCTGGTGACAATGGTGCGCTTGTTCGGAGCAGAGCGCCCTTTGGTGTTCTATACCCTGATCGCCACATTACTGTCGGCGCTGGCCGTGATTATTTCCATTCCTGTATTTCTGACATTTGCAAACACTGGGCTGGTGCCGCGATTTCCGACCGCGATTCTGTCGACCGGTCTGATTCTGCTCGGCGCGCTGTCATTCTTCACCGGCTTGATTCTGGACACGGTGACGCGTGGTCGTCGCGAAACCAAGATGCTCGCCTACCTCAGTCTGTCCGCGCCGGAATAACCGATGCGCCAGTTCATCCTGTTCTGCGTGGGGGGCGTGATCGGACTGTTTGTCGACATGGGCGTACTACGCCTGCTGATCAGCGTGTTCGGTGCGAATGCCTATCTGGGGCGACTGGTCTCTTTCCTGGCCGCCGCAACGGCGACTTGGCTGTTCAACCGGCATCAGACTTTTCGCGGCACCCGCCATTATGGGCTGTTGGGCGAGTGGGCCCGTTATCTGTTCGCGATGTCGGGCGGCTTTGTAGTGAATTTCGGAACCTATACCTTAATTTACTATTACGCAGAACTCGCGCAACGCTTTCCGGAGATCGGCGTGGCTACCGGTTCGGTCGCCGGCCTGGCGGTCAACTATGCGGCCTCACGCCTGTGGATCTATCGGCGCATCGCGCCGGGGCGTGATCAGAACCGCGAGCGTCATCCATAGCAGCGGCGCAAACGGGTGCAAGTAGCGAAACGACACGATATGCGAGAACAGCAGCTGCCCCGTGACCATCCCTATCGCGGTGAATGCCAGCAGCAAGGCCGCGGTACGCCGGATGTGCCATAGTCGGACCAGCGTGGCAACCGCCAGCGGCGCCAACCCAAACAGACAGAAGATCAGCCAGTTTGCGCTCGTTTCAAAATAGCGCGACATCAGATTGCGCTGCGCATGAACGCTGCTCGCCTCGTAGCCCAATTGTGTTCGCAATGACTGTGCCATTTCGTCCGGAAGCGCGCGGGTTCCCAGGTCATCCTGCATGCGCGGCGCGGTTTGCGTATCGACAAAATAGTCGGCGGTAGTCGCCCAGGCCAGGCCAAGAAAGCCGGGGATATCGTCCTGTAGCGCGCGGGCGGCAATCTTGCGCGCGTAGCGATCGGCGTCTTCGCCAGTTGCGCGCTTCAAAACCTGGATGAGCCCATCGTCCATCCAGATCTGCGCTTCCCGAGCGCGGTGATCGCCCAGAGGTTGTCGAACCGATTGGAGCAAGTCGGCGGACAGCCCGAGGCGGGTAAGGTGTTCGGCCTTGACCAGTGGGCTCACCAACCCAAGCCGGAACAGACCACTGGTGCCCAGGTAGTCCGGGTCGGAGTGGGCCACGGTTCCATAAAGTTGCATATACCCTTTATGGAAACCCGCTGTGCAAAGGATGGCGATGCAGACGTGCATTCCTGCCTGCAGGAAGTGCGCTCGCCCGCGTTGGAACAGCAGCAGTAGCGGTGGCAACAATGCGAAGCCGAGCACCACGGGCAACAGGCTCATTCGCAGGGCCACCGTCGTGATGCCGGCCAGCGACATCAAGGGCAGCCATCCCCAGCGGCCATGCTTGAGATAGAGAAATCCACACGTGAACATGACCAGCAGGCAAAGGGTGCCAGGGCTTTCCGCCATGACCATGCGCTCGTAGAACAGTTGCGCGGGTTCGAGGCAGACCAGGATGGCAAGCAGCACTCCGATGCTCCGGCTGGCACCGAGTTCCAGCGCAAGACGAGCGCATATAAGCGATGTCAGCACGCCGCACATGGACTGTACGACCAGTAATCCGTAAAGCGATCCGGTATACACCGCGGAAAGACGAACCAAGATGCCGTAGACAAAGGAACGATCCGGCGGAATCCAGCCGGTCAAAGCGGAATACAGATAACTTTCCGAGTCGCCCAGGAAGAAGCGCAGCGTGGGGTCGGCGAGACACAGCAGCGCCTTGATCAGGATGAGGCTGATTGCCAGGCCTGGCCAGTAGAGGCGTTTCGTGGCGGCGGTCAAGGAGGGCACTGTGATGTGGATTTTCTCAGTCGGTGGATCTGCGCGGTCGAATCAATTTCATCGAAACTTGCGGTGCCTGGGCACTCATTCTGAAAAAAAGAAAACGCCCACAAAGGGCGTTTTGGAAATGTGGCGGAGAGAGTGGGATTCGAACCCACGGTGGGCGCAAACCCACGGCAGTTTTCAAGACTGCTGCCTTAAACC
>JBDTLV010000204.1:0-3448 GCA_039934615.1 Tahibacter sp.
ATTCAGTTCAACGGCAGCTACCTCAATGGCAGGTTGTTCAACGGCTGGACGCTCAACGGCTGGTCTCTGAATGGCTGGTCCCTCAACGGCACAGCCGCGAACGGCGCGGTTCTGAACGGCCAGGGCGCGACCGCTATCCCGACGAATTCGACCAACTGGTCGGCATTGCGCCTCGACGGTGTCACGGTTCGCCTGCCGAAGCGCTGAGCCACCGCGCACGCATCACACGGGACGGTTCGCGATGCACGAGGCATCGCGAACCGGTGAGGCCGATCTCGGCACTTTGTCCACAATGGTTGAAATTCGGCCCGGACGTCCTGCCCGATGTGAGCGCGATGCCGCTCGACCGTGGCGGAACCCCGGTGCCATTCGGCATGCGGCTACAATTGACCGTCGCAGACCGAGGGAAGGGTGATGGACGCGGAAGGCTGGCGCCGCGCGCGCGCATTGTTCGATGAGTTGGCCGACACGCCCAGCGAACAATGGTCGGCACGATTGCAGACCCTTGCACCCGATGATGCGGCGCTGCAAGCCGACGTCCTTGCATTGTTGATTGCCGATAGCGCCGACGTCCTGCAGACCGGCGTCGCCGCCCAGGCACCCCAGATGCTTTCCGCATTGGCCGAAGCCGACCTCGCGACCCGAAGCAGCGAATTGCAGGGCCGGCGCGTCGGCGCCTTTCGGCTGCTGCGCGAGCTGGGCCGCGGCGGGATGGGCACGGTATGGCTGGCAGAGCGCGTAGAAGGCGACTTTGTACAGAATGTCGCAATCAAGCTGATCCGCGGCGGCTGGGATACGGCGGAAAGCGAGACACGCTTCCGCGCCGAACGACAGATCCTCGCCAGCCTGCAACACCCGCATATCGCGCATCTCGTCGACGGCGGCATCACCGAGGATGGCAAGCCCTGGCTCGCGCTCGAATACGTGGATGGCCTCGACCTGCGGCGCTGGTGCGACGAGCGGCGGCTGAACATCCGCCAGCGCCTGCAAGTGTTCCTGTCGGTGTGCGATGCGGTCAGTCACGCGCACCAGCGGCTGGTGGTGCATCGCGATCTCAAGCCCTCGAACATCCTGGTGGATGCGAATGGCGCGGTGAAGCTGCTTGATTTCGGCATTGCAAAACTCGTTGATATCGACAATCCGGCGCAGAGTGCGACGCGCATCTTCACTCCGGAGTACGCGGCACCGGAGCAGGTGCGCGGCGAGGTGGTGACTACCGCGGTCGACGTCTACGCGCTGGGCTTGCTGCTGTTCGAACTCTTGTCGGGCCGCAAACCTTACCAAGTGGAGAATTCCACACCGGCGGCCTACGAAAGGGCGGTACTGGAGCAGGAACCGACGCGGCCCAGTCTCGTGGTCACGCGCAATGGCAACGACGCGGTCGAAATCGCGCAACGCCGATGCCTGCCGCCGAGCCGGCTGCGGCATGAGTTGCGCGGCGACCTCGACGCGATCGTCCTCAAGGCGTTGCGCAAGGAACCGCAGCAGCGCTATCTCAGCGTCGCGGATTTCGCAGCGGATATCAGTCGCCACCTGCAGAGCAAACCGGTCCGGGCGCGACGCGGCGGCTGGCGCTATCGCGCAGGACGCTATGCGGCACGCCATGCGATCGCGCTCGGTTTTGGCGGCGTCGCGGCACTCGCCCTGCTCGCCGGCATGGGCGTCGCCTGGTGGCAACGCGACGTGGCACGCGCGCAGCGCGATCGCGCCGAGGCCGAAGCGACTACCTCGCGCCGGGTCATCGAATTCGTTGGTGACATGTTCGACGAGGCGACGCCGAACCGCGCGCACATCCCGCCAGCGCAGATCTCGATCGAACGTGTGCTCGACGCTGCCGGCCGGCGTATCGAGGCCGATCTCTCCGATCAGCCGCGAGCACGCGCGGCCATCGAGCGCCTGCTGGCGAATATCCACATGCGCCTCAACCAGCGGGAACGCGCCGAGAATCTGCTGGCCGACGCACGCGCGACCACATTGCACGAGTTCGGTACGGACAGCGACGAATACACCGATCTGCTCGAGTTGGAGGCGCGCACGCGCGTGCTGGCCGATGATCGTGCTACGGCACTGGCGTTGACCCGCGAGGCCGACGCGATCATTCGACGACGTCACGCGCCCGAGGACACGCGCAGCATCCGCAGCCTGATCCAGATGGGCTGGAGCAGCGACGATCCGACCGAGGCGCTGCGCTACTCCGAGCAGGCGATCGCACTGATTCGCGGCAATCCGGACCCCGACTTCAAACTGGAAACGGCGCTGAACAATGCCGGCCTCGCGTTGTCCGATCTGCAACGCTACGCCGAAGCCGAAGCGATGCAGCGCGAATCGCTCGCGATCGTGCTCGCGCGCACAACCGCCCCGACCACCGAGCTGTTGCAGGTGCAGCGCAATCTTGCGATCACCCTGATGCGACGCGGGCAATACAGCGCGGCAGAGCCACTGCTGCAGCAAACATTGGACAATGCGCAGAAATTACTAAGTGCAGATCATACGCTGATTGCGGATCAGCAGTTTTCCTTGGCCGCTTGTCTGTTCATGCTGGACCGCGTGCAAGACGCACTGCCGCTGGCACGCGCATCGCTGGCGTTACGCGAGCAGATCGTGCCCGAAGAATCGCGGATGCAGGTTGAGGTTCGAGTACTGCTCGCTGACCTGCTGCTCGCAACGGGTGACAGCACCGCGTCGGCGAGCGAGTTTGAACGCGCGATGCGCAGCTTCGACGCACAGGCGCCGCATGGCCGCTACGCGCAGGCGCAACGCGGCTTGGCCGAACTCGCGTTGAGCAAAGGCGATCTCGCGCTGGCCGAATCGCTGGTCGGTGCCGCCGAGCGCAAGCGCCTGGACCTGAGTCCCAAGCAGCCGAGCTGGGCGCATGCGGAAGCGCTCGGCCTGCTCGGCTACGTGCGCTGGCGACGCGGTGAGCGTGATGCCGGACTCACCCAAATGCGCAGCGCCCAGGCTGAAATGGCCACCACGCTACCGGAACCGACCCGGCCACGGCGCCTACTCAACGAACGACTCGCCGCGACCGAGGCGCCCCGCGCGCAGTGAGAAATTCCGCGTGATCCCTGGGCGCGCGCTCCTGCGTATGTGGATGTGACGCCAATTCGGCGCCGAAGATTGACCAACGGAGTCGTCCCATGCGGAAGTCACTTTTTGCGATTGCCCTGCTCGCCGCGAGCGCCCTGCCGCTCACGGCGCAAGCGTGTCTCAGCTGCGGCATCAAGCTCAACGGCGTCAGCGCCAACGGCATCCAGTTTAATGGGGCGCGCTTGAACGGCGTTCAGTTCAATGGCGTGATCTTGAACGGACTCAAGGTCAATGGAATCCGTTTCAATGGTCTGACCCTGAATGGTCTGACCCTGAATGGTCTGACCCTGAATGGTCTGACCTTGAATGGTCTGACCTTGAATGGGTTGACTTTTAATGGTCTGACCTTGAATGGTCG
>JBDTLV010000205.1:0-3077 GCA_039934615.1 Tahibacter sp.
AGCCTCGGCCGCGTTGCAATGAGTTTGCGCGCACGCGGCGACTATCGCGCCGCCGAACCGCTGCAGCGCGAGGCGCTGGCCTTGCATCGGGAGTTGTTGCCGGACGGTCACCCGCATATCGCGACCGACTTGTCGGAGTTGGCTGCTTTGCAGCGCGCGCTTGGTCACCCGGTCGAGGCCGAGGCGCTGTACCGCGAGGCGCTTGCGTCGATGACTCGCACGCGCGGCGAAGACCACCCCTACGTCGCGACCATCATGAACAATCTCGCGCGAGTCCTGAAGGTGCAGAAACGGCACGGAGAAGCGGAGAAACTCTTGCTCGATGCGCTGGCAATCCGGCGCCGGCATCTCCCCGCAACGCACCCGAGCATCGCGATGAATCTCAGTGATCTGGGCTGGGTCGCCGAAGGGGCCGGAAATATCGATCGCGCCGAACAGTACTACCGCGACGCGCTGACCCTGTACGCCCCGGACCATCCCTGGCGCGCAGCAGCGGTGTTCAATCTGGGCAGCGTACTGGAGGCGCGCGGCGACTTCCCGGCGGCCGAGCGCCAGTATCGCGAAGCGCTCGCGGCGCAGCGCACGCAATACGGCGCTACGCACGAGCGGGTCGGTGTGGATCTGCGCCAGCTCGGCAGCGTATTGATCCGACAGCATCGAGCCAGTGATGCGGAGCACGCGCTGCGCGAAGCCCTGCAAATTTTCCAATTGCACTATGACGCCGCCGACCCGCGCCTGGCCGACACCCAGCTCGCATTGGCGGACACCTTGCGCGGTGCGGCCCAGGCGCCGGAAGCGCAGGATCTGCGGCGACGCGCCCACGCCATCCGCCTGGCTGCGTTTGGTGCCGACGACGCGCGCACGCAGGACGCGGCGCGGCGTCTGGGTGCTTCATCACCCGCGCAGTGAACGTGCGATGCGCATGCCGGTCAGTCGCAGCTGCCGGTGACGTTGACGTCGATGCGACGCACGTTGTTGGCTTCCGACGTTTCATCGACGAATTCCGGTGCATCGAGTTGGAGCACGACCGTTGAAGCGCCGCTCGTCAGTGCGATGCTGCCGGAGGCACCCAGTGTCGCGCCGGGCGTCAGGGCCGGTAGCGCGTCGAGTGCGAGCAGTGGACCTTCAACGCTGTCCAGGCTGAGCGCGTTGCCGGTGAATCCGGATACGCCGGGTCCGCCGTTGATCGTTGTGTACGAATAGCGAAATAGGCAAATGCCGGCAGCGCGCGAGGCAGCCTCGGTCGCAGGCAGGTTGAAGCTATCGCCCCAGGCGTGCACATGCGCGCCGAGTTTGACGGGCTCGGCTGCCTTGAGATCCGTTGCCGGGGAAATGATCAGCTTCATCTGCATTTGCGCCTGCCCCTGACCCGGCCCGCGGCCGTCGGGCTCGGTGTGCACCGGTGGTTTGTCCTCGGCGCTGAGACCGAACGCGCCGACCAGCGCGCAACCGCCACCACTGGCCAGCGGCACACGCAATTCGGCACGTCGCTGCGATGTTGTCGACACATCGAGCAACGTCGCCTCGCTCAACAACAGTGGCGACGCGCTGTTTGTGCAGTTCTGCGCGAGCAACGGTATGTCCGCGTAACGGAAGGGCCCATTCAGGCTTCCCAAGGTCGCTTTGCGCAAGCCCGACGCATCCGTAGAGATGCTCAATGTGTAAGTTGCGGCGGATGGCGCACTGCCGCCGGCGGAGACTTGCCCCAGCGCAGGTAGTGCAAACAGCATTGAGAGGGCCAGACTGGTCGGCAAGCGGTACAGGTTCATCATCGTTTCCTCGTGGTGGTGCCTTGCAGTCGCATCGTGACGCGACCGCCATGACGGTTCGCTCTATCCAGTCGCAAATGGATTGCCAAACCCGCCACAAAATCTGCCGATCGCGCGAAACAACGACTTCGCTGTCCGCGATCCTGCGCATCTGCCAGGGCGCAGAAAAAAAGTGGCGGGCTTTCCCGCGGCAGTGCGACTACCCCGGTCAAGCACGCAGGTCCCGACGGATGCGCGGCTTCTCTCCGATTCGGAGTGCGGGGCGATTCAAAGTCCCGATACCTGTCGATCTCACTGAGGAAACTTCCATGTATCGCACCATTCTTTCCGGTCATGCCCCGCGCTTCGCCATCGCCCTGCTGGTCGGCGCACTGCCACTGTGCGCGACGGTGCACGCCGAAACCCAGCTCAATCACAACGGCGGCTTCTGCGTCGCGTCGGGATCGTCCGGCACTCTGTCGCGCAAGTGGCAAGGCACCATCACCAACGCGCACACCAGTGAGGACCTGCGCGTGTTGTGCCCGCTCGTGCGTGTGGCTGGACAGAACACGACCGGGCTCGTGCAGATCCACACCATCGACCGCAATCGTTTTCAGGGCATCGACTGCGGCTTCTACGATCAGCGTGCCTACGGCCACGACTGGACCTGGAGCGGCTGGACCACGTCGGTCGGGTCGGGTACGGACAATTTCCGCACGTTTTCCTTCGGTCCGTACAACTCGCAGGACAAGTATGAAGGATTCCATCAAGTGCATTGTGTACTCCCGCCATCGGACGCCGTGTACGGTGAGTCGGTGCTCGGCAGCTATTCGTCGGGGGGCTGAACATGTCACTCCCACGCCGGATAGCGGCGGCATTGCTGCTGGTCGCGTCGATCGGACCGACGCAGGCGCAGGCGCAGGCAGCGGAGAGCGCCCCGCGTGTGAGCTCCGATGCGCAAGCTGCCGCCGCGCAAAAGCAGGAGCGGGCCCTGCTGCGACAGCACATCGATGCGCAGATGCGCGACGTTGGCCGCGGCAACGGGGAATGGGCGGTCCCGACCGAACGGGATTTGCGCGCCACCCTGCAGGCAGCCGACATCAGCGGACTGCGCGTCCGTGAGCTGAGTTGCGCCGAGAACTTCTGCCGGCTGGTGATCGAGCACCGCGATTGGCAGTCGCAGGAGGCGTTGATGGAGAAGACTGAAGGCAAGCCCGGTTTTCGACTGCCGGGCAAGGCGCATCTGGAAGTCGATGTCGGCGGATCGGCGATCAGCTACATCTACGTGCGCAATCCGCAAGTCGACTGGCCGCAGATCGGCGCGGCGGC
>JBDTLV010000206.1:0-3076 GCA_039934615.1 Tahibacter sp.
GCGACAGCTGGCAGGCGCGCTGGCTGACCGACGAAAACCCGCACAGCGGCTGGTCGACCGAGAAAGGCGCGCAGGGTCCGTTCACGATCGTTCTCTCGTTGCCGGAATCGTCCGAGATCGACGCGCTGGAATTCGATACCGCCTCAACCGACAGTCCCGAGCGCGCGGCGAAGGACATCGACGTACTGGTTTCCGACACGTCGGCAACTGCCGGCTTCGTCCCGCTGACCAGCGTCGCACTACAGTCTGGCCTCGACAGGCAGCACTTCAACCTTGCCAAGCCCGCGACCGGACGGTGGATCAAAGTCGTCGTCAACAACAATCATGGCGATCCGGAATTGAGCGAGCTGATGGAGTTCCGCGCGCTCGGTAAGCAACTGACGCAGACCGCGACGGCAACGAATCTCTCGGGCACCTACGAAAACGGCACCTACGGCAATGTCCACTTGGTGCAGGACGGCGCGCAACTCAGCGGCTGCTACGAGCACAACAGCGGCTTGATCCAGGGCGGGCTCGAATCGCATCTCATGCGCCTGAGCTGGCACGAAGCCAACGGCAAGGGCGCCGCGATCATGGTGCTCAAGCGCGACGGCAAGAGTTTCGAAGGCTGGTGGGCCGAGGACGGAAGCAGTGACTGGTCTGCGACATGGAACCTGACAAAGACCAGTGACAAAGTCGGCTCCTGCCCGAACTGGAATCCCAAAGCTGCCAGTGGAAATATCGTCGCGACCCAGCTCGCCGCCGAGGGCCACGTGCGGATCTACGGCATCAACTTTGATGTCGACAGTGATCGCCTGCGTGCGGACGCGAAACCGGCCGTTGATGAATTGCTGGGGGCGCTGAAAGCGAATCCGTCATGGCGCATCAGTATCGAAGGCCACACCGACGCGACGGGCAACGCCGCGCACAATCTTGACCTCAGCCAGCGGCGCGCCGCTTCGGTGAAGGCGGCACTCGTCACTGCGGGTATCGTTGCGGATCGGATGACGACCGCTGGATTTGGCCAGACCAAGCCGATTGCTTCGAACGATACGGCGATCGGATGGGCGCAGAATCGAAGGGTCGAGGTGGTGAAGCAGTAGGGCTTTGACTGCCGCCTCAAACAAGGCGCGTGGCGAAAACTTTCGGGGATGTACCACCATCGTTTTCGAAAATGGGCCAGAGACTGAGGCTTCCCCACAAATCCTTCCACAAGATCAATAAGTCACTTTGGACAAATTGATCATCGTGGATTGATCGGACCTGCAGGCGGATCGCAGCTGGCACTACTGCGTGCCGCGATCCCGATCGGTGGATGCACGTTGCCCGTGTTGGACATGGTGTTGCCCGCGGGTCAGCAGGCGTCGGCGTGTGTGGAATCACTCCTTTTTCAATAGCTGCGCACCCTGTTACCGCCCGGATGCTGTTCCACTCTCGTGACTGACGCAAGCTTTCGTGCGCCCTGGTTTCGGAGAAAATTGGGCGATCGGTGAACCCACCCCGCTCTAATGGATGAGCGGCAAATAGAACGAATGTGCAATGTGTACGACTTTGCGTCGCGCTCGCTCAGGGTCGACCGGCCACTCCACAGTAGATGCGCCCTTCGGTACTGGTAGAAAGGCGTACTTCCCGACACGGGAAAGCCCCCACATAGGGGTGATAGCTTTTGGGTTCTTGCGGCAGGTGAATTGTGCGTTCATCCGTTTCGAAATAGCCAACCCAGATCGTGCCATCGGATTCGCGCGCGGCGCCGTGGAAAATCGTCGAGTCGATCGAGGACTCCTCCGCGGCTACCCAGAACAGGCTGCCGTCTTGCAACGCGCGACGCGCGCAGCCAATCGCTTCTGTTGCATCCTCGTCCAGCCTCACCAGACCGCAAGCGATGGTGGTCGGACCTGCGAGCTGCTGCAAGCGATCAGTGAATGGTTTGATTAGGGGAGCACTCCAGGACTGAAGCCTGCAAGCAACACCGGGGGTTTCCTCCTTGGAGAACTGCAGCTCGGCACATGGCGATTGCGTGAGCAAGGGCATCGGATCGGTCGGGGTCGTCAGCACCGATTTGACGTGCGCGTCGAGATCGAAGGTCATGAACCATGCCTTGCCGGCGTCGTCGCGCGCGGCGCCGTTGAACACCACCGAGTTTTCGTCGTGCGTTTGTGTGGCGATCCAGAAAGGCTTCTGGTCGGCGTTGGTCTGCGTGGCGCATTGAATGGCCGCGCTGGTGTCGCGGCCTTCGGGCACGAAGCCGCAGTCGGTGGCGGTGGGACCGGCAAGCTTGCGCAGCCGATCGAAGAAGGGCTTGCCGGCCTGGGCAGCACCGGGTAGAGGGCGAACGAGAGTCCTTGGCGGAGCATCCGCGATGGCGCCCCAGGAGGTCGCGAGGAGGATGGCAGCGAGGCCGGCGACGATTGTGGGTGGACGACGATGTTCGGCGTGCCCGACAGAAGCGTTGTTGCAGCTGCACACGATCTTCGCCTTCACCGACTTCGATAGGTGCAGTTGGCAACAAACGGGAGGAGTGTGCAAGGTGTACCGTGGCTGCAAACACCGCTGATGTATCGATTGTTTGATTGCAGGCAAAAAAAAGATTTCGCATCGCTGCGGCTTCTTTCTATTCAAACCCTCGGGGTTCCACTCCCTACCCCTTGCCCTTCACGCCGCGATCGGCTCCTCCACCTGCCGCGGCGACTTCCTGAATCCCGATCCGATCGACTTAACACAGGGCTTCGGGCCCATTTTGGCGGCAGCGACGTCGTACATCGCGGCGCGGTCTCTGATCACGCAACGCGGAAAATCCACGGATGCGCCGACATTGTGTGGTGCGACGACAGGCGGCCGGAGAGGTTTCATGACGTCCGCGAAAGTCCGTCGAGTCTCGGGACTGCCTGCGTGGGATCGCCGCCATGGCGCGCTGACCGTTGCGAGGCTTTCGACCATTGACGCAAGGGTCGCTCGACTCGGCGGCAGGCTATCGACCTCCGCGGCAGTGCAATGCTGCCTCGCCACGATGCAATCGACCCTGGCGGTGAGTGTGTGTTGCTCTGTTGAATGTGTTTCGACCATGGTTGGACTGCTTTCGACCTCGGGACCGATAGCC
>JBDTLV010000207.1:0-2859 GCA_039934615.1 Tahibacter sp.
GCATGTCCACATTGTTGTCGGCATGCGCGCCGCCGTTGATGATGTTCATCATCGGCACCGGCAGCCGCGCTGAGCGCGATCCGGCAAGGTGCTTCCACAAGGGCATGTTTTTCGATGCGGCAACCGCGTGCGCGTTGGCCAGCGACACGCCGAGCAGCGCATTGGCACCCAGATGATTCTTGTTCGGCGAACCATCCAGCGCGATCAATTTGCGATCAAGCCCCGTCTGATCGGTCGCATCGAAGCCGGTCAGCGCGGCGGCAATGGGTCCGTTCACATGACCGACCGCCTTCAGCACGCCCTTGCCGAGATAGCGCGTCTTGTCCCCGTCGCGCAACTCGACTGCTTCGCGCGAACCGGTCGACGCGCCGGACGGAACCGCCGCGCGACCGATGTGTCCGGAACCCAGCGTGACCTCGGCTTCGAGGGTCGGGTTGCCACGGGAGTCGAGGATTTCGCGAGCGTGGATCTTTGTAATTGTGGTCATGGTCATCGATGAGTGTTGAATTCAGGGTCCACAAGGAAGGCGGAAAATCCGCTCAGACATCAGACCGGAAATGCTCGCCGCTGGAATTGGCGGCGTCCGGCACTCATGCGTTGCGCTCTGCCGCCAGCAGTCGCTTCGCTATACGGTCGAGTTCGACCAGGGTCTCGAGCAACGCCGCCATCTTGTCCAGCGGCCAGGCATTCGGCCCATCGCTGAGCGCCTTGTCGGGATCCGGGTGGGTCTCGGCGAACACGCCTGCGACGCCCACGGCGACCGCCGCGCGGGCGAGCACTGGCACGAATTCGCGTTGTCCGCCGGACTTGCCATCGGCGCCGCCGGGCAATTGCACCGAATGGGTTGCGTCAAACACGACCGGGCATCCGGTGTCACGCATCACCGCGAGGCTGCGCATGTCCGAAACCAGGTTGTTGTAGCCGAAGCTCGCGCCGCGTTCGCAGACCATGATCTGGCTATTGCCGGTGGCCAGCGCTTTCGCGGAAACGTGCTTCATTTCCCAGGGCGAGAGGAACTGGCCCTTCTTGATGTTGACCGGTTTTCCGGCACTTGCCACTTTCTGGATAAAGTCGGTTTGTCGACAAAGGAACGCCGGCGTCTGCAATACGTCGACGACCGATGCGACCTCGTCCATCGGCGTGTATTCGTGCACATCGGTCAGTACCGGCACGCCGATCTGGCGCTTCACTTCGGCGAGCACCTTGAGACCTTCCTCCAGACCCGGGCCTCGAAAGCTCGTGCCAGAGGTGCGATTGGCCTTGTCGAAACTCGATTTGAAGATGAAAGGGACGCCGAGCCTGGCGGTGATTTCCTTCAGTTGCCCGGCAACATCCAGCTGCAACTGCATCGATTCAATGACGCAGGGACCGGCAATCAGGAACAGCGGCTGGTCCAGCCCGACCTCAAAACCGCACAGCTTCATGCGTTCGCCGCCTGCGCCAGACGCGGCGCATTGCGCACAGCCTTGTATTCACGCGCGGCCTGCACGAATCCGATGAACAAGGGATGTCCGTCACGCGGCGTGGACGTGAACTCCGGGTGGAACTGGCAGCCCAGGAACCACGGATGATTCGGCAACTCGACGATCTCGACCAGCAGATCGTCCATCGACTTGCCCGCAATGGTCAGACCCAGGTCTTCAAATTGCTGGCGATAGCGATTGTTGAATTCGTAACGGTGTCGGTGACGTTCGCGCACCACATCCTGGCCATAGAGATTGCGCGCGAGCGAGCCCGCCTTGAGTCGGCATTCCTGCGCACCGAGGCGCATCGTGCCGCCCAGGTCCGACTCCTCGCTGCGTTTTTCCACGTCACCGCCCGAGGTCGTCCACTCGGTGATCAAGCCGATCACCGGATGCGCGCAGTTGCGTTCGTTTTCCGTGGAATTGGCGCCTTCCAGACCGGCGATATGCCGGGCGAAATCCACCACCGCCGCGTGCATGCCATAGCAGATTCCGAAATACGGCACCTTGTTCTCGCGCGCCCAACGTGCGGCGGCAATCTTGCCTTCGAAGCCGCGCTTGCCGAATCCACCCGGCACCAGCACCGCGTCCACGTCCTTCAGAACGGCACCGCCTTCGATCTCGATCTGCTCGGATTCCAGCCAGCGCAAGTTGACCCGCGTCGACTGCTTGATGCCGCCGTGGCGCAAGGCTTCGCCGAGCGACTTGTAGGCGTCTTTATGTTCGACATATTTGCCGATGATCGCGATTGTGACTTCGTCTTTCGGATTCTCGACCGCCGCCACGGTGCGTTCCCAGGCCGACAGATCCGCCGGGCGCGCATCCAGACGCAGACGGTCGACCACCAGCTGGTCGAGACCCTGGCCATGCAGGAATTGTGGCAATTTGTAGATTGTATCCACATCGATCGCGCTCATCACAGCCTTTTCCGGCACGTTGGTGAACAGCGCGATCTTGCGCCGCTCCGCATCGGGCAAGGGCTGCTCGCAACGGCACAGCAGGATGTCGGGCTGGATACCGATGGTGCGCAATTCCTTCACCGAGTGCTGGGTCGGCTTGGTTTTGATCTCGCCGGCCGCCTTGATGTACGGCACCAGGGTCAAGTGCATGAACACGCACTTTTCGGGACCGTGCTCGATGCGGATCTGGCGGATCGCTTCGAGGAACGGCAGCGATTCGATGTCACCAACCGTGCCGCCGATCTCCACCAGCGCCACGTCGTAGCCGCGCGTCGCTTCGTAGATGCAGTGCTTGATCTCGTCGGTGATGTGCGGAATCACCTGAACGGTCGCACCCAGGTAGTCGCCGCGACGTTCCTTGCGGATCACCGATTCGTAGATTTTGCCGGTCGTGATCGAATTCTTGCCGGTCAGGCGCGTGCGCACGAAGCGTTCGT
>JBDTLV010000208.1:0-2803 GCA_039934615.1 Tahibacter sp.
GGAACTCGTTCGCGACGCAAAGCGTTGAGAAACGGATCCTGCAGTGACTGCCCTTTGGACATGGTGACTCTCCTGACAGCGAACCGGAAAAATAAGCAGCTGGGTCGTGGCCCGAAACCCAACGCCCCGGTTCAAGTGGGTGAATCTTAACTGTTCTTGAACGCGGGGAGTATGTCGATTGCGTCATGAAGCCGGCATCGGGATGACTGCCGGTACGCTCAAAGCCCCCGCGCGGTAGCTAAGTTGGGTCGCTTGCGCGCGTTGCAAGTTTGCCCGTTCATAAAGCCGGCGGTTTTGCACTTCTCCGCGCGTGCTTATGCGATCCGTTCATGCCGGCCGACGTCATCGCCACTGCGGCCAGGCACGCATCCGGCGCGGTGAATTTCACGCGGATTGCACAAATGCCCCGATCGCTCGCGCCACTGCATCCGTCAGTCCGTGGTGCTCCGGATCATAAGCAAGCGCGTCCAGCTCGCCGCGCAGCATCGTGATCTGACGTTTGGCCAGCTGACGTGTCGCGTGGATACCGCGTTCGCGCAATTCGTTGCGATCGAATGCGCCGTCCAGGTGTTGCCATGCCTGCCGATAACCGACCGCGCGCATCGAGGGCAGGTCCGCGTGCAGGTCGCCGCGTGCGCGCAATCGTACGACTTCGTCGAGAAAATCCGCCGCGAGCATGTCATCGAAACGCTGCGCAATGCGCGCATGCAATGGCGCGCGATCGATCGGCAGCAAGGCCAGCTTGAGAATCCGATACGGCAGCCGCTCGCCCTGGTGTTCGTGCAGTTCGCTCAAGGTCGAACCCGTCAAGGCGATCACCTCCAGCGCACGCAGCACGCGCTGCGTATCGGTGGCGCGGATACGCGCGGCGGTGAGTGGATCGTGCTGCGCGAGCTGCCGGTGCATGGCGGACAGACCCTCGCTCGCCAATTGTTGTTGCAACTGCGCGCGCAGCTCGGGATCGGCTGCCGGCAGTGCCGACAGCCCGTATTGCAGGGCGCGAAAATACAGACCGGTGCCGCCAACCAGCAACGGAATCGCATCCGCCGCCGTGATCTCGCGCATCTCGCGCAGCGCATCGGCGCGAAAATCGCCCGCCGAATACGCGTCCGCCGCATCGCGGATATCGATCAGGCGATGTGGAAATTTCCGCAAGGTATCCAAATCCGGCTTCGCCGAACCGATATCCAGGCCACGGTAGACCAGCGCCGAATCCACGCTGATCAGCTCGACCGGAAAACGCTGCGCCAGCGCGCACGCCAATGCGGTCTTTCCCGACGCCGTCGGGCCCATCAGGAATAGTGCGAGCGGGCGCTGGTCAGCCGAAGACATGCGCGGATTTTAGCAGGATGCGTTGCAAGGTCTGGCTGCGGCGTGGTGCAAGGTTCTCCGATGAGGCAGTCCATCGAGTCGGCACCTGCGTTCGGCGTGCCGGCGCGCACCGGCGCATCGATTCAATCCGCGATGTCCGCGGCCGCCTGCTGCAAGGTATGCAGCAAGCTCCACATTTTTTCCCGATGCCCTGCCAGCTCCGAACCTTTCAGCGGAATCCGGCACAGCATCGCCTCAGGGACATCGGCAGCGCGATCGCGCAACGCCAGGCCTTGCGCCGTCAGCGCGACGACCACACGACGTTCATCATCGATCGCACGGCGGCGTTGCACGAGGCCCGCCTGTTCCAGTCGTTTGAGCAACGGCGACAGCGTGCCCGAATCCAGGAACAGGGTCTCGCCGAGTTCACCGACACTGCGCGCGTCGCGCTCCCATAGCGCCAGCATCACCAGATACTGCGGATAGGTGAGGCCGATCGCATCAAGCAAGGGCCGGTACAACCGGCCCAGCAGATTGCCCGCCGCGTACAACGGGAAACACAACTGCCGCGACAGTTGCAGAGCCTCGATCCGCGCGCGGGCGGCGCGTGTGGTGTTGGCCGGCTTCACCGCCGGAACCACGGCAACGCCACTGCGCGCGCGGGCCACGGGGTCAGATCGCCGTCACGCTGAGCGCGACGTCCACATTGCCGCGCAGTGCATGCGAGTACGGGCAGACCTGATGCGCGGCCTGCACCAGCGCTTCCGCGGAAGCCTGGTCCACACCGGCAAGCTCGATGTTCAAACTGACGGCCAATGCGAAGCCGCCGTCGGCGCGCGGCCCGATGCCGACTTCCGCGCTGACCTTGGTGTCATGCACGGGCAGCTTCTTGGCGCGTGCCACGTGCAGCAGCGCGTTCTCGAAGCATGCCGAATAACCCGCGGCGAACAGCTGCTCCGGATTCGTGGCGGCACGACCGTCGCCGCCGAGTTCACGCGGCATCGCGAGGTCAAGATCCAGCACGCCGTCGACAGAACGGACGTGGCCGGCGCGACCACCCTGAGCGGTGGCACTGGTGCGATAGAGAATCTGCATGACGAACTCCTTGAGAATGTGGGTGAGCGGCGAGGTGCCTGCCGCAACGTGGACATAATGTAGCACCCGATTATATTGCGTGCAATACAATTGCGTGCGACTTTAGTCGAAGGACGTTTGACGTCCAACGTGCCGCGCACGCACATCCACCGATGAACCGCGCCCCACCCACACCGCCGCGCATGGCGACAGCGCTGCAGTCCCGGCAACACCTGCGTCTATAATGAGGTCTGCCGCGCCGACCCTGGCGCCACCCTCGGAACCGATCCATGTCGCAGACAATGAAAGCCCTGGTCAAGCGCGAAACCGGAAAAGGCATCTGGATGGAGCAGGTTCCGATGCCGGAAATCGGCCCGAACGACGTGCTCGTCAAGCTCGAAAAGACCGCGATCTGCGG